>JAPKAV010000138.1 GCA_028825115.1 Candidatus Nanopelagicales bacterium | reverse complement strand
GGTGCACGCACCCGACAAGCCTCATCTATTGCAACACCACGATGCCTGAGGAAAAAATCAGTAATACCGAAATGGCAGGACCCTGTCGCTGCTCCGGGTGGGAAGCACTGCCTTGGAATGCTCCGTGGTTTGCGGGTTGCTACACGAGGGCACTGGCGTATTCCCGGCGATAGACAACTACGCCTGTGAACGTGAAAAAACTATTGGTAGCCACCGCCGCGATAATGCTCACCTTTCTTTCGATGGGTGTCGCACACGCTGAAACGAAGTCCGGGCCCAGAAACGTGGGGATGAAGGGTGTGTGGGTCGGGACCAACTATGGTTTCGCAAACGGAGTCTTCAAGAATACGGACCTCCGCTGGACCGTCGAAAAGGTCAACGGGGTGACCTTCACCGGAGTCAAGTCGTTTCGTGAAGTCCAGACTGGAGAGTGGAGTGAGCCGGAACCGTTCATGGGAATTATGTATAAGAATGGCGAATTCCACGCTGTGGACGCCGACGGAGTGATCATTGGGAAGAGAACTTCGCACAACAAAATCCAAGCCTTCTACCTTAAAGCTGCCGGCAACGATCAAGATGCTCTCGTGATGAAGGTGACGAAAGCCAGCCGCTAACCTGGCTTTACTTGGCCCGGCATCCCGCCCCTGCTTGACAATGCATCCGCTTGGGTCTGAGTAGTCGTTCCAGCGGCGACAAGTGCATCAAAGCGATCAGCGCGCGTTGCCGCTCGGGCAGCGAGTGTCACCTCGTCAACATTTGAGTCTCGTCCAGCCGTCACTTTCCCTGACGGCAGCGGCCCCTGACAAGAATGTGAATCCAATCACATTAAAATCGTCGAGCGAATTTGTTCGCAGCATCGCGTTGGTTGGTGTTTAATCTCGGATTCAAGGGATTTTGTATGATCCACGGTCGCCGATAGCTCGATGTAAAACGATGTCGTTCGACGTGGCCGAGTGGTCCACCAAGTTTTGAGTATGCGAAAAAAAATAGCTCGACTAGTGTCAGTTTCTCAGTTAAAACCTACATCACAAGGAGAAAAAATGCGAGTAACACGTCGAGCCGCCATTGCGGTAGTTTCGGTTGCAGCTGCCCTGACATTGTCAGCATGCAGCAGTTCATCGGACGAGGCAACTACGACTGAGGCAACCGCTGAGGCAACCGCTGAAGCCGAGGCTGAGGCCGGCCTGACAGAGGAAATGAGCGTGGGCACAATTGTTGACGTCGCTTCAGCCGGCGCTGATTTCAGCACCTTGGTAGCCGCCATCACGGCCGCGAATCTAGGTGAAACTTTGAGTGGCGAGGGCCCCTTCACTGTGTTCGCCCCAACAAATGAAGCTTTTGCAGCACTTCCAGAAGGTGTTCTTGACGCACTGTTGCTTCCTGAGAATAAGGACGCCCTGGCCAAAATCCTGACCTACCACGTTGTTCCAGGTACGGTCATGGCTGCCGACATTACAGATGGTGACGTAGCCACGGTTGAAGGCCAAAATGTAATGCTTTCCACCGCAAACGGAGTTACTGTCAATGGGGCCACTGTCCTTATCGCCGATGTCGCCGCCGACAACGGAGTTATTCACGCAATAGATGCTGTCCTCGTGCCCTCGGATGTAGATATTGCAGGACTGACCGGTATGTAAATTAATACAAATCCCGGTTACCCCTTTTAAGAGGTAACCGGGATTTGTTGTTATAAGAGGGCGCCAAAAGAGTGCATTAATCGAGGAAGGCTACGCCGGCCCAGCATCACCATCTCGTTTTGCTGTACCTTCAAAATATCTACGAAACACGAGCCAGAAACGTGGAGCCGCCTCGGAGATTCGAACTCCGGACCTACGCATTACGAGTGCGTTTGGACTGTGAGGAAAATCAAGGATTGGTTCCAATTCGAGTAGTACACAGACACCTCTGGTGTCACCCCGATGTACCCCATCGCAAAGAAAATGTTCGCGAGATGTTCGCATCTTTTCTATACTAAATTCCCTAACTTGACCCGGGGGTTGTTAAGAACCGAACCCGGGTACATATACGTAAGCCTGCGAAGAATCTGAGTGATATTTACTTTGCACTCAGGCGAAACTGTTTGCACG
>JAPKAV010000060.1 GCA_028825115.1 Candidatus Nanopelagicales bacterium | reverse complement strand
CTTGCATGGCCAAACTGCGAGCTGCCACTAAACCGGCAACCCCTCCGCCAACCACTAGGACAGAGCGCGGCATAGTCATCCTTCCTCATGAACCAACTCGACTAGACGCGTCAGCACATCTGGATCAGCGTCTTTGGGAACTCCGTGTCCCAAGTTGACCACATGAGCCGGAGCAGTGAGTCCGCGTCGGAGGACATCACGAGTGTGGTCCGCCAAAATATCCCAATCAGCAGAAAGTAAATCCGGATTGATATTTCCTTGTAGTGGTGTTTGGCCACCCAGCAGCTCGTTCGCGACATCCAGCGGCGTGTGCTGATCAACTCCCATCACGGTTGCTCCGACATCACGCATGGCCGTCAATAGGTCTTGGGTCTTGGTGCCAAAATGAATCCTTGGCACCGGAAGATCACTGACGGCATCCATCACGAGCGCCGAGTAGGGCGCTGCAAAAGTCTGGTATTCATCGAGAGACAGCGCCCCCGCCCATGAATCGAAGAGTTGCACGGCACTCGCACCGGCCATTGCCTGTGCGCGCAAGAAGGTGCCAGTGACCCCAGCTGCCCAAGTGAGTAGAGCGTTCCAGGACTCCACATTCTCGCGCATCATTATCTTTGTGTTGATGTAGTCGCGCGAAGGCCGACCCTCAATCAAATAGGACGCCAAAGTAAAGGGCGCGCCAGCGAAACCGATGAGAGGGATTTCGCCAAGTTCAGATGTCAACATCTGAACTGCGGTCACAATTGGATGGAGTGCCTCTATTTCCAAAGGTCGAAGCCGATCTATGTCTGCTCGAGTACGAACAGCGGAACCCATGACAGGCCCAACACCAGCAACGATGTCAACGTCGACGCCAGCAAGTTTCAGAGGCACAACGATGTCACTAAAGAAAATGGCGGCATCGACACGGTGTCGGGAAACCGGCTGCAGCGTGATCTCCGTCACGATTTCCGGGCGTAAACATGACTCAAGCATGGGGACACTGGCCCGAATTGCGCGGTATTCTGGCAAGGATCGTCCTGCTTGGCGCATCATCCAAATAGGCCGCCGGTCCGGTCGAACCCCCTGATACGCCTGCACAATTGGAGAATGCGTTGTTTTGCCGCTGATAAGCGGGTGCGTTGTTGGCAATGCTGGGGCACTCGTCATGAGGAAAACCTATCCGAGACTCCTCAAGTTTCCACAATCGCGTAACATTCACACCATGGTGCTAGTTCTCGTTGGAGCGAGTTATCAGGATGTCCCACTTGACGGACTCAATCGCCTAGCCGCCGCCGAGAGTGGACTCGCAGTGCGACTCGTGGAGTCGGATCAGGGCATTGATGGGGCCGTAGTCCTATCCACCTGCAATCGTTTTGAGATCTACCTTGACATTAATCGTTTTCATGATGCAGTTGAGACCACGACGAACACAATCGCCGAGATCGCCGCACTTGATAAAAACTTTGTCGTTGATGCCATGCGCGTAGTGGTGGGATCCTCTGTTTCCCAACACCTGTTTTCCGTCGCCTCAGGATTAGAATCCATGGTCGTTGGAGAGGATGAAATCGCCGGCCAAGTCCGTAAGGCTCTGGCCACCGCGCAACGAGAGGGAACAACTACTCCTTCCCTTGAGCGGCTCTTACAGCGCGCCCTCACTACATCTAAATCAGTGACTAGTTCCACAGGCCTGGGAGCAGCCGGACGTTCCATCGTCAGCGTTGCACTCGACATTTTCGAGCAGCGACACGGAAATATCGCAGGAGGCAAGGCGCTCGTTCTGGGTACCGGCTCCTATGCGCGCGTGGTCGTTGCGTCCTTACAGCGTCTTAATTGCAACGATATCAGTGTGTTCTCATCTTCTGGCCGGGCCGCACATTTTGCCCAGTCGCATGACGTCCAACCCGTGGAACTCGAAGATCTTGTGGGTCATATTGGTAGCGCTGACATCGTGGTTGCCTGCAGCGGGGCTTCTTACCCAATCATTAGCAAATCTCTTGTCCAGGCATCCGAGGCAACCCGCGACCGAATTCTCCCGATCATGGATCTTGCGCTTTCTTCAGATGTAGCACCGGATGTGTACAGCATGCCCAACGTTGACGTCATTAACTTACGCGAAATTCATGAAGTCGCTCCTGGCGAGCACTCATCAGCAATCCTTGAGGCACAGGGAATTGTGTTTCCCGCGGCGAGTTTGTTTGAGGAAAGCGAGTTCGGCCGCAATGCTGACCACGCAATTGTGGCCATGCGCTCGCATGTGATGACGATTATCAGTGAAGAGATTGAGCGCATCCAAAATCGTGTTGACTCAGAGACTGCGAAAGAGGTAGCAAAGTCGTTGAACCGCGTGTCGAATGCGATTTTGCACACCCCCTCAATTCGTGCACAAGAACTTGCCCGTACCGGTGACTTCAGTGAATACACACGTGCAATTACCATATTGTTCGGAATCCATGTGGATACAACCGAGCGTGACTAACTCAATCAGACTGGGCACTCGTGCGAGCCAACTCGCCAGAACACAGTCAGCTTTGGTGGGTGAGGCTCTTACGGCGCTGTCACAAAGACCTTGGCGTGAAGTGCTTGTCAAAACAATTGGTGACGATACCAGCAAACCACTCAGTCAACCCGGCTCACCAGGCTTGTTCGTTTCTGCCCTGCGTCGAGCTCTACTCGCCGGTGAAGTTGATGTCATCGTCCACTCATACAAAGACTTACCCAGCACCCCGGAGCCGGGCATCACTCTCGCCGCCGTGCCAGGTCGCACCGACTCACGAGATGCTCTCGTCAGCCGCGACAATTTGAGGTTCACCGAACTTCCCCCCGATTCAATTGTTGGCACCTCATCCCCCCGTAGAACAGCCGCACTCCAGCGCATGCGTTCAGATCTCGTCTACATCCCAATTCGTGGAAACATCGACACCCGCATCAGCAAGGTTCGAACCGGAGATGTTGACGCCGTCGTCCTCGCAGTTGCCGGCTTGACAAGAATCGGTCGCACAGCCGACATCGCCGAAATTTTTGACAATCTTCTTTCCGCGCCGGCACAAGGTGCTCTAGCCGTGGAGTGTCGGGAGAATGACGAAGTAATGCTTGCGTTAGTAGCGTCTCTCGATGATGCGGAGGCTCGACTCACCACGACCGCCGAACGCTATGTCCTTGTGGGAATAAATGCGTCCTGCACAACTGCACTGGCGGCCCTGGCAACCTACAAGTCAGGTAGGTTGCATTTGCGGGCAGAATTAACGATCGACGGTCACCACACGATCGCTGATATCGTTGATGACTGCTCACCAAATGACCTCACTCGCTCGCGTTTACTTGGGCTTCGAGCCTGCGCTCTGCTTGTGGGGAGTGAGCGTCCCGTTTTACTCATCCGCTCCGAGGGTAATCAACCAGACGCGGAAGGTCTTAATGACTATGGAATCGCGAGTATCTCTGAACCATTCGTGCTCATTACACCTGCGTTAGTTAGCACAGGCGCTGCGGCTCTCATCGCTTCTCTCCGCGAGTGTGCCGCAGACCCTGATCTCGCCAAACGGACTTGGCTGGTTGCAACCTCGCCCATGACGGTCCCGTCTTGGCTTACCGCCGCTGGCGCTATCGATCTTTCCACTGCCGTCGTCGAGGCTGCAGCCGCTGGTGTTCGCGCAGCCGCTACGGGAGCGCGCACGGCTAGCACCCTGCGTGATCTTGGCTTCTCGGATGTCTGTGTTCCGAAGGAAGCCTCGGCTCAAGGACTCATCGAGAGCCTGTCCACCGTCACACCCGGACGCGCACTGTTTCCTCGGGGAGATCTTTCATTAAGGACACTGCCAGATGGACTAAGAAAGCTCGGCTGGGATGTCAATGAAGGCGTTGTTTACCAAACTACAACCATTGCCGAGCGTCCAGTAAGCGCACAACTAATTGAAGAAGGGCTCATCTCTGCAATTGTCGTTCGCTCGCCCAGCGCGGTGCGCGCTCTGCTAACTCATGCGCGGGTACCCGACTCCGTTTCCGTCGTGTGCGCCGGGCGCACCACTGCGAACGCGGCCCTTGATGCGGGGCTATCTGTCGCAGCTGTCGCCGCTTCTCCCTCCTCAGCGGACGTGGCTCAAGCAGTGGCTACGCTATTAGGCTTAGCAAGCAATAGCCAATGAATCGGCGAGCAGCAATAGCTTCCCTACTGCTTTGCCTCCTGCTAGTCGCACTTGATCAGACAGCTGTCGCAACAGCCCTCCCGACCATAAGCGCCGAGTTGGGCTCGACGGCTGCGCTGAGTTGGGTTATGGCCGCCTACCTCCTTACAGCAACCGTGAGCACGCCCCTATGGGGGAAATTCTCTGATATCCATGGCAGGCAAATGCTTCTCCTTGCCGCGATCATCGTGTTTGTCGCAGGATCAGCATGGGCAGGATTTTCCTCTGACCTCACAATTCTCGTTGCTGCGAGAGGACTACAGGGTGTTGGAGGCGGTGGTATCACCGTTCTCGTGTTCGCTTCTGTCGCAGAACTTGTGAGTCCACGCGAACGCGGCAGATTCGTGGGTCTTTTCGGTGCCGCTTTCGGATTAGCCAGTGTCCTCGGACCAGTGGTCGGCGGATTTCTCACTCAGGTGGCGTCCTGGCGTTGGATTTTTTATGTCAATTTGCCGCTCGGTCTACTTGCCCTGATCACCATCGCTGTGGTCCTTCGGCTACCACATAAGCCAGGAGGTCGTCGGGTCAACTGGTTCGGGCCCCTACTACTCATCCTTGCAGTTGGCGGCCTCATGCTCGGCTTACTCACCGCTTCTCCATCTAGTGGAATTCCAGTGATAGGAACGGTCCTGCTGATCGGAGTCGGCCTCGTGTCCTTAGTGGCCCTGATTTGGACAGAGCAGCATTCGGCCGAACCATTACTCCCCCTGCGCGTGGTGAATCACCCTGTTGTGCGGATTTCAGCGAGCCTAGGACTCATCGTAGGACTGGTCACTATAGGAACAATAATTTACGTGCCCGCCTACTTGCAGGGAGTTCTGGGAGCGACGCCCGCTGCATCTGGGTTGCAATTGCTGCCTTTTGTCGGCGGCACGCTAGTTACCGCTGTGCTTGTTGGGCAACTCGTCACGCGCACGGGCTCCTACCGAATATTCCCGATTGCCGGTTCTGTTGCTGCGACACTCGGACTCCTAATCCTTGCACAACTTGACACTGACACGTCATATCTTTGGCTGGCGGTTGGACTGACTCTGCTCGGTGGGGGACTCGGCGCGATAATCCCAGTTTTGACGGTTGCTGCACAGAGCGCGGTTGCGCCGCGCGATATAGGTGTAGTGACAAGTACAACCTCGCTCGCGCGATCGCTTGGAAGCACAATCGGCGCCACCGGATTTGGATTAATCTGGGGTCTAACTCTTGCAAGTGAATCAGATGGACAACCCGTAGGCATGCCGTCGGTAGATGCAGTTGCCGGCGCTTCGCAAAATATCTTCACTGCTACCGCCATCATCATGGCCTTCGCCATTTTGTTATCCGTGCGGCTGCCCCAAATTCACTTACGCACGATTATTGACGAGGCGTGAGCCTAATAAGGCGTGCCGTCGGTGACATTCGGTACTTTTCCCTGCCACGAGGGGGAAATGTTAGAAATAAGCCGAACAGAATAGAAACTTTCGACTTGCCGCCAAGCCATGGTCATCCTAGACATTTAGCTAGCTCGTACCGAAAAACTCCCAGCCGCGACGCTGTACCCCAAAGACCACAGCACTACACCTTTTCCGTCGAACCAGCACTGCAGGTAGTTGTGTGTAACTACACCTCCGGATCGCGGATAAAGCCCGGCACATCTGTGCGGAAATCACACCTCAACCCACGACCACTCTGATTGACATTTCGGAAAACTATTCTTTGGATTTTTTCGGTCCGATTGGCGCCAAAAGTCTGCACTTTTCAGGAATTTTCAACTGATTGACTAACGAAAGCTGAAACGAAATCCTGATACTGAACGCAGCAAGCAACGCCCTGAGGTGATGCATTAGGTTTTGCACACACCCTATGGCCCCGTAGCTCAGGGGATAGAGCGTCGGTTTCCTAAACCGTGCGTCGCAGGTTCGAATCCTGCCGGGGCCACCAAGGCTATCCCTTTGTCTGCAGGGGGTTTCGGCTTTAGTATCACTGGACCCAAAATTATCCGAAGGGTCTTCGTGGCATTTTCGTGGCACGCAGCTTGAGCAAACAACTAATCCACACGACGTGCGACGTCGACTTGATCACTTTCAAACAGACCGGCGTAGCGGTCCAAGGTCATCTGTGCGGACCAATGTCCCGGCGTGTTCAGGACCACTTACAAGAAAGGGGTCAAGTTCAGCATGCTGGGAAACAAGAGTCGCAAAACTACGAATTCAGGATTTTTATCTTAAACCTAACAACAGTCCGTTGGCTGATCCGGTAATCCCCGGGAGGCTGTATCAAAAACTGTCCCCAGAATAAGAATTAAATATCGTTCATGTTCTCAATTGAGTTGCACATATTGGTTTCCGACACTGATTATTCATAAAAGGGTGTGCAGACGTAGTCGAAGGATTCACTGCTGCTCGTGGTCAAGGATCTACCCTTTGTCTCAACGGTAAAGAATTTACCCGCTAACCGCGCCTTGAGAGTAAAAGTATCTGCCTCCCGAATATTCGATTCTCTTAAAGTTTTCGAAGATGTAGATCATTTCTGCCTGTGAAGGGTCGAAGGTTTTGATCCAATTGCAATTATGAAAGTAACTTCCGTCAAGTATTTTACTTTCAGTGATCAATCCGCGTTGAATCATAAGTACCATTGCGGCGGCTTGAACGTAGGCATTGGCATCAAGTGACATTCCCGGATCACCCTGAAGGTCCAGAAATGCTCTTTTTAGAATTTTTTGAGTGTAATCGTCCCTATCATCGTCTTTAGCTGCCATGTAAAGACCAAAATATTCAGCGGTGCCCTCTCCGAACCACCTGAGGTTATTCAGACTGTCTTCTTCTCGACCGATAATTGGAGCGCATCGATTCAAGAGGTAGTTTGACAAGCCGTGATACGACTCATGAAAAAATGTTTCTTTCGCGGTGGTTTTGTCTTGCGCAGCGGTCCAGGCCATCACCGCTGACCGAGAGTTAAAGCAAGGGTCAGGGGCGGTCGCCACGTCCGCAGCTCCTTCGATCCAACGCTTCACGACCGCAGCTCCATCTCGAAATTCTCTCGTTTCGGCTTTGGTGCAGTTTTGAAGACCTAATTGCCATTTTCGGAAGTAACTCGCAGCTTTTTTAATCTCGTTTGGGTTAAGGACATCAGTATGCTCGCTGAAGGGTGCTCCATCGAAAACTTGTGGGTCTGGTTGGTCATCGAGCGGTGTCCCGACTGGCCATATCATTCCCATAAAATCCAGTGGCGGCTTGGTCATTTGCTCTACGGCGGCATCCACCCACCCCAGTAATTCAGTCGACGAAATACCTGGAGTAAAACTCCTGGCCACGCGAGAGGGCACACACATCACACCATCGTTATTTCCATCGAGCAACTGGCTACTTTGCCCATAGAGCAGTTTTGACACCTTTGGCTTAACGAATCCGTCTCTGGCTACTTTGTTGGCCGCCGCTTTAGATTCCGCTACCCCATTAGGAAACTTTTTTAGCAATGTTTCACAAGATTTATGTTTCTTGATTGAACCCTCGAATGCCGCAACCGGTTGAAAGAATCCAGAAAGCGCAACGGCGACAACGACACTCGCTGCGCATCGGCGCTTGGCGCTTGCTTTCATGGATTACGACCTTCTTCTCGTAGCGCTCGTGAACCCAATATAGTTCTTCAAATAGCGTGAAGGCTGGTTAACTGCTTCTTTTCTGAGTTTGGACTTTCCCATTTACTTAATAATGTCACTTCCCACGACAAATTTTGTGGCAACGGGCGTCGATTTTTACACACTCGAAATAGAAGCGGCAACGGATGAGATGTGGTGCTGCGAGTTGCACCAGAACCAATATGAGTTTTACCTGAATGGGCTACTGCCTCAGCACGGAACCCAGGCGCAACTGGCGCGCGGTGTTTATTGGTTTGCTCACAACGTGACGCGGTTTCCTGACCCAGCCCAACCCAGCCATCCGTATGTGCGGTAAGAACCCGTCCTAATCACAGCCATCTACGGTGGAAGCTTTTCTGAACCATTTAAGGTGCGATTTGTCGCTTCTTGAAGCGTCTACCCGACGCTACTTTCCTCATGTAACCCCATGTGTGCAATTAATCCACAAGGGTCTGAACGCGCTAGTAGTGAGTAGGTCCATTCTCGCGCGCCTTGTGCCTTTGAATTGTTCGGCAGTTAATCCCCTGTTTTTCTTCCTATCGCTGGCTTTAGAAATATTACTCAGATTCCTAGAAGCCTTACATGTATAGGTACCCGGGGTCGTTTTTTAACAAGAGTGGGGTCAAGCTAGAGACAAAAACTTAAAGACTTTCGTGGCAGATCCGTGGCACGCAGGTTCAGCAAACAACTGTTCCAATCAGTGGGCAACATCGACTTGATGGCGAGTGAGGCGGCTGTGTGCCGCAAGCAATGAATCCGTTTGTTTCACGCTGCTCGGCGCAGCAGCCCTAACATTGGGTGCGGATGCCAACCAATGACTTTTAGCATCCAAAAACTTTGGTGTCGATTCTTTAGTTGACTTATATGCGCTTACCCCGGGGCCGGTTAAACAACCCCGGGTGGGGGCATGCCGGAATTGGTCTCGAATACGATTGGGTGATGCGAATCGTCTCATTATTGCCCTCGACCACGGAAATTTTATTCAATATTGGTGCTGGCAACGATGTTGTTGGCGTGACCTTTGAGTGCGATTACCCGCAGGAGGCACGTGGCCGTCGCATCGTCTCAACATCGGCGATGCCTGAAGGGCTAAGTCCTCACGAGATCGACGAATTCGTTACCGCCGCCCTTGCGCGTGGTGAAGATCTTTATCACTTAGAGGCTGATGCGCTCTACAGTTTAGATGCCGACATAGTAGTGACACAGGACCTATGCGCGGTATGCGCAGTCGATGTTTCCGTGGTGATTGAAGCATTGTCTTACCTCGGTTGCAATGCTGACGTTATTACTATCGACCCGCATAATATCGGCGAAGTCTTGAATTCATTGATTGTCATTGGCGAGCGAACAGGGCATCTGATCGAGGCAGAGTCCGTCGTCGATCGTTTACGTGCTCGACTAGATGTGGTGCGGCACGCCGTCACAGGTCTGACTCCCCCGCGGGTCCTAGTTTTAGAGTGGACGGACCCTCCATTCGCACCAGGGCACTGGATCCCCGAGATGGTTGAAGCGGCTGGCGGTATCTCGGTGCTCGGCCAAACAGGTGAAAAATCGTGTCGCATCACTTGGGAGGAGGCCCAGAATTCTGCGCCGGATGTGGTGGTGTGTGCACCATGCGGTTTTGATCTTGAAAAATCAACAGTGTTGGCCAAACAGGTGCGTGGACACTTTCCAGGAATACCCGTTTGGGCGGCGGATGCCAACGCCTCATTTGCCCGCCCTGGCCCGAGGCTAATCGATGGAATCGAAGCATTGGCATCGATTTTTCATCCTAGCAGCGTTCCACCCTGTCCAAATATTGTACGGCAACTGGTTGAGTAAATAAGGGGCCAGACCGGCTGACCGTTGGTAGGTTTTAACAGATCTAAGAAAGGGCATTATGCGCGGAACTCGTGATAAATTATTGATCATGGTTGCTGTATTCGTAGCAAAATGAGGAAGAGCCCTGTTCTCTGACGTGCATCTAATACCCAACGTCTACCCGAATTCGCAACGTACATGTTGAGACAGATGACAAGGAAAACCCTGAAGATGCGTGAGGGGTTCTCCCAAAAATGACAGTTTGGAGGAATAATGCGAGAGATATGCGAGAACGAGCACATCACCACAACAGACTTAGAGAAGGGCAGCACATACAGCGATCTGCTGTATGTGAATCAGTCCGGGTTTCTTATCTGTGTTTTTGGTGAATGCGACTTTCGGATAACGGCAGAAGTATTTGGGGATGACGCCACATTAGAGCAATTGTAAAATATCGGTGAACACTAGCTTTTTTAGTGTGTTGAAATTTTCTTGTCTCTCACCAGAGTCCGTGCAGATGGGTTCCTTCAATGCGAGGTGAATGTCAATCATTTTTTTTAACACACTTTTATAGTGGCCTGGGTCATTGTTAACAAGAAAGTGGTCAAGTTTGGGAACTAGGCTTTGAAAAGTGCGAACATTTTGCGAGCATTTTCCTTGCGACGCGGTACAACAGGGCGACACTAGGTGTGTCTGGGT
>JAPKAV010000007.1 GCA_028825115.1 Candidatus Nanopelagicales bacterium | reverse complement strand
TTGTGACGGTCGCACACTCAAATAGTGCGCACGTCGATGTTGCTCGAGATTCAACCTATGTAATCAGTTATGGGATGCCCAGCGATCTGAATTCAATTGAGGCTCTTTTTTCTTCGCTTGCCGTCCAAATGATTACCCATGGAAATGCTTATGTGAACGCAGGTTCCTGGCGTGGCGAGAAATTTGACGGGCGAGTTCGAGTTTCTGGTGGATATCGCCGCCGCCGAGTCGAATTCACGGCCCAGACCGCTCGAGCCGCGTTTTACCGGGCTTACATCGTGCGAATCGGTGAGCGTGTGAACGAAGGTCGTGCTCAAGCGATTCGGGAAAATGATTCGAAAACCAAAAATCAAGGAGGTCTATCTGGCGCACTAGTCCTTGCCAACCGTGAAAAAGAAATAAGTTCATTCCATCGAAAAACTTCCCAGGCACGCGGCAGTTGGGGTGGTTACTCGGGTGCGGTCACGAGCAACTCTGGATCGGCTGCAAGTGCCGGGCGCAAGGCTGCCTCCAGCGCCAATCTTGGCAATCGGCGAGAATTGCCGGGTGCCCGCCAAGAACTTTCCAGTTAACTTGGTTGTAGTTCAACTAATTCGAGCACTTGGTGACATGATTGCGGCGTGCCACAACGCAGTGAACTCCCCTCTCCCGCTGTCTCATTGCACGACATTAAAGTGGCGCAGGAATCCCTTGTCGGAGTAATCGCTGACATCCCGGTTGCAAATGCGCGCTGGTTGACCGAGCTTGTAGGAGGACTGGTCTACCTAATCCCTGAGAATTTGCAAAGGGCGGGTTCATTCAAAATTCGTGGCGCTTACAACAGGCTCGCTAAATTGACCGAAAAAGAACGTGAGAGTGGAGTCGTTGCGGCCAGCGCTGGCAATCACGCGCAGGGTGTTGCACTTGCCGCTCGGATGCTCGGCATTAAAGCAACAGTTTTCATGCCGCAAGGTGCGACGATTCCTAAAGTTGAAGCGACCAAGGGTTATGGCGCAGAAGTCGAGTTCGTGGGTAACAGTATTGACGAGGCACTTGTGGAAGCACGCGCATTTGCTGAACGCACCGGCGCTATTTTGATTCACCCATTTGATCACCAAGACATCGTTGCCGGGCAGGGAACATTGGGCCTAGAAATCTTGGAAAAAATCCCGGATGTGAAGACCGTTGTGGTCTGTACGGGGGGAGGGGGACTACTTGCTGGTGTTGCCTTGGCACTCAAATCGCAGAACCCTGACATCAGAGTCATTGGTGTGCAAGCGGTAAACGCCGCAGCATATCCGGCGTCACTTGCGGCCGGCTCACCCCAAAAACTTGACCACATGTCGACAATGGCGGATGGGATCGCGGTCGGTTTGCCCGGTGACATTCCTTTTGAAATTGTGAATCAGCACGTTGATGAAATCATGACCGTAACCGAGGATCAATTATCAAGCGCAGCGTTGCTCTTGCTTGAGCGAGCAAAAATGGTGGTAGAGCCGGCTGGTGCCGCTGCGACAGCCGCAGTCATGGCCTGGCCGACAAAATTTGAGGCACCCGTCGCGGTGGTACTTTCTGGCGGCAATGTGGACTCATTGCTTCTGCTTCGCATTATTCGTCACGGCATGGCCGCGAGCGGGCGCTACATGACAATCAAAGTCCGAGTGTCTGATTCGCCGGGGAACCTTGCAAGAATTCTTTCCGCGGTCCAAGAGATGCACGCAAATATTGTTGAAATTGACCACAATCGCATGAATCCATCTTTGGGCGTGGATGAAGTGGAGATTGACATTCACGTTGAGACGCGTGGTCGTGATCACGCACAGGAAGTCCTGCATAACCTGATCGACCAAGGATTTAGCGCTTCCAAATTTTAGGTATACAGTTCCGCCTATGGCAAAAGAAGATGCAGTTCATGCCGAGGGCTTGGTCAAAGAATTTGGTGACGTAAAAGCACTCGACGGGCTTGACCTAGTCGTACCCAGGGGACAGGTGGTTGGCCTTCTAGGACCAAATGGTTCGGGCAAAACGACCACAGTTCGAATTCTCGCAACTTTGCTGAAGCCAACGAAGGGTATCGCTTACGTCAACGGGTTCAATGTTGAAAAGCAGGCCGATCAAGTTAGGCACAGCATCGGACTGACCGGACAGTATGCGGCGGTGGATGAATTCTTGACCGGGCGTGAGAATCTGCGCATGTTCGGTGACCTGTATCACCTAGCTCCGCCCTATGTTAAACAGCGGTCCCAGGAACTAATTGAGTGGTTCGACCTCATCGAGGCGGCTGATCGTCCGGCAAAAACATACTCGGGTGGAATGCGCAGGCGCCTCGATCTCGCATCAAGTTTGATTGCAAAGCCTAGCATTCTATTTCTCGATGAACCGACGACTGGCCTTGATCCCCGGTCACGACTTGGCATGTGGGGAGTAATTGAGAGCCTGGTGGCTGAGGGAACCACAGTTCTGCTCACGACCCAGTACTTGGAAGAGGCCGACAAGCTCGCTGATGACATTGTGGTGATTGATCACGGTCGCGTGATCGCTCACGGCACCGCTGAGGAGCTAAAGGATCAAATCGGTGGTGATCGAATTGAAGTCACGGTTACTGATCTTGAACGAATACATGATGCGCAAACGGCACTGGCACCGGTTTTTGGGGGAGAGTCCATAGTCAATGACAGCATGGTGTCTGGTCCGGTTTCTGGTGGCTCGACAGTTCTCGTTGACGTGGTTCGTTTGCTGGACTCCCAAAATATTACGATCGCGGATTTAGCTTTGCGCAGGCCAACCCTAGATGACGTATTCCTGTCGCTGACCGGACATGGTGCCGTAGACGAAAATCCGGAAAAGGCTGTAAGCCGGACAAGAAAGGGGCGCAACCAATCATGAGTGAGGTAAAGAACTTGAGTGCCGCTGCACCCGTTGCGATGTCTCGGCCTTTACTAGGTTGGACTTTGCACGACTCAATAGTCATTGCACGTAGCACGATCCTTGCGTCATTTAGAATCCCGGAAGCGTTGTTTTTTCAACTCATTCAGCCCGTTATTTTCGTCTTACTTTTTGCGTACGTCTTTGGTGGGGCTATTCCCATTCCTGGTGGTGACCCGGGTAGTGCTGCAGATGCAAGTTTGTATCGGCAGTACTTGATGCCCGGGATTTTCGGTCAGACTGTTGCCTTTGCCGCTGCTGCAAGCACAGTTGGTTTGGCAGAGGCAATGCAAAAGGGAATTATTGACCGATATAAGGCGCTCCCCATGTCGCAATCCGCGGCGTTGATTGGTAACACTTTTGCTAACGCATTGCGACAAATTTTGGTACTCACGGTGCTCAGCATCACGGGCTACCTGGTGGGCTGGCGAATCAATGACGGAATTCTGAACGCGATTTATGCATATCTGCTTCTACTTCTTTTCGCTTACACGGTGACGTGGGTTGGGGCGTTCGTAGGCCTGTCGGTGCCAAACACTGAAACCGCCAATACGGCTGGTCTTATTTGGATTTTCCCGCTGACTTTCCTGTCTAATGCATTTGTCCCCTTGGATTCGCTACCCAGCGTGCTCAAGGTCTTTGCAGCGTACAACCCTGTTTCATCGCTGGTTTTGGCGACTCGACAACTGTTTGGTAATCCGACCGGCTACGCGCCGGGAGCAGACCTCGAGTTTTGGTCATTGCATTATCCCGTTGTTTACACGGTGATTTCGTGTTCAGTCGTCATTGGAATCTTTGCCCCACTGGCAATTAGGAAATACCGTACTGTCAGCCGCCGCTAACTTTAGGTATAGTCCTCTACTTTGAGTATTTCCACTGACATTTCTTTACCATTGACCATTTGGTAGCTAGTTTTCTCGCCGACCTGCTTGCCCAGAACTGCCGCTCCTAAAGGCGAAGTTGGCGAGTACACATCAATTGATGCGTGGGCGGCTTCTTCGCGTGAACCCAGCAGAAATCTTTCCTCGTCATCGAAGCCGATAAGTCGAACCGTAATAACTTTTCCGTGACTCACTTCGCCCTCGGCTGCTTGAGGAACACCGATCTGTGAATTCTCAAGAAGTTGTCGCAACTGACGTACGCGTGCCTCGTTCTTGCCCTGCTCCTCACGCGCCGCGTGGTAACCACCGTTTTCCTTAAGATCGCCCTCTTCCCGGGCTGCCTCGATTTTCTTGGTAATTTCTGTGCGCATTGGGCCCTGACGGTCTTCGTATTCGGTAGTCAGGCGGTTATGAGCGTCTTGGGTCAACCAGGTAATTTCGGTCATAACGGGTCACCTTAATACTTTTTCCTTTTTTGTGGACAGGTGAACCCAAATCACGTGCCAGAACTCTCGGTCCATGGCTGAGGGGGCGGTGCGATCCCCGCCGGGAATTGGGGTCCGGGAACACGTGTCGGATCGCTGGATTTAACGCAGGTGAGAACTTCAACCGTGTAGGCGGGTGCCAGGGTCCGCAGCGAGTAATCCTCTTGGGCGTAGTCGGCCCCGCTTGGGATGGTGATCAGCGAGTACCCGACGTCAATGCGGGTGGAGTCTTGAGCGCGAATCACGCAGTCAACCGCGTCACTGCCGATCCTTCGGACCTCGAAACGCAAGTCCACGCGTTCTGGGCTTTTAACTCCCCAGGTGAGGAGCTTGAACTGAATACTTCTCTGAGACATAGAGAAAGTAACAAACCCGACTGATACGACGAACACTAAAGTCAACAGCAAAATAGCGACCGTGCGTAAATAATTCGTATGAGTGAATCCGTAACGCTCCTGCATGGTCGCGCTCAACTGATCTTTGCGAAAGGGGCTTGACACCCTCCCACAGTAACCAGAGTTACCCGCGCGAGTGAGAGGATGCTCTCGTGAAAAATAAATCCACCCCAACTCCATTGCGACTGATGGCTATTCACGCCCACCCGGATGACGAGTCCAGCAAAGGTGCAGCAACCACGGCAAGATACGTCGACGAGGGCATTGAGGTGATGGTGGTCTCATGCACCGGGGGCGAGCGGGGCGATGTCATCAATAAACAGGTTCAAGAACTAGTTGACCTGCATGGAATTCACAAGGTGCGCCAGTTCGAGATGGCCGAAGCGACGAGAATTCTTGGGGTCAGACATGAGTGGCTGGGTTTCATAGACTCAGGTTTTACAGAGAAAGAACCCCTCCCCGAAGACGCATTCGCGCTCGTTCCTTTGACGGTCAGCGTTCCGCCGCTGGTCAAGCTTTTGCGGGAGTTCCGTCCGCAGGTTGTCACCACCTACGACGAAAATGGTGGATACCCTCACCCAGATCATGTGCAGACCCATGTAATCACAATCGCGGCAATTGCGGCGGCGGCCGACCCAGAGGCGCACCCAGAGCTTGGTCCTGATCATCAGGTCCAGAAGGTCTATTACAACCAGCAGTTCCATAAGGAGCGAGTAGTGGCTCTGCACAATTTGCTCATCGCGCGGGAAACCGAATCACCATATGAAGAGTGGTTGGCAAACTGGGAAGACAAGCCAGAGGATGCGGACCGGATCACCACGAGCGTTGAATGCGCGCGTTACTTCCCAATTCGAGATGCCGCTCTCAAGGCCCATGCAACCCAGATTGAACCCGATGGCCGTTGGTTCGCGGTGTCAACCCAGCTGCAGCAGCAAGCATGGCCAACCGAAGAATTTCAGTTGGCTTCGAGTTTGGTCGAGACGGCATTGCCAGAGACTGACCTTTTTGCCGGCCTACGCGAGAAACCGACCGAGGGTTAGAGTTGGACCACTATGGACAGTGAATCTGATCTCAGCACAATTATTGACGGCGCCGGGCCGATCGCTGGTCTTTTCGTATTGCTCGTCGCGATTGCCTTGGTTTTACTATGGCTCAATATGAATCGCCAAATGAGGCGAATTGATCCTGATCTTCCACGTGGGCGGAGTCAAGTTCCACGCGCGCAGGAATCCGGTGACATTACGCACATGGAAGAGAGCGCCGAGCAAGATCCTGATGCCTCGAGGCAGTGAGCTGTGGTCGCGGGCGCACACGCTGACGTCAATCTTGGCGTTGCTGTCATTGATCGCTGTGTGCGTACTTTTCTTTTTCCTTGGTAAATGGCAGTGGGATCGAACCCAAGATATTTTGGATGCCAAGCGTGCGGCATCGACAGCCGCCGTTTCGATGACCGACGTATTCCAGCCGATGAAATCGGAAGACTACGGTCGAACTGTTACCGCATTTGGAGCGTTTAGTTCCCTGGATCAGGTCCGCGTAGCTAGCAGGCTTTCTTCTGAATCCGTCGCAGGCGAATGGATTGTTTCTTCATTCACGCTCGACACCGGCCGATCAGTTGCAGTTGTTAGGGGTTGGGTCCCCGAAGGTGCGGTCTTCGCAACTTCTGAACAACAAGTCAATATCAAGGGTGTTCTGCAACCCAGTGAGTCTTTTTATGATTCCGCGGGTGATCAAAAGGGCAAAGTTGTGGTGATTGATTCCCGGCAACTATCGGAACTGTGGAATGCCGACTTACTTGATGGGTTTATCGTCATGCAAGACCAGGAGCTGGTGATAGCGAACGCTCCGGAGTTGGTTCCGCCCACTATTGCGACAGGGGACGTGGCATTTCCATTGCAGAACTTTTTTTATGCAATCCAATGGTGGATTTTCGCACTCTTTGCTGTGGCGGTCTACGTTCGTTGGCTGATCCTTGGTAGTAAGTTGCGCACGTGATTCAAGTGATGGGGGAGGCCTTGATTGACATAATCGTTTCGCCACAGGGGGAAATTGATTCTGTTGTCGGAGGAGGCCCGGTAAATACGGCTCGCACAATTGCTCGGCTGGGCACTGAAGCGTCTTTTCTGGGTGGAATCTCCCAAGATGCCCTGGGTAAGCGAATTAGGCGTCTTCTTGACTCTGACAATGTTAATTGCGCAATCGAGCAGCATTGCGCTGCCCCAACCACATTGGCTATCGCCTCTTTAGATGAAAGTGGTTCGGCGTCCTATCAATTCTTGATCCGTGGCACTTCGTCGCTTTCGGTTACCCCGGAAATCGCACTCGCAGCTGTTAACCCAACTGCAGTGGCGGTCCATATTGGAACTTTGGCGTTAATTTTTGAGCCTCTATCCAGCGCAACCCGCGCGGTCGTCGCGGCAATGGGTGAAGATCAATTATTAATGATGGATCCGAACGCTCGACCCAGTGTGATGGATGACCCAACGCAATTTTGGGAGAGCTTCAATACTTCACTTGATCGCGCCGATGTGATTAAAGTCAGCGGCGACGATTTGGATTACATGTTTCCGAGCCTTACTCATGTTGACGCGGCAAAGCAGATCCACGACCAATCCAGTGCAGTTGTGTTGTTCACAGAAGGATCTAAAAGTGTTCGTGTATTCGGCGAAGGTGCGCAATTCCAATGCGATGTTCCTAAAATCAAGGTGATGGACACGGTAGGAGCCGGTGATTCATTTAGCGGTGGCTTCCTTTCCTATTGGGATACCCGTAATTGGACTCGCCGAGATACGCGAAATGTTGAGAAAATCCGTAGTGCGGTCCAATTTGGGATTTCGGTTGCTGCAATCACTTGTCAACGTGCAGGTGCCATGCCACCATTGGCCAATGAACTCGGCTGAACGTAGGCTTCGGTCATGAACAAAATTTCCACGGCGCTGTTGGCATTCCGGATCATGGCGTGGGTCACGGGGGTCGTTTTGGCTGTTGCCTCAGTATGGGCGCTCTATGGTTACGTGCTTCTGAACTACGGAACGGAAGGTGGCAAGCCATTTCTCTACAGTATTTTGTGGATTGCCCACGGCTGGCTGTATTTCGCCTACTTGATCGCCGCGGTTAACCTGGCATTTCTTTTGCGGTTCCCAATTTTTAAGACGCTGGCGCTTCTCCTTGCCGGGACAATTCCATTTGCGTCTTTTTACGCAGATTTTGTTATGCACCGTTACGTTGGTTCACGACCTGTTAAGCAAGCTCCCACTCGATAGGGGAGATACCCGATTGGATCAATAAGTCATTAGCCCTACTAAATGGCTTACTGCCCCAAAATCCTCGGTGCGCTGAAAGGGGGCTGGGATGCGCACTGGAAATCACACCGCGAGGATCAAAATCGCCACCGCACTCTTGGGCGGCCTTCCCCCACAAGATTGCCACTGGTGCGCCACCGGGCCTACCCTTTAAGGCACTTAGTGCAGCGCCGGTCACCTGCTCCCACCCTTTCCCGCGGTGACTGCCCGTTACCCCGCTTTGCACCGTCAGCACCGAGTTCAATAATAAAACTCCTTGCCGCGACCAGGAGGTCAAATCTCCGCTTATGGGAGCATTCACGCCGAGATCGCTCTGCAGCTCACTGAAAATATTCGACAAACTGCGTGGTAACGCGACGCCAAGTGCGACCGAAAAGGCAAGACCAATGCTGTGACCGGGGGTTGGGTACGGATCTTGTCCGAGAATCACCACTTTGACCCGATCCAAGGGTTGAGCAAAAGCCCGTAGAACATTTTCCGGAGCCGGGAGCCAATTGCGGCCGCTCTTGGTCTCGGCATCGAGGAAACCCCTGATTGAAGAAATTCCTTCAGATAAAGCGTCAAATGCTGGCAGCCAACTCGGGTGCACGGCACTTTCGATGGGAAAGAGCATGCCCACAGATTAGATGACCGACGCAAGTTTCGGCTACCTGTGCCAAAGTCGGCATTGGGTATTAAAGTAGAGGACATGATCTGGTTTTGGGGCTTAACGGTGGTCGTCGCGCTGGGCCTTGAGTTTGCTACGACCACTTTCTATTTTGGTCTGCTTGCTGTTGGTTCGCTCGGCGGCCTTGCTGCGGCAGCCGTGGGCGCTCCAGTAATTATTCAATTCCTCGCGACCGCGGCAATTACCCTTCTGGGAATTTTTGCGATCCGCCCATTGGCCCTTAACAGATTCGCCAGAGTTCCCATTGGCGCTCGCACTGGTGTCGACGCGCTCACGGGCGCTGAAGCGCTGACCCTCATGAGTGTCACAATGCACGAAGGACAGGTCAAGCTTAAGGGTGAAACGTGGAGTGCCCGACTCGATCCTGATCTCGCATTCGAACCCATTGAACCCAATTCACGGGTGTGTGTGTCTCGAATTGATGGCGCGACCGCGCTGATTTTCCCACTCGACTAAAAACAAATAAGGAGTTGTCATGGATTTGGCCGGCGTAATAATAGGTTCTCTTGGGGTTCTTGCCGTACTGCTGCTCATGCTTACACGAACACTGGTAATTATAAATCAAGCTAGCACAGGAGTTGTTGAACGACTTGGTCGATTCCAACGAACACTGTCCCCGGGCCTTACAATTCTGATTCCGTTTGTTGATCGAATTCGTGACCGAGTGGACATGCGGGAGCAGGTTGCGTCTTTCCCACCACAACCGGTAATCACTGAAGACAACTTGGTAGTTTCTATTGACTCGGTGGTGTATTTCCAGGTCACCGACCCTAAAGCTGCGACCTACGAGATTTCAAGTTTCCTGGTGGGAATTGAGCAACTCACGGTGACGACATTACGAAATGTGATCGGTTCCATGGACCTTGAGCAAACCCTGACTTCCCGCGATGAAATTAATGGTCAGCTGCGAGGGGTTCTTGACGAGGCAACTGGTAAGTGGGGTATACGGGTCAACCGGGTTGAGCTTAAGGCAATTGATCCACCTAAGTCGGTACAAGAATCCATGGAGAAGCAACTCAAAGCCGAGCGGGAGCGCCGCGCCGCCATTTTGATTGCAGAAGGAGAAAAACAAAGCGCGATTCTTACGGCGGAAGGTGAGAAGCAAAGTGCAATTCTCATGGCTCAAGGCTTTGCTGAATCTGAGGTGGTTCGAGCGAACGCGGAGGCAGAAGCCGCAGTAGTAAGAGCTCAAGGTGAGGCTGTTGCACTGGAGAAAGTCTACGGAGCGATCCACGAGGCCAACCCGTCTGCCTCGGCTTTGGCACACCGTTATTTAGAAACTCTGCCCGAGATTGCACAGGGAGATGCAAATAAAGTGTGGGTGATCCCCAGTGAATTCACGGGAGCAATGGAAGTGTTGAAAAAGGGTTTCGTTAAAGAATAATCAGTAATGCAAGAGCAATTGCCATGCCAGAGAGAATAATGACCTTGATGGGCACCCGGTGGGACTTAGGCTCTGCGATGTTCGTTTTTTGATTGGCTAACTCACCTAAGGTGGTGTTTCGATCTATTGCTTCATCATATTCTTTTTTTGCTTTTTCAAACATGTAAGTCCTTCGCTGTAGCATCTTCTTAGGTATCCCTTTTAGACCAGAAGAGTTAAGCTACAGCATGTGAATCGCCTGTCCCACGCCACTTCGCCGTACCTGTTGCAGCACGCAGATAACCCAGTCGACTGGTGGGAATGGTCTGAAGAAGCTTTCGAACTCGCGCGTACACGTGACGTCCCGATTTTCCTTAGCATCGGGTATTCAGCATGCCATTGGTGCCATGTCATGGCCCATGAGTCATTCGAAAATCCAGAGGTGGCGAAATTTCTCAACGAGCATTTTGTCAATATCAAGGTGGATCGTGAAGAGCGTCCTGATATTGATTCCATCTATATGGAAGCAACGGTTGCTATGACCGGTCACGGTGGTTGGCCCATGTCAGTGTTTATTGACCATGAAGGCCGGCCGTTCTCTACCGGAACCTATTTCCCACCGACCCCGCACCATGGGCTTCCTAGTTTTGGCCAAGTGATCCAATCAATTTCTGATACTTGGGTTGAGCGCAAGCAAGAGATCTTGCAGGCAGGTGAACGGATCATCAGCGCACTGGAGAATCGGACCCAAGAATTTGATGCGACTGGTTTGACGGCACTGGACAACGAGCAGTATGTGGAGTTTTTGCGTGGAGCAGTAAACGGATTGCAGGAATCATTTGATAGTGAGAACGCAGGATTTGGTGGAGCCCCGAAATTCCCGCCATCGATGGTCCTGGAGTTTCTTTTACGCATGACCACTGATACCCAGTCGGGTCAGCAGGCCGGGCTCATGGCGTTTGCATCCCTTGAGGGCATGGCTCGTGGCGGGATTTACGACCAAATCGGTGGAGGGTTTGCTCGCTACAGCGTTGATGAGGCTTGGGTTGTTCCACATTTTGAAAAAATGCTGTACGACAACGCACTGCTAATTCGGGCTTATGCCCACTGGTGGCGCCTCACCGGAAACCCACTTGCGGAGCGGGTGGTTCGGGAAAGCATTGAGTTCCTCCTGCGTGAGATGCGCACGGCTCAAGGCGCTTTTGCCTCTGCCCTTGATGCGGACAGCGAAGGTGAAGAAGGAAAGTTTTATGCCTGGACACCGAGCGAAATTGCGGAAGTTGTTGGTGCCGAATTTGCAGATACGGCGTGTGAACTTTTTGAAGTCACCGCGGCGGGAACCTTCGAGTACGGGAAGTCAACATTGCAGTTGCTCACGGATCCGCAGGACCCGCACTTGTGGTCCCGGGTTCGGCAGGAGTTATTCCAAGCGCGAAGCAAGCGGATTCGACCCGGGCAAGACGACAAAGTAGTTGCCGCATGGAACGGATTAACTATTTCCGCGTTGGCGGAAGCGGGATCCATTTTTGATGAACCCGAATGGATCCAAGCGGCAGAAGCTGCCGCCGACTGTGTAATCAGTGTTCATCTGGGAGCCGGCCCGAGCCCGATCAGCCTGTCGCGAACTTCGCGGAATGGCGTCCCTGGCAAGAATTCGGGGGTGCTTGATGACTATGCCAACATGGCAGAGGGGCTATTGACACTTTATGAGGTAACCGGGGAGCCAGAATGGCTGAGCCTGGCTCGCAACTTGATGGACACCGCCCTTGAGTCGTTCGACGACGGTAACGGCGGTTTCTTCGATACTGCGCGGGATTCTGAAAAACTGATTCGTAGGCCGCGTGACTTTGCAGACAATGCGGAACCATCAGGTTGGTTTTCCATGGCGAATCTCCTGGTTCGCTTCAGCGCACTTGCTCCGAGTGATTTCCTACAATTGAGAACCAGAGCTGAGCAGGCTCTTGGAGTAGTTCCCCAGTTCGCACTTAGATCTCCAAGGGCAGTGGGTTGGGGTCTGGTAGCCATGTGGTCGCTGGCTCAGGGTCCTTGGGAGGTCGCGGTGAGTGGCCCCGAAAGCGCCAAATTTGCTCGACTGGCATTGCTCTCACCCTTATGCCCGGAAATCCGTTGGTTGCAAGGCGAAGCAGACCACGCTCAAGTCTGTAGATTCGCGATCTGTGAGCTTCCTACGAGCGACCCCAAGGAATTAGGCGAATTTATTGGCTTAAGACCACATCTGCGACATCTAATTGCCGCAGAGGAGTAACCTTCGGGGTCGGTAGGGCAGCGGTACTCTCAAGGATGAAAGGGCTGGGTGAAGGTGGGTCTCAAAGATCTCGTCTACGGCGTCTATGAACGCAACCTGGCAGCCCAAGTCCCGGCAGATCGAATTCCACGGCATGTGGGGGTGATCCTTGATGGGAATCGTCGGTGGGCCAGCGCTCAAGGCTCATCTTCGGCACATGGGCATGCGGCTGGCGCTGCCAAGATTGTTGATTTCCTTGGCTGGTGCGACGAGTTAGGGGTCGAAGTTGTCACTTTGTGGCTGCTCTCAACCGATAATTTGAGTCGGCCTGAAGTTGAGCTTGAGAAGCTAATGACGATTATTGAATCAACTGTGAGCGATCTGGTTGCCAAAGGTCGTTGGCGGATTCATCCCGTGGGAGCACTTGATCTATTGCCGGCACACACAGCAAATCTTCTCAAGGAATCAGCCGAAGCAACTGCTGAGATTGATGGATCACTTGTCAACGTTGCGGTGGGATACGGCGGGCGTCGTGAAGTGGTCGACGCGGTGCGGTCACTACTTGCTGACCATGCAAGTCAAGGAACAAGTCTTGACGAACTGGCCCAACTAATTGACGTTGACCACATTGCTGAACACCTTTACACAAAAGGTCAACCGGATCCTGATTTAGTGATCCGCACATCCGGTGAGCAGCGACTGTCGGGGTTTCTCCTGTGGCAAAGCGCTCACTCGGAGTTTTATTTCTGTGAAGCTTTTTGGCCAGATTTCAGGCGAATTGATTTCCTGCGAGCAGTTCGCGCATACGCGGAACGCAATCGTCGTTTCGGCGCGTGAACACGTGCCGCAAAACAGGTGATGGATCTGAACGCGGATTTAATGCTTCGCAGCCCATTTGCTCTGGTTTTGACATTGGCAGCCAATACGGGTCTCAGTCTTATTGAGCCGATTAAAGGTGTTTAATCTGGCAGGTTCCCAACTGGCTCGTCATCTTGGTGGTTGGGGGCGGTCTCGGGGGGATCTTCAGCCAAGGCCTTGGCGGTTCTGGGAACGATTTTTGTCATGGTGGGGAGAAACAAAGCCAATGTGATTTCAAGTACTGGCCCCTACATCGATTCAGTTCGCTTTGCTGTTGCTGGCCTGATGGATCGAACGGGTAACTGGACCTCGCAATTGAAATCCGTCCTTGCTCTCCCTATCGCTTGGTCACCGGGAGCCGCCATTGCCTCATTTGTTGTACTGGATTGAGGGATATTGGCAGCTTTCTGCGCGCTTGTTGTGTGCCTGGCTTTTAACTATTTGCCTGCTTGACCGGCTCCCGACAAGTGAAATAGGCGGCTAATCCAGTAAATAGTGACATAGATCACATTATTTACTGGGAGCCGACTCCTGATCTGAATTGTCCAAGGGAGCACTCTGTGGCTTAATAATGTTGATAAAGGACGAATTACACTATGTCTAGTGTAAAGCCGTGCGATATCGTTGACGTCACTTAAAAAGGGAAGGCGGATGGGCGTGCGAAAGATGGGAAGTTTTGGCAAAATCGCGGCGCTGCCAACCTTCATTCTGGCCTTAATTCTTCCCACTACTGCGGCACTGGCCGAAGAAGCGGCACCAGTGCCGGCCGCTGAGCCGGCCGTGGTTGATGGGGATGCTGCAATCCCAGTCGGAGATGAAGGCAACAATCCTGCCGCTGACTCCGCGGTGAGCCGTCAGACTCGAATCGCTGTGGAGACCGTACACGCATTTGGCTCTCGCAAATCCAATGATCGGAAGGGATATGAACCAAGCCTTTATCAGGGCAAGTGGCACATGCCCAAACGCGAGAAATTGCGCAAATGTATCTCCAAATCTGAATCCCGCCATAATTACAAAGCAGGACGGGGCGGCTTCTATCGCGGCGCCTATCAGTTCTCCCCGGCACTCTCGCGCGGCGTAACGTGGATGATGCAGCCGGAGGTCAGAAAAGAGATGGGCAAGGACGGAGTGCGCCTGATCAAAAAATTACGTGACAAGCCCATGAATAAATGGAATCGCTACTGGCAGGACCGAGCATTCTGGACCATTTGGGCAAAAGGGACAGGTAAGAAACATTGGCCCACAAGAAGAATGTGCTGACAACTAGGTCTGATAAACGCTACTGGGGTGGTCCAACCGCAATATTGGTCGCGATCGGGCGCAGGGTCTCGGCAAAGAAATCATTACCTTTGTCGTCAACCACAACAAAGGCCGGGAAGTCAACTACATGAATCTTCCAGACCGCTTCCATGCCGAGTTCAGGAAAATCGAGGACTTCAACCTTCTTGATATTGTCCTGGGCCAGCTTTGCTGCCGGGCCACCAATGGAACCTAAGTAAAAGCCGCCGTTTTCTTTGCATGCGCGAGTGACTTCTCTACTGCGATTTCCTTTGGCCAACATGACCATTGAGCCCCCCGCCTTTTGGAACTGATCAACATAAGAATCCATACGGCCCGCGGTCGTCGGGCCAAATGATCCAGATGCCATGCCAGTGGGAGTTTTTGCAGGCCCCGCGTAGTACACCGCATGATTTTTGAGATAACTGGGTATCGGTTCCCCACGATCAAGCATCGCTTTGATCCGGGCATGTGCGAGATCGCGCGCGACAACGAGTGATCCGGTGAGTGAGACGCGAGTACGAATGGGAAGCTTGCTCAGTTCTTCTCTGATCTGGTTCATGGGCGCATTGAGATTAATACGCACCGTGGTGTCATCAAGATGTGAGTCCTCAACTTCGGGCAAGAAATGAGCTGGTTCCGTCTCAAGTTGCTCAAGGAACACTCCTTCGGGCGTAATTTTTGCTTTCGCTTGCCGGTCAGCCGAGCAGGAAACAGCGATCGCTACCGGGCACGAAGCGCCGTGCCGAGGCAATCGAATAACTCGAACGTCGTGGCAGAAATATTTGCCACCGAACTGGGCTCCAATTCCGAATTCCTGGGTTTGCAGAAAAACCTCATGTTCCATTTCTAGATCGCGGTAGCCGTGGCCATCGGGTGAGCCGTGAACGGGCAGTCCATCCAAGTAATGGGCAGAGGCGAGCTTCGCGGTTTTAAGAGCGTATTCGGCACTAGTTCCTCCGACGACGATTGCCAGGTGGTAAGGCGGGCAGGCAGCAGTTCCGATAGCACGCAGTTTTTCGTCGAGAAATGATCTGAACTTTGCCGGGTTCAGCAGAGCCGCGGTCTCTTGATAGAGGAAACTCTTATTGGCGCTGCCTCCACCTTTAGCCATAAAGAGGAATTCATAGGACTGGTTCTTGTGGGGATCGGAATACAACTCGATTTGCGCCGGCAGATTGGTGCCGGTATTACGTTCCTCCCACATATTTATGGGAGAGAGCTGGGAATAGCGCAGGTTGAGTTTGGCAAATGCATCAAATACCCCGCGTGAAATGTCCGCACTGTCTTGGCCGGCTGTTAGGACGCGCTGGCCGCGCTTGCCCATAATGATCGCCGTCCCCGTGTCTTGGCACATCGGCAGGACACCCCCGGCGGCAATATTTGCATTTTTGAGCAGGTCGAGGGCGACAAAGCGATCATTCGGACTAGATTGGGGGTCATCGAGAATGTTTTTCAGTTGGGCAAGATGGTCACTGCGCAGTAAATGCGAGATGTCCTGCATGGCGGCAAACGTTAATGCCGTCAGCGCACTGGATTCAACGCGGAGAAACTCTTGCTCCCCCAGGCGCTCAACACTCACGCCTTCGGTCGTGAGAAGGCGATACTGGGTTGAGTCAGCACCAAGCGGCAATTGGTCGGTGTAGACGAATTCGCTCACGGGAACAGCCTAGGCCGGTGGGTCCTGCCGAGCTCTCGCAGGCATTGGAATCAACGGTTCACGGTTGAGTGTTCACGGTTGAATACTGGGAGTTAGGCGCGTAATGGTGCTCGCTTTTGATTTCGCGGATTGTCTTGCTCGCGCTCCGCATTACAATTGAATTCGTAGTGGGACCTTGGGGGCTGTATCGAACCCCTTGCAGCAGTTCACCGTCAGTAATCCCGGTTGCGCAGAAGAAATTGTTGTTCCCAGAGATGAGATCTCTGGTGCCAAGAATTCTGCTCAGGTCATGCCCGGCATTTATTGCCTTATCGCGCTCTTGATCGTCGGTCGGCCAGAGTTTTCCTTGGATTTCCCCACCGAGGGCGGTCATCGCGCAAGCAGCAATGATTCCTTCGGGCGTCCCGCCGATCCCCATGAGGACGTCAATTCCGGTATCGGGTCGCGCAGCCATCACCGCACCGGCAACGTCACCATCAACTATAAATTTAATGCGAGCACCGGCTTCGCGGATCTCACGAGCGAGACCTTCGTGCCGTGGTCGATCTAATAGACACACGGTCAGCTCAGAAATCGACTCACCTTTAGCTTTGGCAATCTTGTCGAGGTTCCAAGCGGTAGGCGCTTCAATGTCAATTAATCCAGCCGCTTCAGGGCCCACCACCAGTTTTTCCATGTAGAAGACAGCACTCGGGTCGAACATGGTCCCACGTTCGGCGACCGCAATAACAGAGATCGCGTTGGGCATCCCTTTAGCAGCCAGGGTGGTTCCGTCAATGGGGTCCACGGCAACGTCGGCTGCCGCGCCGCTGCCATCGCCGATGCGTTCGCCATTGAACAGCATGGGGGCTTTGTCCTTTTCGCCTTCACCAATGACAACGATTCCGTTCATACTGACCCCACTGACCAGAGTTCGCATGGCATTCACAGCGGCTCCGTCAGCCCCGTTTTTGTCGCCACGCCCCACCCAGCGGGCCGCAGCCATGGCGGCGGCCTCCGTAGCGCGTACTAATTCAAGGGCCAGATTCCGCTCGGGTACCGCTACGCCGCCAACTTGTTCTCCACTCATGGCAGCAGCGTAGTGGTGTTGGGTGGGCAGCGGCAGGCGCAATGATCCATTATGGGGGGGTGAGTACGCCAGTTCCTACCGGAAAGCCAAATGCCCGAATGGGTCAAACCATCGGTGACATGGTGCGTTCACTCGCTATTGTTTTGGGTGTGATCGGCGCCATAATGCTGGTCACCTGGCGACCAACCCCTGACCCAGTGCGTGAACTTGATCCGCTCCCCTTACTCGCAGTTGCTAATGCGCAAGCCGAATTTCCCGTTCTCGTCCCTGAAATTGCCGGACTGCGAGCAACAAGCGCTCGTTGGGAGCCAACAAAGTACTCACAAAATGAACCCGTATGGCGCGTGGGCTACGTGACAGCAGAAGAGGAATACCTGGAAATAACGCAGTCCGCCGCCTCAAATGAGGAATATCTGATCAATGAAATCGCGGGTATTACAGCTGATGGTGAGAAATCAATAGCCGGTCAGGATTGGTTGGTCTTTGATGGATCTGATTCGCGGGCTCTTGTGCGAGTGACTCCGGATTCGACAACAGTTCTCAGCGGAACCGTCTCTGCGGCAGAGCTTGAGGCTGCAGTGGCCTCGTTGGAAACTATTTCTCCGGTGGAGTAATCCGCTCGCTCGCAGTATTGAGCCATTTTTCACACACTTGAGCCAACGCTTCCCCCTTTTCCCAGAGGGCAAGTGACTCTTCGAGGCTTTGACCCCCGCGTTCAAGTTGTGCGGTAATGCTTGCTAATTCGTCACGTGCTTGTTCGTATCCCAGTTCGTTATCTTTTGCCACGGTGATCCCTCACTCCTTGTTGTCAGTTCGTGTTGCCGAAAATTCGCCGACGCTCACTCGGATCTGAATTTCTTGATCGACCGCAACCTGAGCTTGATCACGAATAATTACACCTTTTGCGCTCTGAACAATTGCGTAGCCACGTTCTAAGGTGGCAGCAGGGGATAGGGCGCGGATCTGTGCGCGAAGGTGTGTGACGGTGGCCAATTCCGCATCAATGCGATGGGTAACCCGCTGGGTCAAGCGATTGCGCAACTCATTTAGCTTTAATCTATTTACGTCAAGTGCATTTGAGATTGCCCTCAGATTGCGAGCACGAAGTTCGGTGAGATTCCTTCGTTCTTCAACGACAGAAGGGACGATCCGTTTGGCAGCGTCGGTGGGTGTGGAAGCCCGCAGGTCCGCAACAAAGTCGAGTAATGGAGTGTCCTGCTCGTGTCCAATCGCACTAACGATTGGCGTGCCGGCAATACTTACAGCCCGGATCAAAGCTTCGTTGCTAAATGGCAGCAGATCCTCCATGCTGCCACCGCCTCGAGCGATGACGATCACGTCGAGTTCAAGAGTGTCGAGTTCTTGTAATGCTGCGGTGACTTCTCCAACAGCGTTGACCCCTTGGACGGCAACTTCGCGGATCTCAAAGTCAGCCCGGGGCCAGCGTTCCTTCGTGTGAGTAAGCACGTCATGCATCGCATCGCTCTGGCGGCCGGTAATGAGACCAATTCGAGCGGGGAGAAAAGGCAGTGGCTTCTTGTGTTCGGGGGCGAAGATCCCCTCTACCGTTAACTTCGCCTTTAGAGCAGCTAACTGGGCGAGTAGTTCACCCAGGCCAACGGCCCGAATTTCGCGTGCGACGACTTGCAGTGAACCTTGTTTGGCCCAAAAATCGCACCGGCCAAAAATAACTATTCGTTGGCCCTCGACTAGGGGCGGGTCCATTGCTCCGATGAGTGCTGAGTTCACCATTATTTTGAGTGAGAACTCAGCATCGGTATCACGCAGAGTAAGGAACTGGACACTGGCGCCGGGTCGAACTCGGTATTGGGCGACCTGTCCTTCGATCCAAATGGAGCTTAAGCGGTTGATGTAGTCGTGCAGGAGGTTGGAGATCACTCGCACCGGGGCGGGTGATTGTTCCGAAGTCTCCAAGGTCACCTGCGCAGCCTAAGCGGACAGTGGGTGCTCTACCTAGGCTATGGGCCTACACTTGAGGCATGGCTTCAGAAAAAAAAGTTCTTTTAGCTGCCCCTCGAGGATATTGCGCGGGTGTTGACCGGGCTATCCTCACGGTCGAGAAATCACTGGATTTGTACGGCGCTCCGCTCTATGTTCGCAAAGAGATCGTCCACAACAGGTACGTTGTCCAATCGCTCGAGGACCGTGGCGTAATTTTTGTTGATGAACTTGACGTTGTACCGGAAGGTGCGACGGTTGTTTTTTCCGCCCATGGAGTTTCTCCGACTGTCCATCAAGAGGCCGCCGATCGCTCCCTGAAGACGATTGACGCGACCTGTCCGCTGGTGACCAAGGTGCACGCTGAGGCCAAGCGTTTTTCCAGCGAGGGGCTCGATATCATTTTGATTGGGCACGAAGGACATGAAGAGGTTGAAGGGACCATGGGGGAGGCCCCAAATTCCATAACCTTGGTCCAAAACCCTGAAGAAGCACGTCAATTGGAAGTTGAAGATCCAGAGAAACTCATTTGGCTTTCCCAAACGACCCTCTCGGTCGATGAAACTATCCAAACTGTCAAAGTGCTGAAAGAGCGGTTCCCTGAAATGGCGAGTCCACCAAGTGACGATATTTGTTACGCAACCCAGAATAGGCAAACTGCGGTTAAAGCGATGTCTCCAAATTGTGAACTCGTAATCGTGGTCGGTTCTGGGAACTCGTCTAATTCAGTACGCCTGGTTGAAGTTGCGCTGGATGCTGGGGCACAAGCTTCGCACCGGGTAGATAGTTTCCGTGAATTGCAAAAAGAGTGGGTGGAAGGCGTGTTAACTGTTGGGGTAACGAGTGGGGCATCAGTGCCAGAACTGCTCGTACAAGAAGTTATTGATTGGTTAGCCGAGCAGGGTTTTAATAACTGTGAGGAAGTGAATACCGCTGAAGAGACGTTGATGTTTGCCCTTCCACCAGAGTTACGGCGAGATATTAAAGCAGCTGCGACTCAGTGATTTAGCGAAAAGATCGGCGGCGAAAGGAAACCACGCCAAGGGCGACAATGGTGGACCCAATCACCCAGAACCAATTATTTCCCAAAGTGAAGAACACGGTGACGAACCGATTCATGAGGGAAGTATCGGTGACGTTGATTTGACCAATAGTCATTGCAATGACAAAAAAAGCAATGGCAGGCGCGAATATGGCTTGGGAATCGTCTTGTGAGCGAATTGCGAGACTCGCGAAGACTGAGACTGCGAGGAGTCCAAACCCAGTGAGAGCTCCAGGTTCGCCACCGAAGATGAGAACGTCGACTAGACCAAAAATCAGGGTTACGCCGACTGTGATTCCGTAAATCCAGAAAGCATTGAGCGCTCCGAAAACGGCACCACGTCGTGATCGTCGAACACGTTCGTCCTTCGAGGATTTTGGCGATGGGGTTTGTCCGGACTGCTCTGGCGCCGGCGAATGCATGATAATCCCGCCTTGGGTGACATATTCAGATTCAGCGGGCGAATTGACGCGCTCAAGTGTTCGCAATTTACTGGTTCTACTGGTGGGAAGGGCAAGTAACGCCTTTTCATTTCCGTGTACGCCTTGGCTTTTGAAAACACGTCCGGTTTCGGTGATCTGAGCCACCACAGGTTCAGGCGCGGGCTCTTCGGGGCGAAAGAGCGCCTCATATTCTTCACCGGGTTGATCGGTCATAGCAATAGGCTACCTAATCCGATTCGGGAAGTTCGAATGCGAACACTTCTAAGGTTGGAGTCTGCGTGAGCTCGCTCTCGTTTTTCACGCCCCGAACACCTAGATCGGTTAATGCCCGACCGGTTGGCCTAAGCCTAGTTTCAATTGAACGCGCGGCACTGTTGTAGTGGCTCACGGCAGCCGCGAGTGATTTGCCGAGGCTGGCGAAGTGGGCGAGAACAATGTCAAGGCGTGAATACATGTCTTGGGAAAGCCGAACAATGTCTTGGGCTTGCTCGACCATGTCACTGTTTTGCCAACCCAGAGAAACGGCGCGCAGTAGTGCAAACAAAGTGGTGGGTGTGGCGGGAACGATATTGCGAGTAAATGCGAAGTCAAGCAGGTCGGGCCGCTGGTTCAGTGCTGCTTCGAGCAACGCCTCGGAAGGCAGGAACAGCACCACAAAATCAACCGACTCGCGAACTTCTGCGCTGTACCCCTTTCGGCCGAGTTGTTCGATGTGTCGGATGACGGCTTCAGCATGTGCGTTCATCAAGACTTCAACGTCTTCCTCTGACTGGTTTCCGGCAGTGCGCAGAAATGAATCCATCGGGGTCTTGGCATCAATTAAAATGCACCTGCCATTGGAAAGCATGACTTGCAGGTCCGGTCGCAAACGACCCTCAGCACTGTCAATCGTGTTTTGATCAAGGAAATGAACCCGATTAATCATGCCGGCTGCCTCAACCAACCGGGTGAGTTCCATTTCCCCCCACTGCCCGCGGGCACCGGACCGACTAAGCACGGAACTGAGCTGTTGGGCTTGGGTCTTAACTTCCGAGACCGAGCGAAGCAAGTTTTCGGACTGATGTGCAAGTGATTGGGTTAATTCGGCACGCAGGACTGCCGAAGACTGTGCAGAAGAGACTTGCTGGGCGGACACCGAAGATGTGATCCGGTCGATTGCATCAGAGAGTGAACTCAAGCCTGATTGCAGTTCGGGCACACCCGGGGAGCGATTGCTACGGGTTCCCAAGAAATATCCCAACCCAACACCCGAGAAAACGAGTGCAATTACCACTATGAGTAGTACTACTGAATCCACACCCCGATACTCGCATGTACGACCGACATTTAGGTTGATTGATGCTCAATCTAGACTCGTGGGTGTGGGATTAACTTTAGGTATCGTCGGCCTGCCCAACGTGGGCAAATCAACTCTATTTAATGCATTGACAAAGAACGATGTCCTTGCCGCGAATTACCCCTTCGCAACTATCGAGCCCAACACGGGCGTGGTCGGCGTGCCCGATTCCAGGCTTAATGACTTAGCCAAAGTGTTCGGTTCTGAGAAGATCATCCCGGCCAGTGTTACGTTCGTTGATATTGCTGGAATTGTGAAAGGCGCATCCGAAGGTGCTGGTCTCGGCAACAAGTTCCTTGCGAATATCCGTGAGTCTGACGCGATCTGTCAGGTTCTGCGCGCTTTCACTGATGACGACGTTGTCCATGTCGAAGGCCGGGTCTCTCCCAAAGAAGATATGGAAACCATCAATACCGAATTAATTTTGGCCGACATGCAAACTCTTGAAAAAGCGATTCCACGACTGGAAAAAGAATTGCGGCTCGATAAATCTAAGGCGGTCGTTTTAGAGGCCGCGGAGAAAGCCCAAGAGATTCTCAACAGTGGCAAGACTCTGTTCAGCGCGAGATTTGATTCGGAACCAATTCGTGAACTTTTCTTACTCACAGCCAAGCCATTTGTGTATGTGGTCAACGCAGACGAAGAAGAGCTGTCCAATAGTGATTTCCGGAATGAAATGAAGGAACTTGTCGCTCCGGCCGAGGTAGTGTTCTTGGATGCAAAAATTGAATCTGAATTAGTTGAAATTTCTGATGAAGAAGCGTTGGAACTGCTTCAATCAGTTGGGCAAACCGAATCTGGTCTTAACGCGTTAGCCCGGGTGGGCTTCGATGCTCTCGGACTTCAGACCTATCTCACGGCAGGGCCAAAAGAGGCGCGTGCCTGGACGATTCCTCGCAATGCAACCGCCCCCGAAGCTGCTGGTGTCATCCATACTGACTTCCAAAAGGGCTTTATTAAAGCTGAAGTTGTATCTTTTGACGACCTGATGGGCGCCGGTTCTATGAGTGAGGCAAAGTCACGTGGCAAAGTTCGCATTGAAGGCAAGGACTACATCATGGCCGATGGCGACGTGGTGGAGTTCCGCTTCAACGTGTAAACATCGGTCTGTTTGTCCGTTAGGCGTCAAATAAACCTTCACTGAGATATTTGATCCCGGTGTCACAGGCAACTGCAACCACGGTGTCGTTTGGTCCCAGTTCCTGAGCAATTGCAATTGCGCCGGCTACGTTCATACCGGTGGAAGTTCCGGCAAATATTCCCTCTTTACGGGCAAGTTCGCGGGAGGTTTCCCGAGCTGTTTCCTCGTCAATTGTCATGACCCGGTCATAATTTTTTGGGTCAAGTTGTGCGGGGACGAAGCCCAAGCCGACGCCTTCAACCCGGTGGGATCCCTTTACGCCACTGCTAAGAATCGGAGAAGACGCGGGTTCAAGTGCAATCAATTCAACCTGAGCCCCAGCTTTGCGAAAGGCTTGCGACGCCCCCATTAATGTGCCTGCGGTACCCACTGTGTCACACATGGCCGTGATCCCATCTGCGCCGAGCGCCTCGAGAAATTCTGTTCCGAGTTTCTCGAACCCCTTGAGCATGTCAGGGTTGTTCAGTTGATCGGTGTAGAAAGTTCCTGGTTCCTGTGCGATCTCAGCTGCCCGATCCACCATGGCTTGGATCAAGGCTCCGGTGATCCCCCCGTCAAAGGCTTCAATGATTTCTAGTTCGGCACCAAGTGCGCGCATCATGTGGATTTTCTCCTGGGAAAAAGCATCTGAGGTCACCAAACGAAATCGATACCCTTTTACACTGCAAATTAATGCCAACGCGGTGCCAGTACTTCCTCCGGAGTATTCGACGACGCTCATTCCAGGTGTCAGGTGGCCTCGTTCCTCGGCCCCTTCAATCATTGCCAGAGCCATGCGGTCCTTTTTAGAACCGGTGGGGTTCATGTATTCGAGTTTCAGGTAGATCGCCGCACCACCGACAGGTGACATTTGCCCGAGATGAACAAGAGGGGTGTTTCCAATTGAATCCAATACGCTTCCAAAAACATGGGTGCTCATAGTCCAAGGTTACTCAGCCAATTGGCCCAAAAGTTAATCTGGGATTGAAAATTCCCACAAGATTTCCGCACCGGTCCCTGGGAGCTCAACAAAACCATTTCGTGCAAGAGCTTTTTGACTCGGGATATTGAGTGGATCAGTTTTGGCACATAGTTGCGTTACTCCTCTTGTGCGCGCGATTTCTATTAGACCTGCGATCGCCTCAGTTCCGAGCCCTTTTAGGCGCTCGCTCTCTACCAACTCGTAACCAATCTCTCTTGCATGAATAGCAGCGTCAATGTGCTCGCCCCTAAAGCCAATGCTGCCGATTGCTAGTCCAGTTGATCGTGATCGCAATGCAAAAAGCATGGGGACTTCTTGTGAAGAATCAAGCTGAGCAGTTAACGAAAGGTTCGCAATCATGGTGTCGCCTTTGGTGGGGTAGTCGTCAACCCAGGTCTTACCCTGACGATTGTTATGGGCGATGTCTTCTAGTTCATAATTAAAATCAATGAAGTCCAGCCGAGTTGTCTGGTGGAGTGGTTCAACGACTTCGATACCCACTTCGCGCCACTTGTGGACTGCGGCGTCCGCGTCATGTGAAGCGACGAGAATGAAGTCGGTGTCAAATGTGCTCACAACAAAGATGCCCAGGTGTGCATCGGCGAGAACTTGCGAGATTTGGGCGACGACCCCGGTAAGCGTGAACTCCATAGTTCCGGCCACTCGAAACGCGCACCAATTATCCGAGCGCTCCATGACGCCAACTTTTGGTGCCTCACCGGTAACGCAGACCAGGGAAAGTTCGTCGTAGGTTTTAGTGATCGACCAGAAGTCCGTATCCGCAGGAATTACAGGATTCGGGCCTTCAGAATCGAGTTTGAGCACCGAGTGGGTGCGGGGCTGTCGGATCAAAAGCATGCCGAACTGTAGCGTTTGACACCCATGTGAAATGAAAATGTGATACACGCCTATTCTTCGCAGGTGACTTTACGCTCAGATTTACGCAATGTTGCCATCATTGCCCACGTTGACCATGGCAAAACCACCCTCGTGGATGCCATGCTCTGGCAGTCCGGTGCATTTCGCGAGAACCAGGATGTAAACGAGCGAGTCATGGACTCCATGGATCTTGAGCGCGAAAAAGGGATCACTATTCTGGCCAAGAACACTTCTGTTCGTTACAGCGGTCCATCTGCCCCAGAGGGAATTACCTTTAACATTATTGACACACCGGGTCACGCTGACTTCGGTGGCGAGGTAGAGCGTGGACTGGAAATGGTCGACGGCGTGGTGTTGCTGGTCGATGCTTCAGAGGGCCCCCTCCCACAAACCCGATTCGTCCTGCGTAAGGCACTCCAGAAGAACCTTCCGGTAGTGCTTGTCATTAATAAAGTAGACCGACCAGACTCGCGGATCGCCGAAGTCGTGGACGAAGCCTATGAACTCTTTCTCGACCTTGACGCGAATGAAATTCAGATCGACTTTCCCATTGTGTATACCAGCGCGAAAGCGGGTCGTGCTTCCTTAACTCGTACCTCGGACGGTGGGATGCCAGAGGAAGAAGACCTCGAGCCGTTGTTCAAGACTCTCATCGAGACAGTGCCAGCTCCGACTTACACCGAAGGCGCACCACTGCAGGCGCACGTAACCAACCTTGACGCATCCCCATATTTGGGTCGCTTGGCACTGTGCCGCGTTCATCAGGGCACGATCACCAAGGGCCAGCAGGTTGCCTGGATGCAAGGCGATGGAACGACGGTCCGGATGAAGGTTGTTGAACTCCTCATGACCGAGGCATTGAGTCGCGTCCCAGCGGACAGCGCCGGACCTGGTGACATCATCGCGGTCGCCGGTTTCCCCGAAATCACAATTGGCGACACGCTCGCTGACCCGGAAAATCCCGTTGCCTTGCCCGTGATCACAGTTGATGAACCCTCGATTTCCATGACAATCGGAATTAATACATCACCTGTGGCTGGTCGCAGTGGGGGAACGAAGTTGACCGCCAACATGGTCAAAGAGCGTTTGCAGGATGAGACGATCGGTAACGTGTCGATTCGAGTGCTTCCCACGGAACGCCCGGATACGTGGGAAGTACAGGGTCGTGGTGAACTCCAACTGGCAATTTTGGTTGAAATGATGAAGCGGGAAGGCTTTGAATTAACCGTGGGGAAGCCCCAGGTGGTCACCCGAGTCATTGATGGCAAGCTTCACGAACCGGTTGAGCGCCTCTCGGTTGATATCCCCGAGGACTATTTGGGTGTCGTCACACAGCTGATGGCTCTGCGCAAGGGCCGCATGGAGCAAATGATCAACCACGGAACCGGCTGGGTTCGCATGGACTACCTCGTTCCGGCCCGAGGCTTAATTGGTTTCCGGACCGAATTCCTTACCGAAACCCGCGGAACCGGACTGCTACACCATGTCTTTGACAAATACGAGCCATGGTTTGGTGAACTACGTACCCGCCCAACCGGCGCGCTTGTCGCTGACCGAACCGGACCCACCACGGGATTTGCCTTGGCAAACCTTCAAGAGCGCGGAACCCTGTTTGTTGGGCCAGGCACGGAGGTCTATGAAGGCATGGTCGTGGGAGAGAACTCGCGCAGTGATGATATGGATGTTAACCCCACCAAGGAAAAGAAACTGACCAATATGCGTCAGTCTTCAGCAGACGTCTTGGTTCCTCTCATTCCCCACAAGCAACTCTCACTGGAGCAGGCACTTGAGTTCTGTCGTGAGGACGAATGTGTTGAGGTCGCCCCGGCAGCGGTCCGGATCCGCAAAGTGATCCTTGACGCTGGTGAGCGCCAACGTTCTGGTCGAAAGGCCAAGGCGTAGTAACTACTCCGGTGGCCAGAGTTTTTTCATCACCGCAGGTGTTCGTGAAAAAAATCGAGCTCTGTCAACATTAGGTTTTCGGCCACGATCTCTTGTGAGGTCATATGGGTGACACCGGAAAGTGGCAGTACCGAGTGGGTTTTTCCTGCGGACAGCAGCGCTGTTGAGAGTCGAAGTGAATGTGCCACTAGGACGTTGTCGTCGGCGAGACCATGAATAATTAGCAGGGGTCGTTCTAGTTTGTGTGCCCGGCTTAACAGTGAAGCTTCCTCATAACCTTCGGGGTGTTCAGTGGGTAAACCCAGATAGCGTTCCGTGTAAGCAGTGTCATAGAGCGACCATTCGGCAACCGGAGCACCGGCAATACCCACCTGGAAAATGTCTGGTCGTTCAATTGTTGCCAGAGCCGCTAGGTATCCGCCGAATGACCAACCGTGAATGCCCACGCGGGTGAGATCAAGATCAGGGTATGTGGCACCGAGCGTGGTTAATGCGTCCACTTGGTCGTGAACGACTTTTTTCGCTAAGTCGGTCGCAATGCTGTACTCAAAATCTGGTCCGTGTCCGGGGGTTCCGCGATTATCAGTGACAACCACCGCAAAACCTTGGTTAGCGAGCCATTGATCTGAGCAAAAAGAGAGACCCGACGCGACTACTCGTGCGTGGTGCGGGCCGCCATAGGGGGCGCAGATTACTGGGATTTGGGTTCCTCGCTTATGATTCTCCGGCCAAATAATTGCGCTTTTGAGATTGTGTTGACCCGTGGTTGCGACCGTGACGGTGGGAGTTACGACGGGTGATTCCGCATTGTTGGTAAACACATGTTCCGGCGTATCAAGATCGTTGACGTTATAAAGCGAGTACGTGGCTTTGGTGTGCTCAAAATCGGTGTGGGCCAATAAGAGGAGGTCACCCTTACGCACTCCAGAGTTCACAGACTGAACTTTTTCGGGTGTGAAAAGTTGGCCTTTTCCCAGTGAGTAAATGTGTTGGTTGGTGGTCTCACTCTGTCCGGTGTAGGTGATGTCGTCGTCACACATCAGCACGCCCCCGACTTGAATTCCTTCTGGGCTCACTGCTTCTCCGTCAACACAAAGACGAAATGAGTTGTTGAGTGGGCGAATCTCAATCAATTGACCAGCGTCATTGAGCGTGGGTACTCCATGTGCGACCGTGTGCCATGGCTCGTCGTTCCTGATAAAAATTGATGTTGAAGCTAATTCGTCCAATCGAAATATTTCCAGGCTTTTTTGATTCCGAGACAGCACGCTGAAAGTCGTAGCGGAGCCCCGTGGATTCACAGTGACCAGATAGGGATGCGTGTTTTTGTTCCATAGGATTTCATTAATGTCACCCGTGAGCGTGACACGATGTAACGAGACATTCGCGTTGGGTGTTCCTGCAAATGGGTAGCGGTGTTCGCGCGCTGGCGTGAGCGGATTCGCCGGATCCGCGATCCAAACGACATCTACCGGGGTCTCATCAACCCGCTCAACAAGTAGGCTCCTAGAGTCCGAGGCCCACCAGTAACCGCGGGCCCGGTCGAACTCTTCAGCTGCTGCAAAATCGGCGAGTCCCCAAAAGATGTTTTCCTCGGCTTCTGCCGGACCGCAAAGACGAGTTACTTTTAGTGAGTGAGTGTCAACGGTGAACAGTGACTCGGCGTGAACAAATGCGACCTGGCTTCCATCGGGGCTGAGTCTTGGATCGATGCATCCGCCGCCGGTCTCAATGGGCGAAGGGAGTCCAATGGCTTCACCTTTTCGTTGGGGCAAGTTGTGCATGAAGAGTTCCCCGTCGAGGGCATAAGTAATTCTCGTGAATTCTGCGTCAGTTGAATAGGCGGTTACCCCTTGAGTGACTTCTCTCATCCGCTCCCTGCGGGCAAGCTCCTCGTCCGGGATTTTTCCACCTGCTGAAAGCGATGCTGATTTGACCAGGCAGCGTTCAACCCATCCGGAGTCTGTTTTTTCAGCCACCCAAATATCAGTAGTAGGGGTTCGGCCACTGGCTGTTCGTAGAAACAGAATCAGGTCCCCGCTGGGTTTAATGGAGAAGCTTCGAGGCACTCCTAAGCGGAAACTGCGGGTCGCTGCCTTTTGTCGGGGAAATGATTCACTCATGTGCGAATCATGCCCTAGTTCATGTGGCCGGTAACCTAGTGCCGTGAGTTCTCATGCGCGACTTTTGATTGTCCATGCCCACCCTGACGATGAGTCAATTGGTACGGGGGCAACTATGGCGAAATATGTCGCGGAAGGCGCCTCGGTGACCTTGGTGACCTGCACCCTTGGTGAAGAGGGAGAAGTCCTGATCCCCGAGTTAACACACTTGGCGGCTGATCACGCTGATTCGCTGGGGGAGCATCGGATTACCGAGCTGACCGATGCCATGGCGATCTTGGGTGTTACTGACTTCCGGTTTTTGGGGGGTGCCGGTAAATATCGCGACTCCGGCATGATGGGCGTTGAGAGCAACCAGCGCGCGGATTGTTTCTGGCAGGCGGACTTGCTAAAAGCCGCCACAGATTTAGTGACAATTATTCGAGAAGTTCGACCACAAGTTGTCGCCACCTACGACGACTTTGGTGGGTACGGTCACCCCGATCACATCCAGGCGCACCGGGTAACTACCTATGCAATTGCGCTAGCCGAGAGCCCAAGTTTTAAGCCGGAACTGGGTGAGACTTGGTCAGTGGCCAAGGTTTATTGGACCGCGTTTCCCAAGAGTAGAATTGGGGAAGGGATTGCCAAACTTAAAGAGATTGGTGATGAAAGTGAGTTTGCATCGATGGATCCGGACGATATCCCGTTTGCGGTTGACGACTCGGTGATCACGACCGTGATTGATGGAGCGGCTTTCACTTCGGCAAAATTTGCGGCACTTACCGCCCACAAAACGCAGGTGACGACTGACAGTGGATTCTTTGCGCTGTCGAATAACTTGGGCCTTGAAATCTTTAGCGAGGAGCACTTTCGTTTAGTTCGTGGAAAATTGCCTAATCTGGGTCAGGAAAGCGACCTATTTGAAGGACTCAATCTTGCATGAACCGATTCGGCGCAGCCTGCTGCTCGTGGGATTCGTCATCATGGGATCCGCCATCGGGATTGCCGGCGCCTTCATTCAGGCACATCGGTCGATCGTCTCCATTAGTGAGTTTGTAATAATTCTGCCGTGGGGCACGGCCTTGCTGCTGGTCGCAATTGTGACGGTGACCCGCTTGGCCACCCTCGCCACAGGGACCCGCTGGGCTGGTTGGCTGTTCTTCACCGGGTGGCTGGCGGCGACAGTCTTGATGGCGACGGACTCGCCATCGGGTGATCTGGCAATCAGTTCAGGAGCTCGACAAGTGGTATATCTCTTTGGCGGAATTGTCTTGGGTGCGTCGGCCGCAACACTCCCGGTTGATTTTTTGACACGAAAGGGAACCCATCGACTCCCACGGCCGTCAGTCCTCTCGGAGTAATGGTGCAATGTGGCGGCATGTCGCTTCAAATTCATCTGTCGGCAGTGCTTACCATTGAGGCCTAGTCCAACAGATCGCAAGTAAAACCTTGAAGTCAACAGTTGTGGAGATAAGTTGTGAGTGAGCATCAGCAGATGCCCGCAATCTCGAAGCGCAATCTGTTGTGGATTGGGGCTGGAATCGGGGCTTTGCTCGCCTTTTTCCTTGGCATTTACGCCGCAACCAATGACGGGGTACGGCCAAGAACGACCGTCTCTGGTGTTGCGATTGGCGGTATGAGCATTGGCCAGGCAGTGGGCGTGCTTGAGGAGTCCTTGGGCACTGCTTTAAACCGAAGAATTAAAATTTCCGCCGGTGATCAAGTCTTTCAAGTGCGTCCCCGGTCTGCCGGGATCACCCTTGATGCCGCCGCAACAGTTGAGCAGGCCACTATGCGTGGTTTTAATCCATTTAGTATGTTTTCGGATTTAACCGGTTCGCTCGAGATTGAACCGGTAATTTTGGTTGATCAGGACTTACTTTCACAATCAGTAGTTTCAATTGCGGACGCGGTCAGCCGGAAGCCGATTGAACCGAAACTGTCCGTGACCCAGAAGAAGATTTCACTCACTCAGGGAATTGATGGTCTAGAGGTTGATCGCGTGAAGCTGGGCACCCAAATTATCGCGGCGGTTCCTAAACCCCGATCAATGATTGAAGCACCGCTAAAAGTTATGCCACCAAGAGTTTCTGCAGCGAATGCCATTAACGCAGAGTCTTTGGCTAAGCAAGCGGTCGCCAATCCAGTGAACATCGTGGTCAAAGACGTTAAAGCTGTCATTGATCCAAGAACTATTGCCCAGGCGCTTTCTTTTACTATGCAGGGTAATCAACTTTCCCCGGAACTCAACGGCGCGTTACTTCACGCATCAATCGCCAATGATCTCAAGCGGGCGGAAACGCCGGGACGTAACGCACGTTTCAAAATTGAAAATGGGAGTCCAGTGGTAGTTCCTTCAGTCGTGGGTGAAGGTGTCTCAGATACGGAGCTGGCGACTTCGGTGCTGGGGGTCCTGTCCGCCCCTGGAAGTGATCGAAGTGTTTCCGTTGCGCTGGGAACACGCGATCCGGAGATGACAACCCTGAAGGCACAGCAGCTCGGAATTAATGAGAAGCTTTCCAGCTTCACTCAAGATTTTGTCTATGCTCGATACCGTGTCACCAATATTGGACAGTCGGCAAAGTACGTAAACAACACAATCTTGATGCCAGGGGAAACTTTTTCGATGAATGACACAATTAGCGAACGCACTGTTGAAAATGGGTACACGGTCGGCACAATTATTGGCCCTGGTGGAGTTTTCGAAGAAGCTCTCGGTGGAGGCGTTTCTGCGGCGACAACGGCGGTGTGGACAGCAGCTTTCTTTGCAGGCATGGAACGAACCGACACTCGAGCTCATTCGCTCTACATTTCCCGTTACCAACCGGGCTTGGAAGCAACCGTGGCGTGGGGAATTTTCGACATGAAATTCACAAATAAGTTATCCCGCGCTGTGTTGATCAAAACGAAAATGACAAACAGCTCAATGAAAGTTACCTTCTGGGGAACCAAGGAGTACGACTCGATTGAAGCAGAATTTGGGGAGCGGGTCAATGTCTATAAATCTAAGAAAATTGTCAAAAGGAACAAGAAATGTGTAGCTCAGTCGGGCATTGAAGGATTCACCATTACCGTTAATCGGGTTTTCATCAAAGATGGGCAAGAGGTGGAACGTGAGCCCATGACCACAATCTACAGGGCAGGTCCGGAAATTGTGTGCAAGAAGAAAAAGAAAGAACCCAAGCCAGAAGTGTTCGATCCTCCTGGTGTCAATTTAGATGACGCCGTACCAGAACCCGCAGATGCGGAAAGTATTTTTGCAGCAAACGGACCGGAGCTGTGAGAAAACTAGGTTTTAATGGTTTCGACTTGTGAGCCTTCACTGGTATCAACAACGGTGAACCCACGCTCTGCGATTTGGTCGCGCAATTGGTCACTTAATGCCCAGTCTCGTGAGTTGCGAGCAGCATTGCGCTGTTCCAGCAATTGGGACACTTCAGGGGGAATCTCAGAAATTGAGTTCAGGCCATGGCCGACTTCTCGGGTGAGATCTAACCCAAACAGAGAATCTAGGTAAGCAAACATTTCGAACTTTGAACCGTCACTTATCTGCGGGTTCTTCTCCAATGTTCGCAGGGCATTAACCGCCATGGGCGTATTGAGATCTTCGGCGAAGTGCCCTGCGATTTCGGCGATGAGCCCTTGATCCATTGCTTGGGACTCGCTTTGGGACCATACGTTTACTTTACGGCGCCAACGATCAAGGAGTTCTTGCGAGGAAGTCAGGACTTCCCATGTGAGGTTCATTTGACTTCGGTACTTGTGTTGCAGGAAGGCTAACCGAATAACCAGCGGGTCATAACCACGCTCGATAACATCTTGCACGAGCACAACATTGCCGGAGGACTTACTCATTTTCCGTGACTCGAAAAGTAGGTGTTCGGCATGAACCCAGTGGCGAACTACTTCGTGGTCACCAGAAATGGCCGAGTTGCTTTGAGCCCGTTCATCTTCATGGTGGGGGAATCGAAGGTCGATTCCCCCCGTATGAATATCGATGCTTTCGCCCAGAAGATCCATACTCATGGCGCTGCATTCGGTATGCCAACCGGGGAACCCACGGCCCCAGGGCGTTTCCCAGGTGAGCTGAGTACGAGAATCTCCAGCAGATTTCCATAATGCCCAGTCAGCGTGGAATCGCTTGGCAGATTCATTCTCGTCCGGATCAAATTTGTGACCGGGCCGCAGGGAATCGAGCCTGTTCCCACTTATTGCCCCGTAACTCGGGAAGGACTCGGCCGAAAAGTATACCGATTTATCGGTGCCCACATATGCGTTACCGCTATCAATTAACTTTCCAATCAAGTCGAGCATTGAAACAATGGACTCACTTGCTTTGGGATAATGATCGGCCGGATAAATATTGAGCTGGGCGAGGTCGCGGTGGAACCTGTGTTCAAAACGCTGGGCGATCTCGAGCGCGCTCTGACCAGTTTTTTCAGATTCGGCGAGCATTTTGTCCTGTGGGGCAGGATCCAACTGCATCTCACCTAATCCCGTGTCGTCGGCCATGTGTCCAACATCAGTGATGTTTTGGACAACGATTGTCCGAAGTCCCTGGTGGCGCAGGGTGCGTGCGATCAAGTCGGTAACCAAGAAAGTGCGCATATTTCCCACATGGGCATCTCGATAAACTGTGGGACCGCACGCGTAGATGCGGGCGATTTTAGGGTGCGCTGTCTCGACGGGATCAATTTTTCGGGTCATCGTGTTGTAGAGCCGCACTCCCTGAGCCTAGACGCTGGCCGGATTGTGGGGACGGTTGGTGCATGGACAGCGCTGAGGCGGTAGGTTCGGCCGAGAGAATATACTTTCCTCACCCGGCGCAATGACATTGCGCCCTACTTTTTGGAGCGACAGTGACTTACGTGATCACCCTTCCCTGTGTAGACCTCAAGGACAGGTCCTGCATTGAAGAATGCCCGGTGGATTGCATCTATGAAGGCGACCGCATGTTGTACATCCAGGCCGACGAGTGCGTTGACTGCGGCGCATGTGAGCCGGTATGTCCGGTTGAGGCTATTTACTATGAAGACGATGTTCCCCCAGAGCACCAAGCTTTTACTGCCGCCAATGTGGACTTTTTTGTTGAACTAGGTTCACCCGGTGGGGCCGCGAAGTTGGGGCCCCAGACATTCGATGCGCCCTTGCTCGCAAGCATCGAAACCCAAACACACGACGAATAGCCTGGTCAAAGGGCGCTTTTGTGACTGGAGATCGTTGGGCGCAGTTACCTGATTTTCCGTGGGATGCGCTCGTCCCCTTCGCAGAGATCGCGCGAAAGTATCCCGATGGAATGATTGATCTGTCCGTCGGGACACCCATGGACCCAACCCCACTGGTTGTCCAGCAAGCGCTTGCCCAGGCTTCAGATGCGCCCGGGTACCCCACCACGGCCGGCATCGCGCAACTATCGGCCACTTTCATTGACTGGGCTCACACGACTTTGGGGGCTCCCGGCACCATTGGAGTTCTTCCCTGCATCGGTTCAAAGGAGCTCGTTGCCGCTCTACCGAACCTGCTTGGCTTCGGAGCCCATGACCGATTGGTGATTCCTGAAGTCGCCTACCCGACCTATCGGGTGGGCGGGCTTGCCGCGGGCCTGGAGGTAATTGCCACCGACTCACCCGAATTGCTGCCCACCCCGGTCTCTATGGTGTGGCTTAATTCGCCGTCAAACCCAACCGGCGAAGTACTGAGCCTGGCAAGGCTCCAAGACTTGGTTTCTTGGGGTCAGTTACACGGCGTTGTGATCGCCAGCGACGAGTGCTATTTCGAACTTGGTTGGGATGCTGAGCCCGTTTCTATTCTGGATCAGCGAGTTAACGGCGGAAACCTAACCGGATTACTCGCGGTACATTCACTTTCCAAACGATCCAATATGGCCGGTTACCGTTTCGGGACTCTGGCCGGTGACCCGGCATTAGTACATCGGATTTTGGGAATCCGCAAACACTTAGGCATGATGGTCCCCACATTCGTGCAGTATGGCGCCGTCGCCGCTTATCAAGATGTCCAGCACGTCCGTGAGCAAAAGGAGCGATATCGCGCCAGGCGGGCTGCACTTAAGCGGGCATTAGGCACCTTTGGGTTTGAGATTTGTCACAGTCAGGCCGGGTTGTACCTGTGGGCAACCCAAGACAGAGACTGCTGGGAGAGCGTGGCCGACCTCGCAGAGTTAGGAATCCTGGTCACGCCAGGCACTTTCTATGGCGAGAAGGCTCGAAATTTTGTTCGGGTGGCACTTACTGCGAGTGATCTAGCCATCGCAAATGCGGTCTCGCGCCTGACCACGGGTGTGTAGGCGGATTTTCGCCAGCGACAAGTGGCGGGTAGTCTTTACCCGTGACCGACAACGCGCTTAATTTCCCCGGTGGGACCCTTGATCTTCCCTTAATCGACTCAAGCGAAGGGGAAAACGGCTTGGGCATTAGTTCACTGCTCAGTGCCACCGGCAACGTCACCTTGGACCCGGGTTTCGTTAATACGGCGTCGTGCACTTCCGCCATTACTTTCATTAATGGTGAAGAAGGGATCCTCCGCTACCGCGGTTACCCCATCGAGCAACTTGCTGAAAAATCCACATTTCTTGAAACTTCGTACCTATTGATTTATGGCGAATTGCCCACGCCGGCACAGTTGGCCGATTTCGAATCACGCATCACCCAGCACACCATGTTGCATGAAGATCTGCGACGCTTCTTTGACGGCTTCCCGCGAGACGCCCACCCAATGCCAGTGCTGTCCTCGGCTGTTTCAGCGCTCTCAACTTTCTACCAAGATTCACTGGACCCATTTGATCAGGAGCAGGTTGAGATTTCGACCATTCGCCTGCTCGCCAAAGTCACCACGATCGCGGCCTACGCTTACAAGAAGTCGGTTGGTCAACCCATGCTCTATCCGGATAATTCTCTCGGGTTTGTTGAAAATTTCTTACGCATGACTTTCGGGGTACCCGCCGAGGAGTACGTAGCTGATCCGGTTGTCGTTCGGGCCTTGAATCAATTGTTTATTCTGCATGCAGACCACGAGCAGAACTGTTCCACGTCGACTGTGCGACTGGTCGGCTCATCCCACGCAAATCTTTTTGCTAGTGTCTCAGCCGGAATTAACGCGCTCTTTGGGCCTCTGCACGGCGGAGCTAATCAGGCTGTCCTAGAAATGCTCGGTGAGATCCACGACTCGGGTCAGGGGATCGACGCATTTATTCAGAAAGTGAAAGCGCGCGAGGGTGGTGCAAAGCTCATGGGCTTTGGACACCGCGTGTACAAAAATTACGACCCCCGCGCTGCGATTGTAAAAAAGACGGCCTACGAGGTTCTCGAGGCACTCAACGTGAAAGACCCACTTTTGGACATTGCACTTCAACTCGAAGCACTTGCACTCGAAGACCCGTATTTCATCGAACGCAAGTTGTACCCGAATGTTGATTTTTACACGGGCTTAATTTACAAGGCGATGGGATTCCCCACCCGCATGTTCACGGTACTTTTTGCACTTGGCCGTTTACCCGGCTGGATCGCCCAATGGCGTGAGATGATCGAGGACCCGACTACCAAGATTGGTCGCCCCCGACAGGTGTACACGGGCGCAATTGAACGCAATTACCCAACGCGCTAGGAAACGGTTCAGCAGGGCCTAGTGCAATGCGGCGTTGAGCCCCCCCCAAGAGCCAGTGCGCTTCACGGCTTCTATTCCACCGGTCACGGAGTTCCTGCGAAATAGCAAATCGTGGGCGCCGGAGAGTGCACTAGCTTTAACAACTTCACCATCGGGCAGCAACACTTTGCTGCCTGCGGTGACATAAAGTCCGGCTTCGACAACACAATGGTCCCCGAGTGAGACTCCAATTCCGGCATTTGCGCCGATCAAGCACTCGCTGCCGACCGAAATCATTTCCTTCCCACCCCCGGAGAGAGTTCCCATGATGGATGCGCCACCGCCAATATCTGAGCCGGCTCCCACTATCACCCCGGCTGAAATGCGACCTTCGACCATGGACGTTCCGAGTGTTCCTGAGTTGAAGTTCACAAATCCTTCATGCATGACTACGGTTCCCGGTGCTAAGTGGGCACCAAGTCGCACCCGGTCGGCATCAGCGATGCGAACGTCACCTGGGGCTACGTAATCCACCATTCGCGGGAAGCGATCCAGTCCGAAAATTGTTAATTGATTGCCGCGGGCGCGGGTACGTAGACGCACTTCACTTACCCGCTCTACTGGAATGGGCCCAAGGTTTGTCCACGCGACGAGCTCCAACTTGCCGAAAATCCCATCCATGTTGATTGATCGAGGCGTTACGAGTCGGTGGGAGAGCAGATGCAAACGCAGGTACGCATCTGCACCATCGACGGGAGGTAACGAAAGATCAGAGATTTCAGTGCGAATGCCGCGGACGGTGACCCCGCGCAATTCGTCGTGGACAGCGCCGGCATCGAGGCCGGGAATATCAATTGGTGTTGAACCTAAGGTGGGGTCTGGGTACCACACATCAAGCAGCGTTTCGCCGCTGTAGGTGGCCAACCCAAAAGCGCTCGCAGGTCCATCTAGCAAATCTTTATCCACCACACTACCGTAGTGGCGTGAGCATTCCCGGGCCGACGGCACCTTTCTCTCTGCACGGAGACGTGCTAAAACTGACGGCAAGCCTAATCGACATCCAGAGCGAATCGCACCAAGAAGAACATCTGGCAAACCTTGTTCAGCAAGCACTACAGGGTTACCCACATTTACACGTCACTCGGATTGGAAACTCGGTGATTGCCACCAATCATGCCGATCGAGGTGACCGCGTCATTATCGCAGGTCACCTTGACACCGTTCCCGTCAATGGGAACCTTCCGCATCGCGTGGACTCGGATCGGATTTATGGGTTAGGGGCCTGCGACATGAAAGGTGGGGTGGCGGTTGCATTACAACTTGCGGCAACGGTCCGAGAGCCGGTGCGAGATCTCACATTCATTTTCTATGAAGCTGAAGAAGTTGCGTCCGAGTTCAATGGCTTGCAAAAAATAGCTGACCTCGCGCCAGAGTATTTGGAAGCTGACTTTGCGGTGCTGATGGAACCTAGCAATGCGCATATTGAGGCGGGTTGCCAAGGAACTATTCGAGCCCGTATTACGACTCGCGGTGAGCGTTCCCACAGTGCTCGCGGGTGGATGGGAAAAAACGCGGTTCACCAAGCACGAGAGATCTTGGAAATCCTTGAAAATTACGATCCGCGGACCCCAGTAATTGATGGCCTCACATTTCGAGAAGGGCTCAATGCGGTCGGAATTGTGGGGGGTGTGGCTGGAAATGTTATCCCAGATGTCTGCACGGTCACTGTAAATTATCGGTTCGCACCAGATAAATCTCTGGAGCAAGGCGTTGCTCACCTGCGCGATCTTTTTAGTGATTTCGAGATTGAGGTGACCGACCAAGCGTCAGGGGCCCTTCCCGGGTTGTCTCAACGTGCGGCCCAAGCTTTTGTTCAGGCAACGGGTGCGCAGGTCGCACCAAAATTTGGTTGGACCGATGTTGCTCGTTTTTCAGCGATGGGAACAGCGGCGGTAAATTACGGCCCTGGAAATCCGGCAATCGCACATAGCCAGGGCGAATTTGTGAGTAAGAGTGAACTCGCAAGTGTGTTGGCAAGCCTGCGCAGTTGGTTAACACAGCAAGGTTCCAATATTCATGATGGAATGAAGGCATGACAATAATTTTTGTGGTTATTGCGATCCTGGTGCTCGCTGGGGCAGCAATGGTGATCACCGGCAGATTCGCACCAAGTGTGGGCATAGAGAATACCGGTGACTACACACTCGAGTCAGCCGGCTTTGATGTCACGCTTCGGGGTTACCGAATGGATGAGGTTGATCAGAGAATCGCCGAGCTTGAAGGCAAAATCACCGAACTCAAAGCGAGTACACAACGATGAGCACCAAGAGAGTCCGTCGCCTTGATCTGGATATTGTGATTAACGCGCCAGTGCAGGAAGTCTTTGATGCATTCACCGCCTGGACCCAGCAGAATCGTTGGATGGTCGGTACGAGGGTTGAAGTGCGCGCAGGTGACGGCAAAAGCGAGGGCTCCGTGATCGCGGGCTGGACCGGGGTTGGACCGGTGGGCTTTTGGGACACAATGGAAATAACCCGCTGGGAGGCGCCTTATCGCGTTGACGTCCTGCATACCGGCTCGTTAGTTAAAGGAACGGGGACCATGGAAGTGGTTGCGCTGCCGCAGAACACGTCCCGGTTTATTTGGAGCGAGGATTTCGAGTTGCCTTTGGGCGTTCTGGGGGCCGTTGGCTGGCCACTGGGGAAATACCCGATGCTTGCCGGTGTGAAGAAATCTCTCACGGCACTTAAACGTGAAATTGAATCCGGGGCCCCCTTTTAAGGGCACGCGTAAAGGCCCTCGGGTAACCTGAGATAGTGCAGGCAAGGCAACCCCGGAAAGTTTCTCGCCAGCTCTTGCCGGATCAGTTACGTGGGCTGGCGCTGCTGGGCATCGTAGTGGTGAATGCCCCTTTTCTGGGAATTAGCGGTTCGGGGTACGACAATTCAGCAATTGACACCTCTCTCGATCGAGTAGTTGCCTTTTTAGTAACCATGCTGGCCCAAGGGAAATTCTATTTAATCTTTTCTTTCCTTTTCGGTTATAGCGCACTTTTTATTCTTAAAGAAGACGGCAAGAAGCGTCGGATTATATATCGGCGCAGGTTGGTGGCGCTCTTACTGCTCGGCATTGTCCATCTAGTGTTTTTTTTCGTGGGTGACATCTTGGTCAGTTATGCGATTCTTGGTTTCGGGCTTTTACTCGTTTTCGCACGCCCAGATCAAGTGGTTGCTCGGGTCGCAATCGTTGTGGGTGCTTTCACGTCTTTCATACTTTTAGTCATTGCTGCTCTAGCGTTAGCTTTCCCACAGCCCTCCAGCAATTCGGGGACCCAGAACTACAACGAAGTGATGGCGACCGGAAACTTCCTTGAGCAAGCCCTGAGTCGAATTCAAGTAATCCCGGAAGTGTTGCCGCTGATCGTTGTGGGCCAGTGGGGATTCGTGTTTGTTGCCTTTTGCCTCGGATTGCTCGCGGCCCGCCACCAGTTTCTGGCCGAACCGCACGACCGAGGAGAGCAATTCCGTCGAGCTGCCCTCTGGGGTCTTGGTCTGGGATTACCCCTGCAATTTGCCACCACGTGGTTCGTTCTTGGACCTGGACGCGCGGTGGGAGAGCAGGCAGATGGGTTACCAGGTGCGGCAGGCGTGTTGGGGATTTTAGTCGCTCCAGTTCTCACGGTCGGGTACGTCGGGGCGATTGCCGTAATCAGCGTGCGAGCACCTGCATTGCTCCGGGCCGCAGTGCCAGCCGGTCGCACATCGCTTACCGTGTATTTGGGCGAGTCCGTGCTGCTGACCATTGCGTTCAGCGCGTGGGGTCTTGGTCTCTTTGGCCAATTGGGGGCGGCTTCGGTCACCCTTTTGGCGATCTTCTCGTGGACGATCCTCGTTCTTGCCATGACCCTGTGGCTTCGGCACTTCTCCCAAGGCCCGCTGGAAGCCTTGACCGCCCGTTATGTGAAGCGGCCCACCCGCGGCCTGTGATCGGGTTCGCCGGCCACTTTCGCGGAGCTAGTAGCCACCCACTTGTGCGAAGGGGGTCCAATCTGAGGGCGAGTAGGCTTCCCTAGGGTCCGTACGGAATAATGGGGTTTTCGACCCGGGCACGCCGGGGAATTCATTGGCGCATGGGCGCCACGAGGACTTGGCTGGAAGGGGACACACTCATGGCCGCTATGAAGCCACGTACCGGAGACGGACCAATGGAGGTCACTAAAGAGGGCCGCAGTTATGTGATGCGAGTCCCTTTAGAGGGCGGCGGGCGGTTAGTAGTGGAATTAAAGGCCGACGAGGCCAAGGAATTGGGCGAGAAACTTCTCGCTGTTTTCGCCTGAAAGAACCGGGCTACTTCGGGGTTCGAAGTGACGCCAAGAACAGGCCTGCACCCACAGTGAGAAGGGATGATAGCCAGTCGTTGTCAGAGCGCAATTCAGTGGCCAGGTCGCGCATGGCGGTTGCTTCGTAGTCTCGGGCAGACGCATCAGCAATCCCCGTGGCGAATGCCCCGTGGAAAATGACCAATCCGCCAATTCGTAGCAGGCGCTTCGTCTGATTAAGAATGGCTGGATATTCACCTGCGTCGGCATCGACAAAAATTAGGTCGTAGGCGGCGTCAGAGAGGCGGGGCAGTACTTCAAGGGCGCGACCTGCGATCAATCGGGTGCGATTGGATTCACACCCAAGGCTAGTAAAAAGTTCCTTCGCATGGCGCTGATACTCGGCCTCAAGATCGATACTGGTGAGCACCCCACCGGTCTTCATTCCTTCGAGCAGAGCGGCGGCTGAAATACCGGTTCCCGTGCCGACCTCAATGATTGCCTGCGCCTGGGTTGAGGCCGCCAAAAGTTCCAGTAGGGCAGCAACTTGATGGCTGACACACTCAATTCCCAACTCCGCAGCGTGAGCCCTGGCATCACGGAGCTCCCCGGCATGCTCATCGTCAAATTCGTCCAAGTACTTCTCAGTGAACTCGGCGGCTATGGCGGTGACCGCTGGATGGGACATCTCACTCCTTACTGGATTGACACCTATTAAGGTGCACTCTCCTAAGAGCCTAGTGGCAAGCCTTCGCACACCTACATGCGCGCGCGTTAGGCTTGCCGGGTGAGTGATTTTCCGCCAACAAACTTTGTGGTGCCGCCGCCGATCCCGTTACCTCCACGGCGCAAAGAGCGGCGCCGTGGGCTCGGCGTGCTGGGAACAGTATGTGTTTCCGCCGTGACCGCTGTGGTCGTTGGGGGTGTCGCCGGGCTTGGCGGATATGTGATCGGATCCAGTGGAGATGAAAATTCAAGCGTCTCGAATAATATTGTGCAGCTGCCGCAGATTGATGGTGCTGCCAACGCGAGGTCGAGTGATGTCGCTGCGATCGCTGAGTCAGTTTTGCCAAGTGTTGTTTCGATTCTGATTGAAGCTGGCAACAACTCGGGTAGTGGTTCAGGTTTTATTGTGCAGTCTGATGGCTATATTCTGACGAACAATCACGTAGCAGCACCGGCAGCAAATGGTGGGGAACTCACGGTTGTCTTTGATGACGGTAGCGAGGCGATTGCAAAAATTGTTGGTCGCAATACTTCCTATGACCTCGCGGTACTTAAAGTTGATCGAGATGGTTTGCCGGCCGCTGTCTTAGGGGACTCAAGTGCTGTGCGGGTCGGGGAAGCCGCAATCGCGATTGGCGCTCCGCTAGGCCTCAATGGCACGGTTACTGCGGGCATCATCAGCTCGCTGGATCGACCGGTTACCGCCGGCGGTAGCGGTGAGCTGGCCTTTATTAACGCAATTCAAACTGATGCGGCGATTAACCCTGGAAACTCTGGGGGCCCATTACTTGATGACACTGGGCGGGTAATTGGGATTAACTCGGCAATTGCGACCTTGGCCGGATCAATTGGCGGGGAGGTGGGGTCGATTGGACTTGGTTTTGCCATCCCGATTGACACCGCGAAAAGAATTGCCGAAGAGTTAATCGCCACAGGCGACTCGCAAACCCCGATCATTGGGGTGGTGCTTAACACTGCATTCACCGGCGACGGGGCTGCAGTCAGTGAAATTACCCCCGGTGGGCCGGCTGAGAAGGCTGGGGTTCGGGTGGGGGATGTCATTACCGGATTCAATGGACGCCAAGTTGCCGACTCAACTGAGCTGGTGGTGGTGATCCGAAGTTATGCACCGGGTGAAGGAGTCGAGCTCACCTTCACGCGCAACGGACAGTCCACAACGGTTCCGTTGACTTTGGGCTCTTCCAGCACAATTGGTTAGAGGGGGCCGGGGTATACAAGGGTAGCTCCGGCGTAACCTAACGTTGTGTTTGACATTGGAGTCGGAGAACTGATCGCACTTGGGGTGCTCGGTCTGCTGATTTTCGGCCCAGAACGACTACCTCGAGCCGCAGCTGACGCGGCGAAGTGGTTGCGGCAAATTCGTGAGATGGGCGCAACTGCGCGCAAAGAGTTGTCCGAGTCCTCAGGTCTAGACCTACAAAACACAATTAATACTGTCAAAGGCCTCGGCGAATACCACCCCCGCAAATTTGCGACCTCATTGTTCACAGATGACGCGTCTGTGGAAGAAAGCGAAGGCGCAAAGAAGCTAGAGAAACCAGCGTTTGACCCTGATGCGACCTAACGCCCTGCCGGGGTGATGTTGAGGTTCATTCCTGCCAGTCCGCGGGGCTTGGCACTGAGTTTCTGGGAAATCGCTGCAATGACAACAGCAGCATCAGAGTCTGGGAAAGCACTGACGAGGGGTTCGCCAGCATCTCCCCCTTCGCGCAACCGAACATCAAAGGGAATATTTCCCAGAACCGGAATGCTGGTTCCCAATGTTTTGCTCAAGCCGTCGGCAACAGATTTACCTCCTCCAGCACCGAACAGGTCGATTGGTTCACCGCAGTGTGGACAAGGGAATGAGCTCATGTTCTCAATTACACCGAATACTTTTTGATTCGTTTGGGCTGCAAGCGTG
>JAPKAV010000137.1 GCA_028825115.1 Candidatus Nanopelagicales bacterium | reverse complement strand
GGTGAGCCCAGATCAACTCTCGCTGCTATCCCTGCGGGGTCAAAGTTTCTCCCGACATCCAGCGACTCGCACCCAAAAAGGACTATCACGCCTGCGCAAGGTCCGAGGAGTACAGGCCGTGCAGGTTGCACCCGGCATCATCGAAGCCAGCGCGGTGATCGTTGGCAGCGCCCGCTCGCACGCAATTGCAATGCGCATGGAAGTAATCGGCGATCAGTGGCTGCTTACCGCAATTAAAATGCGCTAAATCGCACCACAGTTGATTTAGCCGGAATTTTTGCGGTTTGCCCGTTCGGCCCGACGTCTTTCGGCCCGGCTTGCGTTGGGGTCAACTTCAATGATTCCGTCCTCCCCATTAATGCCTGATTCCATCTCCCCGTGCACAACACCACCGTCAGCATCAGGTGCCGAATACTCCAGGTGCTGCGGCCGCTGCGGACCTATACCTTTTGCCTGCAAGCCCAACGTTGCACCAGCGGTTGTGCCCGATGCGTCAACAAGTCCTTCCATTGCTTCAGCGGCTTCCTCTTCAGCTTCCTCTTCAGGTTTGACCTCAACTTCAACGTGGAAGAGATAACCCACAGTTTCTTCCTTGATGGAATCCATCATGGCTGTAAAAAGATCAAATCCTTCACGCTGGTATTCAATCAGTGGATCACGTTGGGCCATGGCACGCAAACCAATTCCATCTCTCAGATAGTCCATTTCATAGAGATGCTCTCGCCATTTACGGTCAAGGACTGAGAGAATAACCCGGCGTTCCAGCTCGCGAGCGACTTCCTCACCTAATTCTTCCTCACGGGCGTTGTAGGCAGACTCTGCATCCTCAACGAGAACGGCGTTCAGCAAGTCCGCGCTCAGGCCACCAATATCTCCACCCGACTCATCAACGATTTCCTCTAATGAAACTTTCACCGGATACAGCTGCTTTAGGGCGTCCCACATTTTCTCCAGTTCCCATGACTCGGGATATCCCTCGCTGGTCACAGAGTTCACGTAACCGCTGACAGTGTCATTGATGAAATCGTGCACCTGCTCTTCAATATTTTCGCCCTGCAGAACGCGGCGACGCTCATCGTAGATAACGAGTCGCTGGCGATTCAGAACATCGTCATATTTGAGAACATCCTTGCGGATCTCAAAGTTTTGCGCCTCCACTTGACTTTGTGCAGAACGAATTGCATTCGACACCATCTTGGCTTCAATAGGAACGTCATCGGGCACATTGAAGCGCTGCAAAAACGCATTAACCATGTCAGCTTTGAATAATCTCATGAGGTCGTCGTCAAGGGAAAGATAAAACTGAGACTCACCGGGGTCTCCCTGCCGACCTGAACGGCCACGGAACTGATTATCAATCCGGCGCGACTCATGGCGCTCAGTACTCAATACGTAGAGCCCACCGAGACCAACAACTTCTTCATGCTCGTTCTTTACCCCAGCCTCAGCAGCGGCAATCGCAGGCTTCCAAGCGGTTTCATAGCCTTCCGGATCCTCGACCGGGTCGATCCCTTTTCGAGCCAGGTCTGCAGCAGCGAGCGCCTCAGCGTTGCCTCCGAGCATGATGTCTGTGCCTCGGCCTGCCATGTTGGTTGCCACCGTTACTGCGCTTCGACGACCCGCCATTGCGACAATTGCGGCCTCACGCTCGTGGTGCTTAGCATTGAGTACCTCATGGGGCACTCCATTTTTCTTTAGCATCGCCGAAAGCTCTTCGGATTTATCAACGCTAGTTGTTCCGATCAAGATTGGTTGACCGGTCGCGTGACGCTTGACAATGTCCTCGAGAACCGCTGCAAATTTGGAGCCCGCAGTTCGGTAGATCAAGTCCGCATTGTCTTGGCGAACCATTTCGCGGTTTGTCGGGATCGGAACGACACCCAGGCCGTAAATCTGGCCGAACTCGGCGGCCTCGGTCATCGCGGTACCGGTCATACCGCCCAATTTGTTATACAGTCTGAAAAAGTTTTGTAGTGTGACCGTGGCCAAGGTTTGATTTTCGGCCTTGATCTCCACTTTTTCTTTGGCTTCAAGGGACTGATGCAGTCCCTCATTGTAACGCCGGCCCTTCAAAATTCGACCCGTGTGCTCGTCAACAATAATAACTTCCCCGTCCATGACCACGTAGTCGCGATCCTTTTTGAACAGTTCCTTCGCTC
>JAPKAV010000059.1 GCA_028825115.1 Candidatus Nanopelagicales bacterium | reverse complement strand
AGCCCGGATCTGGGCCACGGAATACACCGGAGAGCCAAATTCGTAAGTCGCTAGATCCGAAGCCATTAGATTACTCAACGGTTACGGACTTGGCCAGATTTCGAGGCTGATCCACGTCATGCCCTTTGCCCGTTGCCATTTCGCATGCAAAAATTTGAAGTGGAACTACCGCCACAAGCGGTTGCATCAACGTTGGTACTGCGGGAATGCGAATAATGTGGTCCGCGAAGGGAATAATACTTTCGTCGCCCTCTTCAGCGATTGCAATTACTTGTGCTCCGCGAGCCCGCACTTCTTGAATATTGGACACGATCTTGTCGTGCAAGACTGCACGCCCTTTAGGCGAAGGAACGATCACGATCACAGGGATGCCTTCTTCAATCAAGGCTATCGGCCCGTGCTTGAGCTCACCTGCGGGAAAACCTTCTGCATGCATGTAAGCCAACTCTTTAAGTTTGAGCGCACCTTCAAGGGCAACCGGATATCCCACATGGCGGCCGAGGAACAAGACTGACCGCGCCGATGCAAGTGACCGGGCAAGTTCACGAATTGGTTCTGCCGTATCGAGCACCAGATCCACGTGCCGAGGCATATCGTCAAGGTCGGCAAGTATCCCTCGGATTTCATCTTCAAACATTGTGCCGCGCACTTGTGCCAAGAAAAGTCCCACGAGAAAGGTCGCTGTTATTTGAGTAAGAAATGCTTTCGTGCTGGCAACGGCAATCTCAGGTCCTGCATACGTGTAAATGACCGCGTCAGACTCTCGTGGAATAGTTGATCCGACCGTGTTGCAAATCGCCAAAGTGCGGGCACCTTGTGACTTCGCATAACGCAATCCCATCAAGGTATCCATAGTTTCACCTGACTGGGAAATCGCGATCACCAGCGAATCCGGTCCAACAATTGGATCGCGATAGCGGAACTCGCTTGCAACTTCCACGTCAACCGGTAGGTGGGTCCAATGCTCAATGGCGTATTTTGCGACCATACCCGCGTGCGCTGCGGTTCCGCAGGCAATCACGATCACTTTATTAATATGTTGCAACACCGCAGGGTCAATGCTGAGTTCATCAAGTGTGATTCTAAAATTTTCATCGATCCGACCCAGAAGTGAATCAGCTACCGCTTTAGGCTGCTCGGAAATTTCCTTCAACATGAATAGTTCGTAACCGCCCTTTTCAGCAGCCGATGCATCCCAATCAATGTCAAATGGTTTGGCTTCAACTACATTGCCATCAAAATCGGTGACCACGACCGAGTCCGCCTTCATGACGACGATCTGATCTTGCCCCAGTTCCAGAGCGTGGCGGGTATGTGCAACAAACGCGCTCACATCAGATGCTAAAAAATTTCCATCGGTGCCCAAACCCACAACAAGTGGTGAATTGCGGCGAGCGCCCACGACGACATCCGGCTGATTCCGATCGACTACCACCAAGGTAAACGCGCCTTGAAGTCGGGAACAGACCGCCTGCATGGCTAGTGGTAACGAATTCCCTACCTCGGGCAACGTGTGGGCCATGAGGTGGGCGACGACCTCGGTGTCGGTCTCGGACTCCAGTTGGACGCCCGCAGCTTCCAGTTCAGTGCGCAAAGTGTGAAAGTTTTCAATGATCCCGTTATGGATAACTGCGATTCGGTCATCAGAGCTGACATGCGGGTGTGCATTGCGATCGGTTGGTCCACCATGGGTTGCCCAACGGGTGTGACCAATTCCAGTGGTTGAACTCGGCAACGGGTCTTCCCCGAGTAATTGCTCGAGGTTGCTTAACTTCCCGGCTTTCTTGCGTACTTCCAGACCCCCGTCGGCGATCACGGCTAGCCCTGCAGAGTCGTAGCCCCGGTATTCCATGCGACGAAGCCCGGCCACCACGATCTCTAGGGCCTGCTTGTGACCGACGTACCCAATGATTCCACACACCGGTGTAGCGTACCGCTGAAGGTTTACTGCCTCGCGCCCGATCAACTATGATGTGCGGAAGCCTCAGCGGGGATTAAGAATTCCCCACCCCATCACCGCGGAAAGACTCACAACGATAATTCCGCCATAATTACTCGCGCGAGTTGTTCAGCCACCCGTTGGGCCGTCACCTGGCTTTCTGCCTCAACCATGACGCGCACAACCGGTTCAGTGCCCGAAGACCGCAGCAAAATTCGCCCCCTGCCCGCCAGGTCTAACTCCAATGATTTGAGTTCGGCTGCCACTTTGGTGTTTGACTCCACACCGGCGCGGTCGACCCCACCCACGTTAATCAGCACCTGTGGCAATTTGGTGACCACGCCAGCAAGTTCAGCCAGAGACTTTCCACTACTGGAAACGCGCGCCAAAAGATGCAATGCGGTCAAGACACCGTCGCCCGTTGTTCCAAAATCACTCATGACAACGTGTCCGCTTTGCTCTCCACCAAGAATATAGCCATGCTCACGCATCGATTCCAGAACATAACGGTCACCGACGGCTGTTGAAATAACTATTATGCCCGCTGCATCCATTGCTTGATTGAAACCAAGGTTTGCCATCACCGTAGAGACAACGGTGTTGTGGGTCAAAGTGCCAGCCGCGGCCATGGAGATGGCCAGGATACCCAGAATGTGGTCACCGTCAACGTCATTACCCAGCGCATCAATTGCCAGGCAGCGATCGGCATCACCATCAAATGCGATACCGGCATCAGCACCGTGTTCAACAACGGCGACTCGAAGGTCGTCAAGGTGAGTACTGCCGCAACCCTCGTTGATGTTCAAGCCATTGGGCGCTGCATGAATCGCAATTACCTCGGCGCCAGCACGACGCAATGCCTCGGGTCCAACAACACTTGCCGCGCCATTCGCACAATCAACAACAACTTTAAGGCCAGAAAGTGAGGAGTCAGACTCTAAAGTCGAAAGCAGATGGGCCACAAAAAGGTCGGTAGCGCTGGGATCCACAACGACTCGGCCGACATCTTTGCCAATGGGGCGTTGCCAAGGTTCGCGCATTCGATTTTCAATTGCCACTTCAAGGGAGTCATCAAGCTTTTGACCGCCCCGGGCAAAAAACTTGATGCCGTTATCGGGCATCGGGTTGTGTGAAGCAGAAAGCATCACGCCGAGGTCGGCCTCAAGTGAAGACACCAGATAAGCAATCGCGGGGGTGGGTAGTGCGCCAACCAAAATGACGTCGATCCCAGCACTTGCCAAGCCGGCAACGACCGCGGCTTCAAGGAACTCCCCTGAAGCCCGCGTGTCATGGCCAACAATTGCTCGAGGACGGTGTCCGGCAAATTCGCCAGCATCGGCCAACACGTGTGCAGCGGCAACCGATAGATCCAAAGCCAACTCGGCAGTGAGATCTCGATTAGCTAAACCGCGAACACCGTCGGTTCCGAATAGGCCCATGAAGTGGTGTGAACCGCTCCGACTAGCGCTTGCTGTACTGCGAAGCCTTACGAGCCTTCTTCAGACCGTACTTCTTACGCTCCTTGGCCCGTGGGTCACGAGTGAGAAATCCTGCTTTTTTCAAGCTAGCCCGGTTACCTTCAGTATCAATCGCGTTAAGTGAACGAGCGATACCGAGACGAAGTGCACCCGCTTGACCACTGGTGCCGCCTCCGTGCAGTCGAGCAATCACGTCAAACTGGCCGGGTGCGCCAAGGGTGACGAATGGCTCGTTCACGATTTGCTGGTGAACCTTGTTCGGGAAATAGGAAGCAAGATCGCGACCATTAATCTTGAACTGTCCGGTTCCGGGAACAATACGGACGCGGGCAACGGCTTCCTTGCGGCGGCCAGTTGCAGCACCCGGTGCGATCACGACATCGCGGTTAATAACCGGCTTAGCGCTTTCACTGGTGTACTCCGAGGGAACCTCTTCGATATTTTCTTCAACTACGTCAATAGCAACTTCAGACACGTAAATCTCTCCTTAGCGCTACTGCGCAACCTGGGTAATGACAAATGGCTTGGGCTCTTGGGCGGCGTGCGGGTGATTGTCCCCCACATATATTTTCAACTTGGTCAACTGCTGGCGACCCAGTTTGTTATGAGGGAGCATTCCCTTAACTGCCTTCTCAACCGCTTTCGTTGGGCGTGACTCCAACAGTTCGGCATAGGTGATAGCTGTGAGGCCACCCGGGTAACCCGAGTGGTGGTATGCCTTCTTCTGCTCACGCTTCGAACCGGTGAGGGCAACTTTGTCAGCATTAATAATGACAACGAAATCGCCCGTATCCAGATGTGGTGCGAAGGTGGGCTTGTGCTTTCCGCGAAGCAATGCCGCGGTGTGACTGGCGAGCCGTCCGAGAACAATGTCGGTCGCGTCAATTACGTGCCAGGCGCGAATGATTTCGCCGGCTTTGGGACTATATGTGCGCATGAGGCGCTACCTTGCTTTCTCGTAGGGACTCGGACTCTGCACCTACCGGTTGGTAGGCCGTACTGGGCACTTTCCCCGGCACCCAGGCTGCAACACACACAGCGACCCCAAAGGATACCCGTCCACAGCAGCGGCCACCGAATCCCCCCTGATCAAGGATGTATTTCCCCACAAAAACCAAGAAAACTACGAGGGACGCGGTGGCTGGGACCCTAGCCACGCTTTAAAAGAGGCATCCTGTTCCTTGCGCCACAGCTCCACCGAGTGTCCCAATTCACCCGGTTCACTGATGAACAACTGCGGGTATCGCGCTTGCTGAGCCAACATTAATAGGCCAGTGATCCGGGCATCGGCAAGTGCTCCATGCCAATCGGCTTCGTTAAGTTCTAACCCGTACCGAGCCACGGTAGGTTGCAAGCGACGCTGAGCCTTGCCTTTCACGTATTTATCCATGTGCTTGTCAATTACGTAGGGGCAGATATCTACTACACCCGAAAGCGGCTGATAGCCCACCCGCTCAAGATTTGAATCAAGAATCGTTCGGTCAAATTGGGAGTTAAAGCACACCACCGGTAGCTTGCTCGACACAAGGTATTCACTAATTGCCCCAAGCGCTTCAACTTGTACAAGGCCCTGGGACTGACTCATCTGATCAGTGATTCCATGCACAGCGCTGGCTGCTTGTGGAATCTGCACATCGACTTTGATGAGCCATTCGCGCGAGGAAGCTTCAACACCGTCACGAAACTCCACCGCAGCGGCGCTCACAATTCGGTCCGCACTCGCCTCAACACCCGTCGTCTCCGTGTCAAATGCAATAAAGCCGTCATCTACCCAGGACATTTACATCCTCCAATTTAAGGTCAGTAAGTCATTTCCATCAGACATTCGGGCCATGATTCTCCATTCAAGACAGTGTGATCCACACTTTTCGCAAGGGCTCCGTGATCGACCATACGGTTTTCGCGCCCATGGGTAGCATCCCTACGGTTCCGGGTTCAAGCATAATCTGGCCACCCTGATCGCAGGTCACGGTTCCGCGCCCGGATAGCACCACGAATACTTCCTCCACCTCCGTGTCGGTCGAAGTGCCGACCGAGTGTTCCCACACGCCAACTTCGATATCGCCCTCGGTGTCAAGAGCGCCTACTCCTGTGCTCACGCCTTCATGAGCGGGTAATTCAGCATGCTTCACGGGGGTAATACTGGCCAAATATCCACGAATCATGTCCCAACTTTACGACAAGACGGCGAAATTTCGCGCTTCTCACCTGCAGCCGGCTCGGCGATGTCAATCACGCATAGAGAAGTGTTCAGCCCCGCCGAGCCCTAGTTTCACTTTGGCGAGCAAATAATTCTTCATCTGGTGGGTAACCCACTCGTTCAAGGACGAGTGGGAACGCTTGCATCGTCTGAATGTGAGAGATTTTGGATTCTTGGCTCAACAGATGCTGTGTCCAGGTGACAGGTCTGCGACCATCACCGATTGGCAAAAGCGCTCCCACAATGCTGCGGACCATGGAATAACAGAAGGCATCAGCTCTAATTGTCATGACAACGTAATCATCTTTGTTGCGGTGCCATTCGAGTCTTTGAACTTCCCTGATTGTGGTTGTTTTAGGTTTTTCTTTGCAGAAGGCAAAAAAGTCGTGCACCCCAATCAGGCATTGGCTTGCTTCATTGAGTTTGTCGATGTCAAGGGAGACTGGCCACGCAAAGACCTCGTGACGGTGAAGTGGTGTTGGACCGGTGGGGTCATCGCAAATTGTGTAGGTGTATTCACGCCACAGGGCCGAGAAGCGTGCATCAAAACCGTAAGGCGCTTCCTCTATTTTGTGGATTCGAATGTCACCTGGCAACGCCTTATTAATTCGCTCGGCGGTCAGTTTGTTCATTTGTGGGTGATTGCGGGTGATATCAAAATGGAATATCTGTGCGCGAGCATGCACGCCGGCATCCGTGCGTCCGGCAACAATTGTGGGTAAGTGAAGCTGATGAATCAGCGCACCGATTGTGTTTTCAATTTCAGATTGAACCGAGCGGGCCTCCATTTGAGAGGCCCAACCGTGAAAACCGGAGCCGTCGTAGGCCAGGTAGACACGCAGACGAATCAGCCCGTCCCCGGGTAAACCGAGAACGGGCTGATCAATTTCATGTTGCGAACTCAGGACTTACTCCTTGGGCTCTGCTTCTTCGCCTGCAGAAACAGCTTCTTCGCCTTCGGTATTTACCGGCGCGCTTGTTTCCTCTTCCAGGACTTCCTCGGTGTCTGGCTTAATTTCTTCCACTACCTTGGCGTCCTCGCTTTTCGCAGCTGATTCCTTGACAGCGCGCTTGGTGGCGCCCGTTGCTTCAGCGACTGCTGCTTCAGCCATTGGCTCAACCAGCTCAATGATCGCCATGGGGGCGTTGTCGCCCTTGCGGTTACCAATCTTGACGATTCTGGTGTAGCCACCCTGGCGGCCGGCATAGCTGGGGCCGATCTCGGTGAACAACGTGTGCACAACACCCTTGTCCTTCACTACGGTGAGAACACGACGGCGAGCCGAAATGTCTCCACGCTTTGCAAAGGTAACCATGCGCTCGGCGAGTGGACGAAGTCGCTTCGCCTTTGCATGGGTTGTTGTGATGCGCCCGTGCTCAAAGAGAGCGGTCGCAAGGTTGCCCAACATGTGCTTCTCGTGTGAGGCTCCCCCACCGAGGCGGGCTCCCTTAGCTGGCGATGGCATCTTGTCTCCTTATTAATCTTGGTCAGTCCGAATGCGCAGCAGGCTCTTAGAGCTGCTCGTCCTCGGGGTAGGCATCTTCTGTGACGGTAACAGCAACTTCTGGCACTTCTTCGGGGTCAACATCCATGTCGACATCGGTGTCATCGAAGTACACTGCGGTGCTGGGATCAAACCCAGGGGGGCTGTCCTTGAGCGCAAGACCAAGACCGTGCAGTTTTACCTTGATTTCCTCGATTGACTTGGCGCCAAAGTTACGGATATCAAGCAGATCAGCCTCACTACGGGTGATGAGTTCCCCAACGGTATGGATGCCTTCGCGCTTGAGGCAGTTGTAGGAACGCACTGTCATATCAAGCTGCTCAATTGGAGTTGAGAGTTGCTCGGCAACGAATGCATCCGTGGGACTTGGACCAATGTCAATACCTTCCGCGTCAAGATTCATCTCACGAGCAAGGCCAAAGAGCTCAACCAAAGTGGAGCCAGCAGATGCAACAGCATCGCGTGGCAACATGCATGGCTTCGTCTCAACATCGATGATCAACTTGTCAAAGTCGGTACGCTGTTCAACACGGGTAGCCTCAACTTTGTAACTCACCTTGAGCACCGGTGAGTAGATCGAGTCAACCGGGATCCGGCCGATCTCTTGCTCAGGATGCTTGTTCATGGTCGACGGTACGTAACCGCGACCACGCTCAACAACGAGTTCGATCTCGAGCTTGCCCTTGTCATTGAGCGTTGCAAGATGAAGCTCGGGATTGTGGACCTCAACGCCCGCTGGTGGCTGAATATCAGCTGCAGTCACATTCCCGGGGCCCTGCTTGCGCAAGTACATGACAACTGGCTCATCGATCTCACTTGACACCACGAGCCCCTTAAGGTTCAAAATGATTTCGGTGACATCTTCTTTGATTCCATCAACTGTGCTGAACTCATGTAGAACCCCATCAATGCGGATGCTCGTGACGGACGCACCCGGAATCGAGGAGAGCAAGGTTCGACGAAGTGAGTTGCCAAGGGTGTAACCAAAACCTGGCTCAAGGGGTTCCAACACAAAACGTGAACGGAACTCGCTGATTGGTTCTTCGGTCAGAATTGGACGCTGACTAATGAGCACTTTTCATTCCCTTCCAACGATACCCTCTATTTGATATCGCGTTTCTCAGCTCGATTCGAGTGAATCGAGAGTGGTTACTACTTGGAGTACAACTCAACAATAAGTTGTTCGTTGACCTGCGTGTCTATTCCCTCGCGTGACGGGATTGAGTGAACAAGGATGCGCATTTTTGATGGCACAACCTCAAGCCATGGTGGAACGGTCTTTTCACCGATCTCGGCGTGAGCCACAATGAAAGGAGTCATTTCCAGTGAGCTGGGGCGAACGTCAACTACGTCATTAGGGGAAACCCGGAAGGACGGAATGTCGACTTTGTGGCCATTGACCATCAAGTGACCGTGGGTTACCAGCTGGCGGGCCATGTCGCGACTCTTTGCAAAACCAGCACGGAAGACCACATTGTCCAAACGACTTTCAAGGATTCGCAGCAAGTTCTCACCAGTCTTACCCGGCATGCGCTGTGCTTCTTTGTAGTAGTTAGAGAACTGCTTCTCTAGAACACCGTACATGCGGGTTGCCTTCTGCTTCTCACGAAGCTGCAACAAGTACTCGCTCTCCTTTGACCGACCGCGGCCGTGCTGGCCGGGCGGGTAGGGGCGTTTTTCAAATGGGCACTTTGGTGACTCGCACTTTGATCCCTTAAGGAACAACTTCATTTTTTCGCGGCGGCACCGCTTGCAATCTGCGTCCGTGTAACGCGCCATTGTCTTCTCCTAATTTCTAAGTGTTATGAAAGGTCCGCGGATTAAACGCGGCGACGCTTCTTGGGGCGGGTTCCGTTGAATGGCACTGGGGTTACGTCGGCGATTGAGCCAACTTCAAGGCCGGTCGCCTGTAGTGAGCGGATCGCAGTTTCGCGACCTGAGCCCGGTCCTTTGACGAATACGTCAACCTTGCGCATACCGTGTTCCATTGCCCGACGTGCAGCAGCTTCGGCGGCAAGCTGCGCGGCAAATGGTGTTGACTTGCGACTTCCCTTAAAGCCAACCTGGCCAGCTGATGCCCATGCAATTACGGCACCGCTTGGGTCAGTGATGGAAACAATGGTGTTGTTGAACGTGCTCTTGATATGAGCGTGACCATGTGCCACATTCTTTTTTTCCTTGCGCCGCACCTTCTTGGTGCCGGGACCTTTGGGGGCCATATGTGATTCCTATTCTTTAGAGGTTTGGGATTTTTTCTCGTGTAAAACGAGATCGTTCGCTTAGACCTTCTTCTTGCCGGCAACAGCCTTACGGGGACCCTTGCGGGTACGCGCGTTGGTATGGGTGCGTTGCCCGCGAACGGGAAGACCCTTGCGGTGACGAATTCCCTGATAGCAACCAATTTCGACCTTGCGGCGAATATCGGCTGCAACCTCGCGGCGCAGGTCACCTTCTACTTTCAGATTTAATTCGATCCAGTCGCGCAATGCGAGTGTTTGATCGTCGGTGAGATCCTTTGATTTCATTTCGGGATCAATGCCGGTTGCTTCGAGTGCCTTTGAGGCCTGCGAACGGCCAACACCGTAAACGTAGGTCAGTGCGATTGCCAGGCGTTTTTCGCGGGGCAGATCGACACCAATAAGTCGTGCCATGGGCGTACTCTCTTTTCAGTAATTCACGGGGTCGTGTGGTGGGAGAGCCAATCCAGCCTGCCAAGGCTGGTCTTCGGCCCCGTGGCCGAAGGTATCGTCCGGATCTGTTGATCCGGGGTCGGGTTCTCCCTGTACTTGGTGTTCGAGTTGTCTCTCCCGGTAACACCCCAGTGCTTTTAGGCTATTGAGCCTTTTTAGCCCTGGCGTTGCTTATGACGAACATTTTCGCAAATCACCATCACTCGACCGTGGCGACGGATGACTTTGCATTTGTCGCAGATCTTTTTGACGCTGGGTTGCACCTTCATGGTTACTCTTTCTCGAGTTTCTATTGGAAACGGTTGTTACTTGTAACGGTAGACAATGCGGCCGCGGGTGAGGTCATAGGGTGACAGCTCAACCACAACACGATCGTCGGGAAGAATGCGGATGTAGTGCATCCGCATCTTTCCACTGATGTGGGCGAGCACCTTGTGCCCATTATCTAGCTCAACCCGAAACATTGCATTTGGCAGAGATTCGGTGATCATGCCCTCAAGCTCGATCGCGCCCTCTTTTTTAGCCATCTACTCCGCTTCCCTATGATTGCCACCAGAAGTAGTCACCTCTTCAGCCGTCAGAGTCTACGCAAGGGCCCAGCCGGCCCGAGCGTTGGGGTCAATTGCCCTATGGGTTGGTGATCCTTGGCGAGATTTCAACAAGTGTATCATTTGATAATCGCCCCGTCCCAGACCAACCAGACCCAGTTTCCAGCACTTTCAGCTAGAAATATTTTGGTGAGTGATCCGGATTCGATTCCCCCTGAGATTTCCCTGCACAATCATGGCGCATTTAACTTAAATTAAGGGATGGTAAGAATTTGCGGACCCGATTCGGTGATCGCGATGGTGTGCTCCCAATG
>JAPKAV010000136.1 GCA_028825115.1 Candidatus Nanopelagicales bacterium | reverse complement strand
ACACGCTTGCCGACCCAGAAAAAGGATCCGGCATCGCAATGGTCTGCACATTTGGCGACCTCGCCGACGTCACTTGGTGGCGTGAGCTGGAGTTACCCACCCGCCCAATCGTCGGCTGGGACGGTCGGATCACTTCGCAGACCCCACCATGGATTACCACCCGCGCAGGTAAAGAGCGTTTTGCAGCTATTGCCGGCGCTACCAGCTTTACCGCAAAGCAGCGCATGGTTGAAGTCCTCCGCGAATCCGGTGACATGATGGGCGAGCCGAAAGCAATTACCCACCCGGTGAAGTTCTTTGAAAAAGGGGATAAGCCACTGGAAATTGTTACCACCCGCCAGTGGTACATCTCTAATGGCGGCCGCGACCCGAAGCTGCGCGAAGAACTCCTCACCCGCGGGCGCGAAATCACCTGGCACCCGCCCCACATGCTGGTCCGGTACGAAAACTGGGTCGGAGGACTCAACGGTGACTGGTTGATTTCCCGCCAAAGGTTTTTTGGGGTTCCCGTTCCCATCTGGTACGTACTCGACTCGGATGGTAATCCGGACTACGAGCGAGTACTTGCACCAAGTGAAGCCGAAATTCCGATTGACCCAAGTAGCGATGTCCCCGCCGGCTACACCGAGGATCAACGCAATCAACCCAGTGGCTTCATGGGCGATCCCGACGTGATGGACACCTGGGCGACGAGTTCTCTTACCCCTCAAATCGCTGGCGGCTGGGAGCGCGACCCTGATCTTTTCAAGCGCGTATTCCCTATGGACATGCGACCACAAGCCCACGAAATCATCCGTACTTGGCTCTTCTCCTCCGTGGTTCGCGCAGACCTCGAAAACAACGAACTGCCGTGGCAGCACGCCACAATCTCGGGTTGGATCCTGGACCCCGACCGAAAGAAAATGAGCAAATCCAAGGGTAATGTCGTTACGCCCATGGATATGCTGGACGAATACAGTTCTGACGCCGTCCGGTACTGGGCAGCCTCTGGCCGCCCAGGCACCGACACCGCCTTTGACGTTGGTCAAATGAAAATCGGACGCCGCCTTGCGATCAAGTTGCTCAACGCCAGCAAGTTTGCTCTCACGCTGTCCCAACTTTCAAGTGACCTGGACCTCACGAACATCACGGCTGCATCGATCTCGGAACCTGTTGACCAAGCACTCATTGCAAAACTTGCCGCAACCGTAGAAAGTGCAACGAAGGCATTCGAAGAGTTCAACTACGCAAAAGCACTAGATGCAACCGAGACGTTCTTCTGGGAGTTCACCGACGACTACGTTGAGCTTGTCAAGGAACGCGCTTACGGCGAAAGAGGGGTGGTCAACACGCAGAGCGCACGGGCAACCTTGCTGGTCACCTTGGACACCCTGCTCCGCCTGTTCGCGCCGTTCTTGCCTTTCACCACCGAGGAAACCTGGTCGTGGTTTAACAGGGACTCGATACACACCAGCCAGTGGCCAGATAGTGACGCCCTACGAGCCCTGGCCCCCAGCGGCGACAAAGCTGCACTTGCCACCGCAACCGAGGCCCTACGAATGATCCGCAAAGCCAAGTCCGAGGCGAAACTCTCGATGAGGGCTGTGGTGTCAGTAGCAGTTTTCACCGGAACTCCCCAGATGCTTAAACATTTAGATTCAGTTGCACCAGATCTCAAGGCTGCCGGATCTATTGAAGAACTCAAAACCGTGAGCGCCCCCGATTCAACAGACTTGCAAGCGGAAATATTCCTTGCCGGCTAGTTAACTGGTCGTGGGGCACTTTTGTGTCGCCGTAAATTCTGACAAGGTCGTCAACAGGAATCTCCAAAACTTGTCTCCCCTGCTGTGGCTCTTCCATGAGTTGCAGTTCGGGAGCTGTGTCTAGGAGTGATAATTCAACGGCAGCAGCCTAATCGGCTGACAAAGGTGGGGAATCGTCTTCAACCCAGTATCATTTGAATCAATCAATGGACCTGACCAGTTACTTATTCAGCAGGTGTTCGCAACTTTTGCATCAACGACCACTAAATTAATGGCTGGAGTCAGTGACTCGACCCCTTTGGCCATAGTGACTGCATCAGGCATGGAGTACTTGTTGCCCACGGGTGGTTAAGCGGTTTTTTCACGTGGTGCGCGCTTTGGCGCTCCCCGCGGCACAAGAGTTGGATTTACACTGTCGCGAACGACTTCCCCACTAATCACGACTTTGGCGATGTCCGTGCGGC
>JAPKAV010000058.1 GCA_028825115.1 Candidatus Nanopelagicales bacterium | reverse complement strand
TCACTGACGCTGTAATAGGAACGCGGGTCCTCCGGGTCCACTGCGGTTGGGCACACAACAACTTGCGCGCCATAAGCTTTGAGCACATTTCGCTTGTCTTCGGACACCTTGTCCGGACACACGAATATGCACTTGTAGCCCCGCTGTTGGGCCACCATGGCCAGGCCAACCCCCGTGTTGCCGCTCGTTGGTTCAACAATTGTTCCACCAGGCTGCAGTGAGCCGTCTTTTTCGGCGGCATCAATCATGCGCTCAGCAATTCGATCTTTCACCGAGCCACCCGGGTTAACGTATTCAACTTTGGCGACAACAGTGACGCCTTCAGGGGCAATTCCCTGCGTCACCTTATTAAGCCGCACCAGTGGCGTGTTACCAATCAGGTCAAGAACTGAGTCATAAATCTGCACGGGACAACCTTACGTGGGTTTTTACTCAGCGCAGCAGGAGCCTGCGGGCTGTCGTCTTATTGCACAGTGTTATCAATAACCCAAAAAGTGCATATGCTGTGTCTATGGACCCATTACACGAGGAGATTCTGCGTGAGCTCGATCGACTTAGGCTTCGGCTTGCAAGTTTGAATCACGATCGACTCGTCACAATGGACATTCCCGTGTACACGTGTGCAACCACAATTTGGGAATCCACCAATCCGGGCGGTCGTAAAATTCCCCGAGTTGGACCCGGTGCTTATGCCGCGCAACTCACGGTTCTGACCCAAGATCTCCTTGCGGTGAACCCGCATGGGAACGCCGAAGCCGCGGCGGCCCTGACTGCGCTTCGTCGCGCGTTGCCTTAGTCCCGACCGGCCAGGATCGACAGGAGGCGCAAGATCTCGAGGTACAGCCACACCAAGGTAACCAGCAGACCGAAGGACAATCTCCACGATTCGCGCTCCGGCAAGCCCATGTTGATTCCCTGCTTAATCGCGTCGAAGTCCAGCATCAACATGAACGAGGCAAGGAGTACACCGGCAGCGCACAGGAGCAGACCCCAGAAACCCACTCCGTAGAATCCCCAGCCACCCCCCACGCCGAATAGGGCACCCACCAGGGATGCCATCGCAATCAGGAAATAGCTGATCATGGCTGCCATGAAGATTCTCTTGAACTTGCCGTTGACCTTCACAATTCCAGTCCCGTACAGGAACAGCATTACTCCAAATGCGGTGAGGGTTCCAATAATTGCTTGGCTGACCAATCCTTCGTAATTCTGGGCGAGCGCCATCTGGTCATACGACCAGCTGATTGCTCCCAGCAGAAGTCCGGCAAATGTCGCGTACAGAACAACCAGGATCGGTGACACTTCCTTTTTGAAAGCGTTTGTGAGTCCAAACACCAAGGCGCCGATCAGTCCAATCCAGAGAACGATTGGGGCACTGGGGACGATCGCCCAACCCACAAAAGCCATGATGACCGTAATGATGAACAGAATCGTGCTCTTTACAACTACGTCCGCAAAAGTCAGGCGGGCTCCACCACCCGCGGTGATGCTTTCAAACTGCGACTGGGTACCGGCTGATCCACCCGCTGCTTGCGTGTAGGCAGATTGCCCTTCCGCGTATGCGAAGCCGTCGCCCTTGGCGGGGGCTTCGTAGCGCTTGAGGATCGGGTTTGCGGTCTGTGAGAATCGTGATGACATGGCTATAAGATAACAAACTATTTCGAAACCGCCAACACTCGCTTAACCCAAGAGAAATGGGTGTCCCCGGTGGGATTTGAACCCACACTGTGCCGGGTTTAAGCCGGGTGTCTCTACCGATTGGACTACGGGGACGAGAAGGTCGCCCTTCTCGGGCGTAACCCTATCTACAGGCTCACAGTTCCCGGCGGCTTAGTTGGGCTAGTTTTCCTTATGGCACAGGCCAAGCCGCATCGATAGCTTGAAGGACTTCAGCTGTGGGCTTGCCTTGAGCGAACCATTCCGTCATTTCGGTCAACATTGCCCCAGCGCCAACAGCCGCTGGCATGAGCTCAGATGCGTCGAAACGGAATGTCCCACCCATATCGGTGAGGTACCGAGCCGACAGCTTATCGATCGAACCTTCGGCGTAGGTGTCCAATGGGACACCGTTGTTAGCGGAAACCCAGGTGCCGAGCGATACCTTGCTGGTTGCGAATTCGGCCGAGGAGAGATAACTCTGAACAGCTGCGACCTCTGGACGATCCGCGAATGCAGTGACGAACTCACCATCACCCACAACAGGCTGCGGGGCAACCATGTCATTGATCACGGGGATGTAAAAGGCGTATGCGTCACCATCGGGACCAACTGTTGCGCCAACTTGTAAGTCACCCCACGAGTTAGCGTATAAACTCGATTGCTGCAGCATCCCGCACTCACCGTTAAGAATTGGGCCACCCGCATCTTGGAATGCGGTTGTAGCGATTGTCTGGACATCACCGAAGCCGCCGTTGACGTAGTTTGCGTTTTTCATCCAGCCAGCCAAAACATCCATGGCTGCGGTGACTTGGGGGGAGTCGAAGTCAAGCTCGTGGTTAACCCACTGGTCGTACACCACTCCACCGAACATGCGAAGCATGATCTCTTCCAGCCAGTCAGTTGATGGCCAGCCAGTCTGGGACCCAGATTCAAGACCCCCACACCAGGGCTTCACTAGGCCATCGGCGACCATTTGATCTGAGAGTGCCCACAACTCGTCCCACGTTGAGGGAATTGCGTAGTCATTTGCCGCGAAAGTCTGAGGTGAGTACCACACGAATGAATTCATGTGCGATCCAAGCGGCGCTGCGTAAAAGGTTCCGTTGACTGTTCCATAAGATCTCCATGCTGGATTCCAGTAGTTGTCAACATTGGAAACTATGTCTTCTGATGCAGGGACCGGACCGCCGCCTGCAACGAGCTCGGCGAGCAAGCTGGGCCTAGGGATAAATGCGATGTCAGGGGCGGTATCACCAGCGATCCGAGCAGAAAGTTGAGCTTCAAACTGATCGCTTCCTTCATAGACGATATCTATTCCGGTACAGGTCTCAAATTCTTCCCACGACTGCTCGAACAGACCCTTTTGCGGATCCAGGATTGAGGTGAAGATGCTGACCGATGCTCCTTGGCTGCCCTGATATTCCACATACACTTCACAATCTGCCAGTACCTCAATGTCAGCTTCTTGTGTCGGGGTCTCTTGTTTTGGCGAGGGTTGCGTCGTTGCCTCTGCATTTTCATCCGCGGGACCGTCGCTCGAACAAGCGGTGAGCAACATCAGAGTTGCGATGCTTCCAGCAATTGCTGCCGCTCCACGGCGCCGAGTCACTACGGTCATTTAATCTCCCTATTGAGCGAAAAATCGAGGAAAGTCCCCAACCCTCTACTTCTTCCTGCCAGATTTACCCGTGATGGGTCTGCCGGGTATGAAGTTCCCAAGGGGCCACATCAATCCCATGCGACCCTTGCATCGTCCACCTTCACTTCCCATTTTAGCAAACTGAAGCCTCGTCACAACCTTATGCGAAATCCTTAGCGCCCGTCGAACTGCGCGCTATCAACTCGGTCGGCAACTGGGTTACCCGGGCGTTGCTACTCAGCGAATCAGACCCCGCGAGTTGTTCCAACAGGCATTCTCCCGCCTTTTTCCCAAGGTCGGCCACAGGTTGCGCGATCGTTGTCAAGCCAAAGTATGACGACATAGGGTGGTTGTCGATTCCGATGATTGACACATCGCGTCCTGGCTCAAGTCCATGGGTACGTAGTGATCGAATTGCGCCGAATGCCATTTCGTCTGACATTGCGAAAACTGCCGTTGGAGGATTTGATTGATTCAGGAGGGCATCCATTCCACTTTCCCCACCCTCGATGGTGAAGTGTCCCGACACCTCGAGCATGGGGTCTTCCACTAGTGAGAATTCAGCCATGACGGATCGGTAACCACGTTCGCGTTGTGAACCGGCGGTAAAGCGTGCCGCAGCCGACTTTCCGGATATGAGCGCAATCCTCGAGTGACCTAAAGAAACCAAGTATCCCGTCGCCTTACGTGCCGCAGCGACGTCGTCAATTACGAAGCAATTAACTCCCGGAGTTGCTCCACCGATCATTACCGTGGGCATGCCGAGATTCATAATTGGCTCAAGGTCCGGATCTTGGGGTGGCAGAGCAACAATAAGTATTCCGTCAACTCGTCGACGAATCCGCGCGGTCGGCGGGATTCGCGAAACTCTGCTTTGATGCTCTCCAACGTTCATTAGTAGCAGATCCATATCTGCATGCTGCATGACCGATTCCGCACCAGCGATCACTTCAGAGAAAAACCAGCGAGCAATATGGGGAGTAACAACTGCAACTGAACCGGTTCGCCCCGATGCCAAGCGAGAGGCACTCGGAGAAATTACGAAATCCAAACCCGCAGCAACCTCTTTGACCCGATCACGGGTGGCATGGTCGACATTGGGTAATCCACGTAGCGCCCGCGACACAGTTGCCGTAGAAACGCCGGCGGCGGCTGCAACATCTCGAATTGTGATTCCCATGCCCACGCCCCTCCCGGTGTGAGCGTATACACCCGGACAGGCGTCCATCATGAAAATTCAGATATCACGTCGTTTTTAGTCGAAGTGCCTTGTTTGCATCGTTAGATGCCAACACCAATCAGTCCCGGGTCACCTTCGCCACACTCCACTATATTTTTTGCGCGTCAAGGCCCCATTTTAAGACCGTAATAGTACTTGCCTTTGCGGCCGAGCTCGGCAATAATGGTGAATTCACTATTATTGCGAATGGTTGTGCATGCAGCCTCAAGGACCTGTGAGGGCCAGCCCCCATCAGTGGCTGGCTTGGTCGCATATCGGGAATGGCACACAATATTTTCGCCCCTCGTCCAACTTTCGAGATTCTTACGTGCACGTTTACTCAGATTTCCTGCGAAAGTGACAGTCTCACTCGAAGGGACTTTCTTGGCTTTGACCTTCATGCACGCATAGTCCTTATCTCGGCCATCTTGTGAACACACTGACTTACTTGGCTTTGGCGGATCGGCAGCTAGGGCCACGGCTGGAACCACAAACGGCACCAAAAGAACTGCCGATGCCAGTCCGATAATTTTCCTCATAAGAGGCTTCATCGTGCAAGTGTCACAAATTATGCGTTTCCCAGCCTCAAAACAACCCCGTCAAGCAAATCTTTTTCACTGACCAACACCCGCGTAAAGCCAAGCATCCTCATCGACTCTCTCAACACCAAGGCTCCACCACCGATCACGTCCACTCGACCGGGATGCATAAACCCAAGTTTTGCACGTTGTACGCGGGTCATGTTCAGCAATTCGTCGGTGACTGCGTCAACCTCCCCAATGCTCACAACGCAGCCATGGATTAGATCCACGTCGTAATCGTGCAGCCCCAGTGCCATTGCAGCAACCGTTGTCACTGAACCGGCAAGGCCAATGAAAGTAGTTTCAGCCTTGATCGGGAACGTTCTTCCAATTATTTCGATGTGATTCCTGATGTCCCTGGTGGCTGCCTCAATTTCCTGCCCAGTCGGCGGATCAGAATCCAAGTGTCGCTCGGTCATGCGAACACATCCAATGTTCACACTTTCTGATACCAAGGAGTGATCAGGCAGAGTCGTTACGAATTCAGTTGAACCACCCCCAATGTCGGATACAAGTACCGATCCCCGCACGTCCAGCCCGGACAACGCACCCCGATAAGAAAGCTCAGCCTCCTGATCTCCGCCGATTACTTCTGGCTCAACACCCAAAATTTCTTTCACCCCAGCAGTAAAAGCATCGCGATTTGACACGTCGCGAGATGCTGAAGTCGCGATGAACCGAAGTTCTTTGATCTTATATTGCATTAACAACCCTGCGTACTCACGGCAGGCCGCGAAAGTGCGCTCAAGGGCCGTATTGTTGAATTCCCCAGTGGCATCAACTCCTTCACCCAACCTGACGGTACGCATTTCCCGAAGGTGGTCCGTGACCGTGTTGCCATCAACTGTTGCAACCAACAAACGAATTGCGTTGGTGCCACAATCAATCGCGGCGAATGTTGGCACTAGTTCAGGCATGAATTTTGCTTCCACCACGGAGACAGCATGGCAAGCGCCCGGTCGCCCAATGGGTTGACGCCGGGGCCGCAAGCGAGTGACTGCGCAATCAATACGTGTAGGCATTTAACTCGGCGTGGCATCCCACCCGCGCTGATCCCTTTCAACTCAGGGACGACACCGAGCGCCTCTCGGTCACGTAGATAGCGTTCATGAGCGGCTTGATATTGCGCAGCAAGTTCATGGTCTTGTGCCAAGTCAGCTTCCATCTCACGCATCAGGCCCGTGCTCTCCAGGGTTCCAATCGCCCCCGCGAGCCTGGGGCAGGTGAGGTAATAGGTGGTGGGGAACGGGGTGCCGCCGGGCAGGCGCGGTTCGGTTTGGACGACGAGTGGGGCCGCGCACTCGCAGCGCGCTGCAACTCGAAAACAACCACGTGCTGACCGACCAAGCTGTTGACCAACTAGTTCAAGTTCTTCCGGTGAGATCTCAACCACTGCCGGGCTCTACTGCATCGTCGGCTTCAATTAGCGCACCCCAAAGCTTGCTGTACCAGTTAGGTTCAACTTCGGCAGCTTCCGCGGAAATAGTTTCGGCAGCTGGTCGCCCATCAGCACCCAGCGCGACGTAGGCGATCTCACCGGGCATGACAAAATGCAACCTTCGCCTCGCTTCCGCAGCGATGTAAGCGGGGTCAGCCCAGCGCTGTTGCTCCAGTTGGAGTCCATCAACATTTTCTTGGGCCACTTCAATCTGTGCTTTAAGGGCTGCGATCTCGGCTCGCTGGCCAAGCCAATTGCGCACCGGCACCGCCAGAATCACCCCCAAAAGGACGACTGTGACAAGGAGCGCCAAAGCCCGGCCCGTTAGGGAGCCGTAACTGTGATCCTTTGGGTCTGCCACGAGACAATAGTTACACGGTCTAAGCGCAAATGCGCTCAGACACCGCCGCCAAAACGTAGGAATGCACTCTTACCGGCATAACGCGCGCTGTCATCGAGCTCTTCCTCGATCCGGAGAAGCTGGTTGTATTTGGCCACTCGTTCACTGCGGGCTGGTGCGCCAGTCTTGATCTGACCACAGTTGACCGCAACCGCAAGGTCGGCGATTGTGGTGTCCTCGGTTTCGCCAGAACGGTGCGACATCATGGATGAGTACCCATTGCGGGCCGCCATGGAGACCGCATCAAGGGTTTCGGTGAGCGACCCGATTTGATTGACTTTAACCAGTAGCGCGTTAGCGGCACCTTCTGAGATTCCCCGCGCCAAGCGTGCCGGATTAGTAACAAAGAGGTCGTCACCCACGAATTGCACCCGGTCACCAATCGCATCGGTAGCGTGAATCCACCCGGCCCAGTCGTCTTCGGCCAAAGCATCTTCAATGGACACCAATGGAAAATCAGCCAAAAGTGATTCGTAATACGCGGTCATCCACTCAGAAGAGCGAGCCGCTCCTTCGAAGATATAGGCGCCATCGCTGTAAAACTCAGTTGACGCAACGTCCAGTGCCAGTGCAATATCGCTGCCCACTGTGAAACCGGCCGTCTCAATTGCGGTGACAATCAGATCTAGTGCCGCGCGGTTACTGGACAAATCTGGAGCGAAACCTCCCTCGTCACCTAAACCGGTTGCATAACCATTCTTGTTCAATACTGACTTCAATGCGTGATAGACCTCGGTGCCACTGCGCAACGCCTCGGAAAACGTTGTTGCCCCGATGGGCGCGATCATGAACTCCTGGATGTCGACACCAGTGTCGGCATGTGCACCACCATTGAGAATATTCATCATGGGGACAGGAAGCAGGTGGGCGTTAGGGCCTCCCAAGTATTTGAATAACGGCAATTCGGCGGAAAGCGCCGCGGCCTTAGCGACTGCAAGGGATACCCCCAAGATTGCATTCGCGCCAAGCCGGCTCTTATTTGGCGTTCCATCAAGATCAATCATGACCTGGTCAACGGTTCGCTGGTCATCTGCAGACAAACCAATTATTGAATCAGCAATTTCACCTTCGACCCCTGCGACTGTCGCCAAAACACCCTTACCGCCATACCGAGAACCCCCATCGCGCTTTTCAGCCGCCTCAAAGGCTCCGGTTGAAGCGCCCGAGGGGACAGCCGCCCGAGAAACAGTGTCGTCATCGAGGAGAACCTCAACTTCAACAGTGGGATTGCCCCGAGAGTCCAGAATTTCGCGCGCAATTATCGCTTCAATGATCGCCATGTGTGGAAGTCTAGTGAGCGGTTATGAAGAACCTGATCTCCCTATGTTGTCGAATTGAGACCAAAAAACAGGAAACCGACAACCTCCACCACACATCCAAGTGATCACATGCAGCACACTCCCATACAAAGGGCCACGACTTGGGTGGATCTAAGGCCGCAATCTTCGCAGGGATCGACCTGGCAGTGCTCGGCTTAGCCTGCTGCGGCACCACAAATGCTGAAGGTCCCGCCGAATCTAGGCACATTGAAGAAATGGATTTTGGGTCAGTCTCCAGCGAACAGGCCAGCCACGTCCTATTAATAACAGCAGAGTTTTTCGGGCTGGATTCCCAAAAAGATATTCATAAAGAAGACGACCAAAATTACGCGTCACTCACCATCTAGCTGTCTGAATCCGACCCCGAGGCCTACCTCGACCACCTTGCCCACGTAGGAGAAGTAACTTCTTTGAGTACGTCAACACTTGATGTCACTACAACCATGATCGATCTTGATTATCGAGTTGACACGCTCAACGCCTCAGGGTGCGACCACTTTAGTGACAGACCCCTCAGGCTCACTCGATTCACCACACTTTGTTCAAGGAATGCGCAATGGCTGGGACTCCTTGACTTATGTCTTTTCTGCATCTATCACGTTCGCCGGATTCCTCGTAGCATTTTTGGGGCCCATCATTGTCCTAATGATTCTTATTGTGGCTATCAACAAGGCAATAAAGCGAGTACGCAAGCAAAATTAATCACTGACGCACTCTTGGCTTCCCCCTCCAGTGTGACCGAATTCAACTTTCGTCGAATAGGTTCATGCTGACTCAATTCTCTGACATTGAGATCTCACAACCCAGTTAAATAAATGTGATTTCGGCGCTAGGGCTGATCGCATGTCAATTGATTACCCACGGCGACCAGTACTCGTTGTGCGGAAGTCACTGCATCGCGCGCTGATAGCGCTGCGTCTGCCATACCGAGCGCTTGTGAAAGAGCGTTTTCAGCCTCTTGCGCTTCATTGAACTTGTTCAGTGCTTCATCTTTTGCCAGCAATGCGGCATCAAGATCCACCTGCAATTGTTGCTGTTCGGTCGGATCCCCCTGAAGGGAAGACACGAGGTCATTAAGTAGCGCAACCTGATTATCAAACTCTGTTTCAAAGGCAGTGGCCAGATCGGGATTCGCAAGGAGATCTACAACCGCCTTAGAAAGTGAGGCTTGCATTTGATCTAGTACGGCGCACGGGTCACCGACGTTCTCACTTGGCACCGGGCTCGCTGATTCGGTCACCGTGGGCGTTATGGGCGTCATAGATGGACTCGAATCACTCTCCGTGGAGCAAGCGGAAAGCGCGAAAGAAATGGTCAAGGCGACTGCAATAATAAGTTGTGTACGCACCTACACATTTAAACACGAAGCAAAACCCGTGGATCACAGGCCAAGGAGTTGTCGAACGTGCCGGGGGGCGGGCGAACCAAATTGAAGCATCAAGTCATGAATCTCTCTCCAGCTCCAATCCGGATGCATGAGTCGCAGATCCTCGGCTAGCTGCGCCACTTCACGGTAACCGACAAAATAGGTGGGCAGCTGCCCTGCGGTAAGCAATGCGCGTCGCCACTTTCCAGCAGCCTCGCTTTCCTCTTGATACCCGCGATTGATCATAAGTGACATTGCCTCCTCTTCGCTGATCTCTTGCGTATGCACTCTGACGTCAAGAATCGCATTGATGGTCATGCGGGCTTGCATTTTCAGTTGCTGCAACCTAATAGCGAGCGCACTGGGCTTGGTTGGTTCGGGTGAATAGCCCTGTGAAATGAGGAGCTCCTCAACATACACAGCCCAGCCTTCGACAAAAGTGCCACTAAAACCAAAGCGTCTGGTCAGGCTCTGTTCCCTTCCGTGACTGGCCACTGCAAGTTGCAATACATGCCCCGGGATCGCTTCGTGAATGGTCAAGTCGTGGATTTGAACGCCGTTGTATTCCCGGAAGAAGCTTTCTTTACGCTCGGGCGCCCACTGCTCCGGTGTTGGCGCCACTGCAACAAATGTGGGGACGTGTGCGCGCTCCAATGGTCCAGGCGCATCGCAATAGGCAACCGCAATTCCCCGATGGATCTCCGGCATCTCGATTACTTCCACATCAATTTCGGGAACGGTAACCAAATTGCACTCAATAGTAAAAGCCTTAGCGGCGGCCATGGCCGAGGCAACCTGTGAAAGAACAGTTGCGTCGGTCACTGGCGCTTTCTCCGCAATCTGGGCAAGCGCGCGGGAGATGGGATCATCATTTTCTTCAACTTCGATTTCGGCCAAGTATTCCTGCGACACCTGAAGCATTTGCGAGTTGACTAGATCAAGGTGTTGGTGCGCAGCAACCAGTAACTCTTGAACGTTGCTTTCGGCGTCAAGTGAATGCCACAAAATTCCCGAGTAGATTTCAAGGCCCATTCGTGGTGATTTATGCGCGAATGGAAGTTGCTCTTTGAGCCACTCGACATGTTGATCAACTGATTCAATGATCTGCGATTGCATCTCAAGTGATTCAAGTAAAACCCGCGTACCTGCAAGCTGCGCGATTGCAGTTTCGCAGTGAATTGCTGACATCTCTTCGAGTGTATGTCGAGCTTGCTCAAGGAAGTTTGGAATCTTTTCACATCGATCTGCAACATTCGCCATACGCTCTTCGAGCGGTGCGAAATCACGCGAAAGCAATAAATGAATTGCGGTCCCCGGAT
>JAPKAV010000135.1 GCA_028825115.1 Candidatus Nanopelagicales bacterium | reverse complement strand
CCTCGCTCACAAGCGCTGAGGCGAGCTGACGCGAACGCCGATAAAAATGCGCATAACTGATTCGCTGTGCTCCATGAATGATCGCTACATGCCCCGACATTACCGTCGCCGCACGCTCGAGAAACGTTAATGGGGTTAGCGGTTGGAAATTGGCGGAATTGCGATCCAAGTCAGTATTAAATGGATTACTCACTGGTCCTGCCATTGCGGCGCCCGTTTTTCAATAAAGGCATTGATGCCTTCCTCGGCGTCGAGCGTGAGCATGTTCTCCACCATGATCTGCGAGGTGTATTCGTAGGCCTGCGCGAGTGTCATCTCGCGCTGACGATAGAACGCTTGCTTGCCCGTGGTTAACGTCATACTTGATTTACTGGCGATCTTGGCCGCCACACCCATAACGTATTCACTCAGTGTTTCTACCGGTACCACCCGATTAATCAGGCCAATAGTTGCAGTGGTCTCTGAGTCGATCAGATCACCGGAAAGTAGCATTTCCATTGCGTTTTTATTGGATACATTGCGTGACAGCGCAACCATCGGGGTTGAACAAAATAGCCCAATGTTGACACCAGGGGTGCCAAAGCGCGCGGTTGGCGCCGCGTAGGCGAGGTCACAACTCGCGACTAACTGGCAGCCAGCCGCAGTGGCAACGCCAGTAATCTCGGCAATTACTGGTTTCGGGTGGTTCACGATCGTTTGCATCACCTGCGCACAGGTGGCCATGGTTTCGACGAAAAAATCCTTTCCGCCGTCGGATGCTTCACGCGCCCGAGTCATCTCTTTCAAATCATGGCCGGCACTAAATGCTGGTCCTGTTGCCGCAAGCACGATTACGCGAACCGCCGGATCGCCGGCGGCTTGATCCAGTGCCGCTTGAAGCTGACCGAGCAGGTCCATCGACAGGGCATTACGTCGGGAATTATCGTTCAACATCAAGCGCAAAATTCCGTGTTCCTGTGTTTCCTGAATCAACTGCATGGCGGTGCCCCTCCTTCGGGTTGGGTCTTGCTGGGGGATAACAACTCGGCTTATGGTTCAAATTTTCCGTTGACTCTAGTCCAGGAGCGTGTTCGCCGCGGTGAAAACCGTCACCTTTGATTGTGCGGAAAACAGGAAATACGCGATGAGTTCCATGCCTCATAAAAATCGAAAAATACTGCCCGCATTGCTACCGGGGGCAACTACACAATGAGGAAGGCTTAGCAAGTGTGGCTCGCGACCGATTTTGACTAGGAGATTGACCGAATTCAGGTAGTTGTGATGCTGATCTCCTGCATGGAGCAGACGTCGACCGAATTTTCAACATCGTCTTTTAAGAGGTATCGTCTTTTGGGAGGCAATGTCTTTTAAGAAGTAATGTCTTTGCGGTCAAACTTCAGCACCGCAATGGTGATCAAGATCAAGAAAGAAATAACAGAATACGAAATCCCGCGATTGATATCTGTCCACTCAATATCTTCATTGAGGAATCCGATCCAGGCGTTAGCGAAATTGGTGGGCAGCCATTCACGCAGGGCCCCCAACGCCTCAATTGCCCCCAAGATATTGCTCACGATCACTACGACTACCGCTGTGCCAACGGCAGCGAGCGGAATATCGGTGATTACGCTCATGAGAAAGGCAATGCCGGCTGCAAAAAGTAAAGAGAGAAACACGTAGGTCCCAATCGCGAAAATCCGCAGGAAAGCTTCGGTCTCGGTAAAGGGTCCAGCTGTGGGGGTGCTCAAAGCGCCAGAACCGAATGCAATCAAACCGATTAGATAGGACACCACGATGAGAATCAGAATTGAAATCGCCGAAAGGATAAGTGCGACAGTGAGCTTAGAAAATAGTAGGCGACGCCTGGGCACGGGAGAAATCAATAAGTAGCGCAGGGTGGACCAAGATGCCTCGCTCGCCACCGTGTCACCGCAAAACATGGCGATCAAAATCAAGAGGAGGAAACCAGAAGCAAAAAACACCATGGTGAGTGCGAAGTTCCATCCGCCTGCTGTGGCCAAACCAACCAGGTCAAGATCCCCATCACCAAAGCCACCACCTCCATCTGAACTTGGTCCAAACTTCACGGCCGTAACAACAATAAGCGGAAGCGCCAGAATAAGCAGGAAAGCGACCAGGGTCCGCTTGCGAGTGAGTTGCCTGCGAAATTCAACGCGGATGGGTAGTGGATGTCCCAGTTGTTTCATTATTTCCCCACCGTCAGGTCGGTACCGATCATTTCCATGAATAGTTCCTCAAGGCT
>JAPKAV010000057.1 GCA_028825115.1 Candidatus Nanopelagicales bacterium | reverse complement strand
CCTTGATCTTTCGCATCTCAACCGCCTCAATGAGTGCGGCCCCGTGATGGGGGTAAACAACTGTTTCGCCGACCTTAAAAGCCATATGGATGAGCCCCTTTCGCATCTCGACTTTACCACGGCGCTCCTCGCGAAGATTCGGCAGTGAGTCACGTCTCTGATCCTATGAGGAAATCCCTAGCGCGCATGAAGGGTGTCAACGCGATCCTTGTATCCTGCACCTGTGATGAGACCTAGCCCCAACCCTCGCCCCACCCGTCGCCGACACGTTGCCCTGGCCGCCGCCTTGTCCCTTGTAAGCCTCGGGCTCACCGGTTGCTATAACGGCCAAGATGCGACAACAAACGTCCAAGCGACCCAACCATCGGGCAATGGAAATGTTTTGAAAGCTGGCCAAATTGTGGTCGATAATGCCACTGCAGTCCAAGACGAGGCTGGAAATGCAACCGTGCTGATGCGCATCACAAATCAAGGCAATGAGGCCGATACGTTGATCGCAGCAGTCCTAGCTGATCTGCCCGCAACAATCACCCCTGATTCAATTGACATCGCGCCCGGTCAATCGATTTCATTCGCTTGGGAATCGACTAATTACGTGAGTGTGGATGGGCTCAATGCGCCCATGAGTTCCTATGTCCAATTCGGCCTTCAATTCTTAAATGCTGGGATAACCAGCACCAACATCATGATCGTGCCCCCAGCAGGAATGTACGAGGGAATTACCCCGAACTAGCAGCTCGAATTACACGTATGTTGCAACAATCACCGTGAGAATTGGCGCCACTATTAGTGCGGGCAATAAATCACCCACGGACACAGACTTTATCCGCAAAACGCGAAGCGCCACCCCGATGAGCAGCACACCACCGGTTGCCGTGATCGACGCGATCATCGCGCTCGACAGGAAGGGCCCGGCGAACACCGCAATGATTGTGAAAAATCCCTGAACAACTCCCACTGAAATGGCGGACGCAATCACACCCCAGCCCATCGATGCGGCAAATGCGATTGATGCGAAACCATCAAGGGATGCTTTTAAGGCTAGCTGATCAATTCCTGTTCCTAATCCGTCAGAAAGAGCGCCAAGAATCGCCAACGGTCCAATACAAAAAATTAAACTGGCATCTACGAAACCTTCAATAAAGCGTGCGCGGCCGGCGGATTCTTGTCCGCGTGAAAACTTAGTTTGCAGCCAGCCGCCCACAGATTCAAGGCGTGACTCGATCCGCAGAAAAGATCCGATGATTCCGCCGATGATCAATGAACCTAAAACAATGAGAAGGGTCGCAGAGTCACCCACTCCATCAACCCAATCTTGATTTCGCAAAGCGACGATGTTCAACGCTGCGATAACGAGCACGAGCATGCCGAGTGAGTCGGTAACGACCGCACGGGTCCGCTCAGGAAGTCGGTGGCCTAAACCAACACCAATCAGTGCGCCAACCACAATTGCGGAAACATTGATAATCGTCCCTAGGCCTACCACGGTGAATCCACGAGGCGGAGGCTACCAAACTAGACCTCGAATTTGTATCCCAAGCCACGAACTGTATTAATATGAAGGGGGTTGGACGGATCAATTTCGATTTTTGCCCGAAGACGCTTGATATGCACGTCAAGGGTTTTGGTGTCTCCGACGTAGTCCGCACCCCACACTCGATCAATTAGCTGATTCCTCGTGAGAACCCGGCCTGAATTTCGAACCAGAAACTCTAAGAGATCGAATTCCTTGAGCGGCATAGTGATGTTCTCTCCACGGACAGAGACGACATGTCGTTCAATATCAATCCGAACTAAGCCGGCTTCAATTGTCGGAGGGAGTAACTCTTCTGAATCACCAAGCCGACGAAGGACCGCGCGCATTCTGGCCACTAGCTCCCGTGATGAGAAAGGCTTGGTGACATAGTCATCTGCTCCGAGTTCAAGACCCACCACCTTGTCAACCTCACCATCTTTGGCGGTAAGCATGATGATTGGCACTGAAGACTTTCCCCGAATGACCCTACACACTTCGGTGCCAGAAATGCCTGGCAACATTAAATCTAGTAGTACGAGATCAGGACCATGCTTATCAAATTCACTTATGGCTGCATTACCATCGGTTGCCACGAATACTTCATATCCTTCGCGCCGCAACATGAATGAGAGTGCGTCCGAAAATGAGTCTTCGTCTTCAACAACGAGTACACGTGTCAAGAGTTTTTACCTTTCACTACGGTGAAAGTATCGACCGTAAATTCGTGGGATTCAAGCGAATCGTCGAGCATTGGGTCGTAAGAAGGGATTCGTAACGTAAATGTTGAACCGGTCCCAATTTCAGACCACACGGTTACTTCGCCACCGTGGTTTTGACATACATGTTTGACGATGGCCAATCCAAGCCCTGTCCCGCCGGTTCCACGTGAACGTGCTGGGTCAACCCGATAGAAACGTTCAAAAATTCGATCAAGATCATGTGACGGGATTCCCAGGCCAGCGTCCTTGACCGAGATTTCGATGATTCCATCAATCTCACGCGTGGTGACCGAAACCCGCGTGTTCTCGGCCGAGTAACTAATCGCATTTGTGAGTAGATTGCGAAGTGCTGTGAGCAATTGTCCGCGATCACCCAGAATTACTGAAGATTCCGGCTCTCCCCGGATGATCTCAACACCTAAACCACCGGCAAGCGTCTTGACCTCTTCAACAGCCCGATTAATGAGAGACTCTGTTTCTAGCAGCTCTGCGCGATTCATCGGGTCATCACTTTGAAGCCGCGAGAGATCGATCACGTCTTGAATGAGGTTCCCTAGCCGCGTGGCTTCGGCCTGCATCTTTTCCGCGAAGTGTTCCACTTGCTTTTTGTCATTGGCCGCGGCTAAGACCGCTTCGGCCAGGAGGGAAAGTGCTCCCACCGGGGTCTTTAGTTCGTGACTCACGTTTGCAACAAAATCACGTCGCACGGCATCAACCCGACGCTCTTCAGCTAGGTCGTCAATCAGAACCAAGATTGAACCGGAACTCAGTGGAGCAATTCGAACCCGCACTTCAAGTAGTTCTCGACCCAGTGGTGGGCGACGCACGCGCAACACCTGTTCACGGGGCGAACCGTCATTGGCAACCTTCAACACGATCTCCGCAATATCGGGGACAGCAATCGTGCTTCGGTTTACGACCCCCAGGGTCAAGGCGCGCGAGCTCCCCCGCAGGACCGTGCCATCGGGTGCGACGACGAGCGACGCGGAGGGAATTATCGAGAGGATCTGCACGATTTCTTCGGAGACAGCCGGATAATTGGCAGCCAAACGGGGGCTCTCGCCCTCCAACTCGCCTTTTTTTCGCAATGCCACATCTCCAACAATAGGGGCTTAAGTGAACAACATTTCCCAAAAAGTGACCCAGCGTGTGAAAGTTTTGTCAAGGTTTAGCCACGTGAACCTAAAGTTTACCGTGTGTTTGCTCGCCATTCACTGACCGCGTTCGCGAAGGCCCTTTATGGGCGTAGGCTAGGGAACCTTAGAGGAAATGAGGCCACATGCGCGAGGCATACTACGAGCAAGTTGAAAACATCAATGCCGATTTAGTTGAAGTCACTCGTTTGGTCGGTTCCGCTATGAACCGGGCAACCCAGGCACTTCTAGATGCGGATCTGAAATTAGCCGAAGCGGTAATTGATTTCGATGCCAAGGTTGACCTCCTCACCGCCAGCATCGACGAGCGCTGCTTTGAACTCATTGCCTTGCAGGCACCCGTTGCTACCGACCTTCGAGTACTTCTTGGTGCAATGCGAATCTCGAGTTCACTTGAGCGCATGGGTGATTTGGCAGAGCACGTCGCCAAACAGGCTCGCATGCGTCACCCCAAGGTTTCTGTTCCCCAGGAAGTACGAGGGACATTTGCCGAAATGGGCGGACTGGCTGAAGCAATTGTTTCCAAAACTGGATCTGTCATTGCAACAAAAGATGTCAGTCTTTGCGTGGATATCGCCCGACACGACGAAGAAATGGATCGCCTACACCGCGAACTCTTCACAATCGTGCTCTCCTCGTCTTGGAAGTACGGAGTTGAAGAAGCAATTGACGTGACACTTCTTTCTCGCTTCTATGAACGATACGCCGATCACGCCGTGTCTGTGTCCAAGCGTGTAGTCACCATTGTCACAGGTGAACCATACGTAGCTGTCTCACTCATCAACTAGGCTTTTACCCATGCGCGTCGCACTCCTGTCCATTCATACGTCACCCCTTGACCAACCAGGTACCGGCGATGCCGGTGGCATGAATGTCTACGTGGTGGAGACCGCCAAACGTCTCGCGCAAAGCGGTATGGAGATTGATATCTTCACTCGCGCAACTGCCTCGCATCTGGTCCCTACGCTTGACATCGCACCCGGTGTTCAAGTGGTTCATGTCACGGCAGGCCCATTCGAAGGGCTACTCAAGAGCGACCTCCCTGGTCAGCTTTGCGCCGTTACCGCTGGAGTGTTGCGTACTGAGGCGTCCAAACCCGAGGGCCACTACGACCTGATCCACTCACACTATTGGCTCTCAGGTCAAGTGGGTTGGCTTGCTTCCGAGCGTTGGGTGGTCCCATTGGTTCACACAATGCACACCTTGGGGCGAGTAAAGAATCTTGGTTTGGCCGCAGGTGATACGCCAGAACCCGACATACGACTGATCGGCGAACAACAAGTTGTTGACGTAGCTCAACGCTTGATTGCCAACACCCAGATAGAAGCCACTGAACTCGCGAGTCTTTACTCCGCCGATCCATCCAAGATTGACGTTGTGAATCCAGGAGTTGACCTTGAGCTGTTTTCACCCGGATCGCAGAGTGCTGCTCGCCAAGAACTCGACATCCCCCTCGACGCCAGCATGTTGCTGTTTGTCGGCCGGATTCAACCTTTGAAGGCGCCGGATATTTTGATTCGCGCGGCGGCCGAACTCGTGGCGATGCGACCAGATTTGCGAAGTTCGCTGGTCGTCGTTATTTGTGGCGGAATGTCGGGCTCCGGTCTTGATAGACCCGATGCATTGCATCATCTCGCGACTGAACTGGGAATTGTTGATCTGATTCGAATTGAGCCACCAAGTAGTCGAAAGAAGCTAGTTTCTTGGTACCGAGCGGCCGATCTGACTGTTGTCCCCTCTTATTCTGAATCTTTCGGGCTAGTGGCGATTGAGTCTCAAGCGTGTGGAACCCCGGTTGTTGCGTCCGCCGTCGGAGGTTTGAAAACCGCAGTCGCCGACAATGTCAGTGGGCGGCTGATCGATGGTCACAACCCGATTGCTTACTCTCACGTGTTAAACCAATTACTCAGCAATCCCCATGCCATGGATGAGTTAGGCAAGGGTGCACGAATGCATGCAGCCGCTTTTGGTTGGGAAAAAACGACTTCTGGACTCATCGAGTCCTACGACCAAGCATTGAGCCAATCCCGAGTAGCACCATGAGCGCCGCGACTCAGGAGATTAATAAATTTCTCACCGATGCCCAGCTAGTCTTTTCCCAGACCGAAAACGTTTTTATTGTCACCATTCCAGGAATACGAAAGTTGAGTACTACTTGCTCTCTGAGCGTTGGGACATCGTCGCTCACTATCAATGCCTTTGTCGCTCGCAAACCAGATGAAAACCATGAGGGGGTATACCGCTGGCTGCTTGAGCGAAACCTCAAAATGTATGGGGTTGCTTTCGCAGTTGACAAGCATGGTGATATCTATCTCGCTGGTCGTGTCCCCCTCGACTCCATAGATGAAACTGAAATTGATCGGCTGGTCGGATGCGTCGCCGAATATTCAGACACTGCTTTCAACACGATCTTGGAGCTTGGATTTGCAACCGCAATTAAAAAGGAATGGGAATGGCGCGTCAGTCGTGGCGAATCAACCGCAAACCTTGATGCTTTTGCCCATCTCGCAAAGCCCCAACCCTGATCGGGCAGGATACGCACATGAGCGAAACGGTATACACGATAATCCTGCTACGCCACGGAGAATCGGAATGGAATGCCAAGAATCTCTTTACCGGCTGGGTTGATGTTGACCTCACTGAAAAAGGTCGGGGTGAAGCCCAAAAAGGCGGTGAGCTCATCGCCGAGTCTGGCCTCTACCCGGATGTGGTTTTTACATCCTTGCTTAAGCGGGCCATTAAGACGTCACAAATTGCCTTAAATGCCTGTAACCGGTTATGGATTCCCGTGGTTCGAAACTGGCGGCTTAATGAGCGCCACTACGGCGCGTTACAAGGCAAAGACAAAGCCCAAACGTTGGCGGAATTCGGTGCGGACCAGTTCTTGCTCTGGCGTCGCTCATATGACGCCCCTCCCCCACCAATTGATCCGAGCAGCGAATTCGCCCAAAACTCTGATCTGAGATACGCAGCGCTTCCGCCAGAAACGGTGCCCAGCACTGAATGCTTAGCCGATGTTGTTGACCGCCTTATTCCTCTTTGGGAGGATGTGATCGTGGCCGAACATCTTCGCCGCAACGAAACAATTCTCATTGTTGCCCATGGAAACTCCCTGCGCGCCCTGGTGAAGCATCTGGACGGTATTTCCGATCAAGACATCGCTGACCTTAATATTCCCACCGGAATTCCACTCGTCTACAGACTGGACAAGAATCTCAAGCCGGTCATCCCTGGTGGCCAGTATCTGGACCCTGATGCTGCGATTGCGGCAGCAACAGCCGTCGCCGCGCAGGGGAAAAAAATGTAGTGAGGGTCACTTAGTACTTGCGACCGGTGATCTCAATCATCTTCGGACGGATATCAAATAGATAAATTAAGGCAATGACAGTACCGGCTATCCCGAAGATAGAAAGTGCCAGGGACGGGGCTAATCCCGCGAGTACAGAAACACCGGTAATAGCGACCCACAGCAATTTGGATTGGCGTCCAATCAACGGGAAATAGTCAGCGGGTCGGCGGATTGCGTCAAATAAGGCAAATACCTTTACGGCCAGCAGTATGGCCCACAGCGCATAAATAACAAGTGTTTCAAATCCCATGCCATGATGCTAACTGACACCTCTCCCAATTGCAGAATCCCGCCACTTTCACGGCGGGATTCATCACACGAGTGTGCGAATTATCTAGTTCAGACGCCAATGGCTTCGCGCACCAGAGTGACCGTGTGTCCGGCACTGTTGCGAACTTTGGTAGCAGCTTCCGTAGCCGTGGTGTAGCCATCGTTTGCAGCACTTTTGACCGCATCAATTGCGCTATTCACGTCATCCATGTTTACAGCAGGCATGTTGAAGGTGGGCAAGTCAAACTTTGGCAGGTCGATCTTTGGTAGGTCAACACCAAAGAAGTTGAATTTGCTTGATGTGTTTATTTCTTCAGACATTTGATCCTCTTTAATTTTTCTACTCGTTTTCTTGGGTATGGGTTTCAGTGGTCGCCTGCGCACTTGCGCCGTTTTCCGCTTGGAAGGCGGCATAGATCTGCAGCAGCGTGGTTCGCTGACGCTCGGTGAGGGTTCGGTCCGAAGCAATCGCTGTGGTGACGATTTCGTCCCCTGAACGATCACTCAGGAATCCGGCTTGTACGTAGAGTGTTTCGGCGGATATGCGGAGACCTTGGGCAATTCGGTTGAGGATTTCAGCACTGGGCTTGCGCAATCCGCGTTCAACTTGGCTCAGATACGGATTCGAGACTTCGGCGGCTTTTGCAAGCTGGCGAAGGGACATCTGTGCTTGATCGCGCTGATCTCGGATAAAAGATCCGAGTCCACCGACATCTAATCTTCCCATATTCACAGTATGCACCCAAGTGCTTGCAAATGCAAACGCTAGCGCTTGCTTTCGCTAGCGGGGTATGGGTAAACAACCGTTTAGTCAGGTTCGGCCGGCCCAAAACCCCCTCGAAACGGCGGATTCACGCTCAATATGAGCACCGCCTCACCCACTGCAATCAACATCAACGACCCCCCGACTAATGCCACGACGCAGACCCCACCGAACAACGTCCAAACGAACACCAAGACCCTGGTCAGGATCTCGGCGCGCATCAGGATCTATCGCGAACCCACCTCGGACGACAGGGATGAAAAACGTGCAAAGGATAAAGGCACGCCCACCCAGAGTTGCACCTAAAAGGCCAATTGCACGCTTGAGCGCACTCACGTAAGCCAAGTCACGTAAGTGTGGGGTGAATGCTTCCCACTACTTTGCCACCGCCAAGGACCGGCTGTGCTGAGTAGGTGTGGACAACCGACTCTGGAACACCCAGGTAAATGAGTAATCCAGCCATGGCGGCATTTCGCCCCTGCTCCGAGCCGCCCTCAACTTTTAGAGCCATGGCTCGGCCATCTGCAAAAGATCCGGTGTACACCCCGAAAGCACCATCTTTGGCAAGTAGCCCCGGGATCGAAGACATGAAATGGGTGACATCACGCCGGGACCCGCCCACATATTCAGGGTAAGCACGCATTGCGTCAGCCATTATTCGCTCTGGGGTGCCATCTTGTGCGGTAACTACGGACTGGGCCAGGCGAGCAAGCGCCGGAAGAGAGAGGGCATGGACCGGTGCGCCACACCCGTCAACACCTTCGAATGCAATGCGTTCCCCTGACAATTCTTCGAGCTTTGCTTTCATGCCAACTTGCAGTGGGTGAACAGGTGAGAGGTAGTTTTCAATTTCCCAACCATTAATCACACAGGTGGCCAACATTGCGGCATGCTTGCCCGAGCAATTCATCAGAATTGGGGAACGGTTTTCGCCGCGAGCCACGCAGGCATCGCGTTCAACCGGGTCAAGTGGGAAGTCCTCAGGGGTCTGAAGCGCCGCGGGAGTCAAGTCCACGGTTGCCAAGATTTCCCGCACACCATCAAGGTGGAACTGCTCACCAGAGTGCGAGGCCGCCGTCAAAGCCTGGAGATGCTGGGGCAAGTTCAAACCAGCCTGGGCCATCGCGACCCCTTGGGATATTTTGCTTGACGACCGAGGATAAAACTCTTGCGTGATACTGCCCCAACTACGGACAATGCTTCCGTCAGGGTCAATAACAACGGCATGTCCGTAGAAGACGCCCTCGGTGTGACCATTACGGGAATAGGCGGCCAGCGGCCGTGCATTGTCTCTCGCAGGTGCCGATTCGCTGTTCATGGGCAGATCATGACACGCTGGGAGGGTGAGGGCTATAGTGCAGCGAGCCATTGACGCAAATGTTTTGGTGAGCCATCAGATAATCGGTGCCTTCGCCGGGCCCGGGTTAGTTATCTTCGTGGGCGTTACCCACACAGATTCGCTATCCGTCGCGCACACACTGGCCAAGAAGATCTATGGTCTGCGTATTTTCGATCAGGGGTTTGTTTCCCAATTTGATCAGCTGTGTGTTCCACCGAGTTCCTCGCGCGAACTCAGCGCCGGCGAACTGGGGCTCCCCATGTTGGTGATCAGCCAATTTACTCTCTACGCATCAACCAAGAAGGGTCGACGCCCGACGTGGGATCTCGCGGCACCACGTGAAGTGGCCGAGCCACTAGTTGAAGCGGTGGCACAAAAATTACGTGAATTAGGAACAGATGTTTCCCAAGGCAAATTCGGCACTGACATGCAAGTATCACTCACCAACGCTGGACCAATGACACTAATTATTGATGTCGACTAATCAACTGGCGGAGATAACAATTTCTTGATTGGCAGTAATTACATTGCCGTCGTGGATAACATGTAGTGTTTCATCAGTAAGAGTCGACCGCTTAATCACCGCCGTTGCAATTGGGCCAAGCTCATAATGTCGAGCGGCAGTTCCAATAGAACCAACAACTTTCCCAGCTGCAGTCCTCACTTCATCACCGTGCGCGGGTAAGTCACTTTCGCTGCCGTCAAGGTGCAGCAGGACCAGTCGTCGCGGTGGCTTTCCAAGATTGTGAACCCGCGCGACCGTCTCTTGTCCGCGATAGCAGCCTTTGCTCAGATGCACTCCCGAACCAATCCAACCGAGTTCATGGGGCAATGTCTTGTGATCAGTTTCATGGGCCCACTGCGGCACACCCGCAGCAACACGGATTGCATTAAAAGCCCACGTGCCAGCTCTATGAGGAAATTGGTCCAGACGCTCCTGCAAGCTGTGCCTGGGCACAATTACCTGGCGACCCAGAAATAGCTCCGGGCGGGCAACAATATATTTATCGGCCGTCCCACCACGATGAGTACCAGAGTTGGTTGCTTCAATTCCAGCAAATTCTGCTGGTGTAAGCCAAGTAGGAATGCTCTCATCTACTTGACGGACCGGCTCCCACACAACCGCGTACTCCTTGTTGACCTCAGAGACCTCAACTCGCATCATGAATCGCATTGAGTTCAGATAGTCGACCAGCCCAGCCGACGTATTGGGTGGAACGATTAGCCAGGTTGTCTCGCTGTCGTCAACTACATGCAGTTCGTGTTCAACGTGGCCATGTGGGCTCAGGATCAGTGCGGTTTGGGAGACGCCCGGTTCAAGCCCTTCAAGATAAGCGGTAGTGAGAGTGTGTAACCAAGTGAGCCGATCAACGCCGGTCACCGTGACCACTCCCCAATGCGAGAGGTCAACACTGGCCTCCCCCGCAAGCAGAATTCGCTGCTCGCGGTGCGGGTCACCATAATGCCACGCGACCCCGAAATCAAGATCGGACTCAGGCGCGGGAATCGGCGTGATCCCCACTTCACCCATGATCTTTCACCTCCGACTCACTAGTACACGATCGACATAAACCGGTAACCGCCATGTGGGTCATCTGGGCACTAAAACCATAAGTGCCCTGCAAAACCAGCGAGAAATTCACTGCCGCCGCCGCTGGAACACTTGTGACTTCAGCACATTCATCACAAACCAAGTGAATGTGTGGCGGCTGATCCTGCGAATGGTAAACGGGCGCGCCATGCCCAATATGAGTGTGCGTGATCAGGCCGACGCTTTCGAGTACTTCTAATGTTCGATAAATAGTCGACAGATTCACACCCGATGCGGTTTCCTGAACCGAAGACAATATTTTTTCGGGGGTGCTATGCCCTAGGTGATTTACCGACTCCAAAACCAATTGCCGTTGCGGTGTGATACGAAAGCCTTGTTCACGAAGCCGGTCTTCCCAAGGAATTGATGCCATGACAATCA
>JAPKAV010000056.1 GCA_028825115.1 Candidatus Nanopelagicales bacterium | reverse complement strand
CGCCGGCGCCCACCGAGTCAATTTCTTCACGCTTATTTGCGTGCATTCGGTAAATCTTCCCGATTCGCTCTTTGCGGCCCTTAATACTGTTGAGCACCTGCGTGCCCGTCTGCAAGCGACCCGAGTACACCCGCACGTAAGTGAGTTTTCCCAAGTGAGGGTCGGTCATAATCTTGAATGCTAGTGCGCTAAAAGGCTCGTCGTCATTGGGCTGGCGCAGGATTTCAACGTCTTCGTCACCCACTTTATGACCGTCGATAGCAGCGATATCAAGGGGCGAAGGAAGGTACGAAATGACAGCGTCAAGCATTGGCTGTACGCCCTTGTTCTTAAAGGCCGATCCAGTCAGCACTGGGGTAAGCTTGGCAGCCAGAGTTGCTCGGCGAATACCAGTCTTGATTTCGTCAACCGAAATTTCAACGCCATCAAGGTACTTCTCCATGATTTCGTCGTCCGCTTCACCCAGAGTTTCGATTAGCTTCTCACGGTATTCTTTAGCCTTTTCCGCCATGTCGGCGGGAATTTCTTCGACTTCGTAGTCCTCGCCGATAACGGTCTCGCCTCGCCAGGTGAGGGCGCGCATTTCAATGAGGTCAACGACACCGATAAAGTCCGACTCGTTGCCAATAGGCAGCTGAAGGACTAAGGGAACCGCATTCAAGCGGCTAATGATCATGTCTACGCACATGTAGAAGTCCGCGCCAGTGCGGTCAAGTTTATTAATGAAACACATGCGGGGAACGCTGTAGCGGTCGGCTTGGCGCCACACCGTCTCTGACTGTGGTTCCACACCAGCAACTCCGTCGAACACTGTTACTGCGCCATCTAGCACGCGAAGTGAACGCTCAACTTCAACCGTGAAGTCAACGTGACCTGGGGTGTCAATGATGTTGATCGTATTGTCTTTCCACTCACAGGTAGTGGCAGCAGAGGTGATCGTGATTCCACGCTCTTGTTCTTGTTCCATCCAGTCCATGGTGGCTGCGCCTTCATGGACTTCACCGATTTTGTAGTTGATGCCGGTGTAAAACAGGATGCGCTCAGTCGTCGTAGTTTTGCCCGCGTCGATATGCGCCATGATCCCAATGTTGCGGACCTTGGCGAGGTCGAGGACTGTACCTGTTGACACGAGTTTCTCCGTTTTTCTCTATTGGTTAAATTTTACGTGTGATTATTACCAGCGGTAATGAGCGAACGCCTTATTAGCCTCCGCCATTTTATGGATGTCTTCACGCTTCTTCACCGCTGCACCGAGACCATTTGATGCATCCAAGATTTCGTTCATGAGACGCTCGGTCATGGTTTTTTCGCGGCGTTTGCGTGAGTAGCTTACGAGCCAACGCAGTGCCAAAGTTGTTGAGCGGCCGGGCTTTACCTCGACGGGAACCTGGTAGGTAGCGCCACCAACCCGGCGAGAGCGAACTTCCAAGGTCGGGCGAATGTTGTCCAAAGCTCGCTTGAGAGTCTGTACGGGATCGGTGCCGGACTTCTCCAGGCACCCTTCAAGTGCGCCATAAACAGCGCGCTCTGCCACGGAACGCTTTCCATCGAGAAGAACCTTATTGATCAGTTGGGTAACAATCGGTACTCCATACACTGGGTCAATAACGATTGGTCGCTTTGGTGCTGGACCCTTACGAGGCATTAGGCCTTCTCCTTCTTTGCTCCGTAGCGGGACCGTGCCTGCTTGCGGTTCTTAACGCCTTGTGCGTCAAGTGCGCCGCGGATGACTTTGTAACGAACACCGGGAAGATCGCGAACTCGACCACCACGCACCAGCACAATTGAGTGCTCCTGCAGATTGTGGCCAACCCCAGGGATGTAAGCGGTGACTTCCACCTGGGAGGTCAACCGCACCCGGGCTACCTTGCGAAGCGCTGAGTTCGGCTTCTTGGGGGTGGTTGTGTACACACGTGTGCACACGCCGCGCCGCTGAGGGCTGCCTTTAAGGGCCGGGGCATTCCTCTTGGAGACCTTGTCCTGCCGGCCCTTACGGACCAGCTGCTGGATGGTAGGCACGTTGCGCCTCTCCTGACTTTTCATTCGTTTTCGGCTAACCAGAACGACCCACGCACTCGGGCGTGTCGAGCGCCTCGCGACGCTCAAGTACGCTTAAACTCGTAGGATTCTCGGGTGGAATTACCACCTCGTGCTGCACACAACGCCTGCGGCACGCGAGAGCGTGCCTGAGGGTGTCAGGCACGAGTGGAAAGACTACCTTCCCTTACTTGACTACATTCACCGGGGTCCCCCTAAGGTCTCTAATTCCCCCACACCCCAAGAATCGTGATGACAAATAGGGCCAGAATTCCCAAGATCATCAGAGCCGTATAGACACCAATATTGACCCAGGCAACTATTTTTGATGCAGTAACCAGCGGCCCCCCGCCAATGGAACCGTTACTGGCGGTGATTTCCTTCTCCGCCTTATTGGCGAAAACTAACGACACAATCGCCAGCACAATCGGCAAGACCATCCAGGAAGCTAACGACAGCACCAGGGCCGCAATCGAATTGCCTGAAGCGCTAGGGGCCGTCGGCAGTCCAATGACCGGTTGAGGGGGCGTTGCTTCCCAGATCGACTCTGCGGGAGCACTTACTTCGGCCGGGCTTATCTCTGGATCTGGCGTCTCGCTACTCATAGCCGTAATCTACCCCTGATAGGGACAACTGTGCGCATACTACGACCAGTTAATCAGCAGTCGATCTTTTTTGTCCTTAAAAGAACTCACCAGAATCACAATGAAGTCAGGTATCACCCAGATACCCAGTCCTGCACCCGCAGTGAGTCCGTGAATTCGCGTGCTGATTTTGCCCAGATGAAAGCGGTGAACTCCGCTTTTAGCCCCCAAGGGTCGGTCCCCCTAGGAGTAGTTCCATAAATGTGAAGGGGAGCCGGTTCACCGGCTCCCCTTCACATTTATATGGCGCTTGTGGCTTAGAAGCCGCGGAACTGGAACTCTTCCAACGGAACAGCTTCCCCTGATGTTTGACCAAAGGATGCGTATTCCATGTCGTCGTATCCGGTAAAGGATGCGTACATGGCAGCCTTAGCTTCCTCCGTTGGCTCAACCTTGATGTTGTGGTAGATCGGCATTCCGGTTCCAGCTGGGATCAGCTTGCCCAAGATGACATTCTCCTTTAGGCCGAGCAGTGGATCGCTCTTCGCGGAGATCGCTGCGTCGGTGAGGACACGGGTGGTCTCCTGGAAAGAAGCGGCCGATAGCCAGGATTCTGTTGCGAGCGAGGCCTTAGTGATACCCATAAGTTCGGGGCGACCCGATGCTGGTGTCCCACCGTTTTTGACAACCCGACGATTCTCAACTTCAAAGACCCCACGGGCAACAAGTTCACCGGCTAGGAAGTTTGAATCGCCTGATTCAATAATCGTGATGCGCTTAAGCATCTGGCGAACAATTACCTCAATGTGCTTGTCGTGGATTGACACACCTTGTGAACGGTATACCTCCTGCACTTGTTCAACAAGATGCAGTTGTACCGCACGCTGGCCCAGAATACGAAGCACCTGTTTCGGATCAACCGCACCAATCACGAGTTGTTGTCCCACAATCACGCTATCGCCTTCTTCAACCAGCATCCGCGAACGACGTGGAACCGAGTATTCAATTTCCTCGGTACCGTCGTCAGGGGTGATAATTATTTTGCGAAGTTTCTCAGCGTCTTCAATGCCAACCCGTCCCGCTACTTCGCTGATCGGAGCGACTCCCTTGGGTGTTCGCGCTTCAAAGAGTTCCACGACACGTGGCAAACCATGCGTGATGTCTTCACCCGCTACACCACCTGTGTGGAAGGTGCGCATTGTGAGCTGAGTACCGGGTTCACCAATGGACTGGGCAGCGACGATGCCGACGGCTTCACCGACATCGACCAATTTGCCAGTCGCCATTGAACGCCCGTAGCAGCGTGCACAAGTGCCCACAGCGCTCTCGCAAGTGAGCACGGTGCGAACACGGACCTTGTCTGCTCCGTCAGCAATCATCTTCTCTAGTCGCGGAATGTCAAGTTCTTCACCTGCGGTAGCAACCGTTTTGCCATCAACTTCAACATCGCGGGCGAGTACTCGTGAGACCAGTGCAGTGTCGAGATGCTCAAGTGGACGCAGTGTCCCGTCGACCATTTCAGCAATCTCTATTTCAGCACCGCGCTCGGTCCCACAGTCAACCTCGCGAACGATTACGTCTTGGGAGACGTCGACCAAACGACGGGTGAGGTAACCCGAGTCCGCGGTACGAAGTGCCGTATCTGCAAGACCCTTTCGAGCACCGTGAGTGGAGATGAAATACTCGAGTACTGTCAAACCTTCCCGGAAATTGGCCTTAATTGGACGAGGAATGATCTCGCCCTTCGGATTAGCTACGAGACCGCGCATACCGGCAATCTGACGAACCTGCATGTAGTTACCGCGGGCTCCTGAGTCAACCATAATGTGGACGGGGTTCGACTCTGGGAAGTTCTCCTGCATTGCCTTGGCAACTTCATCGGTTGCGCGGGTCCAGATCTCAATGAGTTCCTGCCGACGCTCGGAGTCAGTGATCAGACCCTTCTCATATTGCTGTTGGACCTTTGCATCCTTTTCTTCCGCATTAGCAATCAAACCGGCCTTGGCCGACGGCGCGACTACATCGGAAATCGAGATGGTGACGCCCGAACGCGACGCCCAATGGAAACCAAGTGACTTGAGTTGGTCGAGAGTTTCAGCAACCTCAATCTTGGGGTACATCTCACTCAAACGGTTGACTGTCGCACCGAGAACCTTCTTATCAACTTTCTCGTTAACAAACGGGTAGTCAGATGGCAGCGCTTCATTGAATAATACGCAGCCAAGGGTGGAGACAAGCGTAAGTGGATCACCGAAAGTCCAACCTTGTGGCACTTCATGTCCCAGTGGCGGTGTGGTGTCTGCCAAGCGGAATCGAGCTTTTTGGCCGAGCCCAAGTGATCCTCGATCAAGAGCCATCACCGCTTCAGCGACCGAAGAGTAAGCGGGCAGCTCGTTCTCCGGCACATCTTTACTGGCCGCGGTCATGGTCGTGAGTGTGTAAATACCCAGCACCATGTCCTGTGTTGGCGTCGTGATCGGACGACCATTCGCAGGTGAAAGGATGTTATTGCTCGAAAGCATAAGAATGCGCGCTTCGGCTTGCGCTTCGGTTGACAACGGTACGTGCACTGCCATCTGGTCGCCATCGAAGTCCGCATTGAATGCGGTACACACGAGTGGGTGAATCTGGATTGCCTTACCTTCAATGAGTTGGGGTTCAAAGGCTTGAATACCCAAACGGTGCAGAGTTGGTGCGCGGTTAAGCAACACTGGATGTTCGTTGATGACCTCTTCTAAGACATCCCACACCACTGCGCGAGACCGCTCCACCATGCGCTTTGCACTCTTAATGTTTTGAGCATGGTTTAGGTCCACCAGGCGCTTCATGACAAACGGCTTAAACAACTCGAGTGCCATCTGCTTAGGCAGACCACACTGGTGCAACTTGAGCTGTGGTCCCACCACAATCACTGAGCGTCCTGAGTAGTCGACACGCTTGCCTAGGAGGTTCTGGCGGAAGCGACCCTGCTTGCCCTTGAGCATGTCAGAGAGTGATTTTAACGCCCGATTACCTGGACCGGTCACTGGGCGGCCACGGCGACCGTTGTCAAAGAGGGCGTCAACTGCTTCTTGCAGCATGCGCTTTTCGTTATTGACAATAATTTCAGGTGCTCCCAGGTCAAGTAGACGCTTCAGGCGGTTATTGCGGTTGATCACGCGACGATAGAGATCGTTGAGATCAGAAGTGGCAAAACGCCCACCATCGAGTTGAACCATCGGGCGCAGATCCGGTGGGATAACCGGAACAGCATTTAACACCATGCCCATTGGCGAGTTAGTAGTGCTCATGAATGCATTCACCAATTTCAGGCGCTTTAGGGCCCGGGTCTTCTTTTGGCCCTTGCCCGTTGCGATTACTTCACGCAGGTACTCAGACTCGGCTGCAAGGTCAAATGACTCGAGGCGCTTTTCAATGGCTGCAGCACCCATGCCACCATCAAACCAACGACCATAACGATCGCGCATCTCGCGAAAGAGCATCTCGTCACCTTCAAGGTCTTGGATCTTGAGGGTGCGGAAACGATCAAAGACTTTGTCCAGACGATCGATTTGGACGTCCGCACGTCGACGAAGGGCAGCAAGCTCACGCTCGCCCGATTCACGAACCTTACGGCGAACTTCGCTTTTAGCGCCTTCGGCTTCAAGTTCAGCTATGTCAGCTTCCATCTTCTGCGCGCGGGTCTCAAGGTCGGAGTCGCGACGCTTTGAAATCTGCTTCTTCTCCACGCTGAGTTGGTTCTCAAGGGAAGGTAGCGCTTCATGGCGGCCATCGTCATCGACCCAGGTGATCATGTAAGCAGCGAAATAGATGACCTTCTCTAGATCCTTTGGTGCCAAGTCAAGTAGGTAACCTAAACGGCTAGGGACACCCTTGAAGTACCAGATGTGGGTTACTGGCGCCGCAAGCTCGATGTGTCCCATGCGCTCGCGACGAACCTTTGCGCGAGTTACCTCAACGCCGCAACGCTCACAGATAATTCCCTTGAAGCGAACCCGCTTGTACTTACCGCAGTAGCACTCCCAGTCACGAGTAGGTCCGAAGATCTTCTCGCAGAACAAGCCGTCTTTCTCTGGCTTGAGTGTGCGGTAGTTGATGGTTTCGGGCTTCTTGACTTCACCGTATGACCAGGTACGAATGTCGTCTGCTGTTGCAAGACCGATTCGCAACTCGTCAAAGAAGTTAACATCTAGCACGTATGTGTCCTTCGTTCGTTTCGAATAATTCGGGTGAGAGGGTTATTAAAGTTCGTCAACGCTGCTGGGCTCGCGCCGTGACAGGTCAATTCCGAGTTCTTCGGCAGCACGGAATACGTCGTCATCGCTGTCCTTCATTTCGATGGCCACACCGTCCTTGGAGAGAACTTCAACGTTGAGGCACAAGGATTGCATTTCCTTGACCAACACCTTGAAGGATTCCGGAATACCGGGTTCAGGGATGTTTTCGCCCTTAACGATTGCTTCGTAGACCTTAACGCGACCGAGGACGTCATCCGACTTGATTGTCAAAAGCTCCTGCAGTGCGTAGGCCGCGCCATAGGCCTCCAACGCCCAGACTTCCATTTCGCCAAATCTTTGCCCACCAAACTGGGCCTTGCCACCTAGGGGCTGTTGGGTGATCATGCTGTATGGACCGGTTGAGCGTGCGTGAATCTTGTCGTCGACCAAGTGCAGCAATTTCAGAATGTAGATGTAACCCACTGCAATCTGACCTGGGATTGGCTCGCCGGTTCGACCGTGAAACAGGGCCGCCTTGCCATCGGGGTTTACCAACTTCAGGCCATCTTTTGTCGGGGTCGTTGAATCCAGAACTAAGCTCAATTCCTCTTCACGAGCACCGTCGAACACTGGAGTTGCCACCTTCGTACCTGGGGCAATTGACTTCACCGCGTCTGGCAAAAGGGCCGCGCGCGGATCAGCTGCGTCAACACTCCAACCGGCAGCCGCAGCCCAACCGAGGTGGGTTTCGAGAATCTGACCGATGTTCATTCGACCAGGGACACCCAATGGGTTAAGTACGATGTCGACCGGGGTTCCATCTTCGAGGAATGGCATGTCTTCAACTGGCAAAATCTTGGAGATAACACCCTTGTTGCCGTGACGGCCAGCGAGCTTGTCACCCTCTTTGATCTTGCGCTTTTGAGCGATGTAGACGCGCACCAATTTGGTGACACCCGGTGGCAATTCGTCGCCTTCATCCATGTCAAAGACGCGAACCGCAATGATCTTGCCGGACTCACCGTGGGGCACCTTCAACGACGTATCGCGAACCTCGCGAGCTTTCTCACCAAAGATCGCGCGCAATAGGCGCTCTTCCGGAGTCAATTCGGTTTCACCCTTAGGTGTTACCTTGCCCACGAGTACGTCACCTGGGACGACATCTGCGCCTACTCGAATTATTCCGAGATCATCGAGGTCAGCGAGAAGTTCTTCCGACACGTTCGGGATGTCACGCGTGATTTCCTCTGGTCCAAGTTTGGTGTCGCGGGCATCGATTTCATGCTCTTCAATGTGAATGGAAGACAGTACGTCGTCTTGTACCAAACGCTGGCTCAAGATAATTGCGTCTTCGTAGTTGTGACCTTCCCATGACATGAATGCCACGAGCAGGTTCTTGCCGAGTGCCATCTCGCCGAGGTCCGTTGAGGGGCCATCAGCGACCACTTCTCCGGCTTCCACACGGGCTCCGCCAGTGACAATTGGTCGCTGGTTGAAACAGGTACCCTGGTTAGAGCGACGGAACTTCTCGAGCTTGTAGCTGGTGTAAGTGCCGTCGTCATTAGCGACTTCAACCAGATCGGCAGAAACTTCCTTGACCGCACCGGATTTTTGGGCAATAACAACATCGCCAGCGTCGTAGGCGGCACGGAACTCCATGCCGGTTCCGACAAGGGGCGCCTGGGCACGCAAGAGCGGAACGGCCTGACGTTGCATGTTCGAACCCATGAGCGCGCGGTTTGCATCGTCATGCTCCAAGAATGGAATCATGGACGTGGCAACTGACCACAATTGACGTGGGGACACATCCATAAAGTCAACGTCCTCGGGCTTGACGTATTCGACCTCGCCGCCCTTCACGCGAACAACGACGCGATCAAGACTTGTCATATTGCCGTCGGCATCAATTGCTGTGTTTGCCTGGGCGATGACGTGCATGTCTTCTTCGTCGGCGGTGAGGTACTGGACTTCGTCGAGCACCCGTCCGTCGATGACCTTGCGGTAAGGGGTTTCAATGAAGCCAAAAGGCGAGATGCGGCCATAGGTTGCCAGTGAGCCGATCAGGCCAATGTTGGGGCCTTCAGGCGTTTCAATCGGGCACATGCGGCCGTAGTGGGAGGGGTGAACGTCCCGGACTTCAAAGCCGGCACGCTCACGGGAAAGACCGCCCGGTCCAAGCGCTGAAAGACGACGCTTGTGGGTAAGCCCAGCGAGTGGGTTGGTCTGGTCCATGAACTGCGAGAGCTGTGAAGTTCCGAAGAATTCCTTAATCGATGCGACTACCGGGCGAATGTTGATCAATGTCTGTGGCGTAATGGCCTCAACATCTTGGGTGGTCATGCGCTCACGCACGACCCGCTCCATACGGGAAAGTCCCGTACGAATCTGATTCTGGATGAGTTCACCCACAGTGCGAAGACGGCGGTTACCAAAGTGGTCAATGTCATCGGTTTCAACAACGACCTCACCACGTGGTGTGTCCATCGTCGTGTCCCCCGCGTGCAAGCGCACGAGGTACTCGATTGTGGAAACGATGTCTTCGATTGTCAAAGTGCTCTGCTCTAGTGGCAGCTCAAGGCCAAGTTTGCGGTTGATCTTGTAGCGACCTACTTTGGCAAGGTCGTAGCGCTTTGGATTGAAGTAGAAGTTCTCGATCAGGTTCTTAGCATTATCAAGTGTGGGGGGTTCGCCCGGACGTAGCTTGCGATAAATATCAAGGAGTGCGTCATCTTGTGACTCAATATTGTCCTTGTCGAAAGTTGCCATGAAAGTTTCGTACTGGCCAAAGCGCTGGCGAATTTCGTCGCTTGACATGCCCAGTGCCTTCAACAGAACGCTTACGGGCTGCTTGCGTTTACGGTCAACGCGGACAGCGACTAGGTCCTTTTTGTCAATTTCGAATTCAAGCCATGCCCCACGACTCGGGATGATCTTGGAGACGTACACATCTTTGTCCGTCGCCTTGTCCACTGAACGCTCAAAATACACACCGGGTGAGCGCACAAGCTGTGAAACAACAACCCGCTCCGTGCCGTTGATCACGAACGTGCCCTTGTCGGTCATGAGTGGGAAGTCACCCATAAATACTGTCTGGGATTTGATCTCACCGGTCTCGTTGTTGGTGAACTCAGCGGTCACGAACAGTGGCGCTCCATACGTAAAGTCTTTGTCCTTACATTGCTCGACCGTGTACTTCGGTGGCTCGAACCGGTGATCGCGGAATGAGAGCGACATCATGCCGGCGAAGTCTTCAATTGGTGAAATCTCTTCGAAGATCTCCGTCAAACCTGAGACCTGAGGAATCTCGGTGTTGCCGTCCTTGAGTGCGGCGGCCACAGCCTTTTGCCACTTCTCGTTGCCAAGCAACCAGTCGGAGCTGGCGGTCTGCAATCGCAGTAGGTCCGGAACCGCCAAAGGCTCGCGAATTTTCGCGAATGAGGCCCGGTTAAGGGATGGAGAGAGCGGGGTTACTTCGTGGGAAACCAAGAGGAATCCTTCCAGTGCTCGGCGGGCCAAATCGCTGACATTCCAATTAAGCCCCAAGTGTCAAATCGACGAGAAGCCAAAAGGTCACCCTGGGCGAGAATGATTGAAGACAGCGCAAAGCGACAGCATACCCGGGCGGGCAAACCGCTGTCTCACGGGGTCCCCGGCAAGGGCCCGTCGGTCGCCGCAAGGCGACACCCCTCATTACATCGATGCGAAACCTCTCTGGGGGCCGACAGCACCTGCCCGAGTCCAGCGACGTCACGATCCTCGTTATGAGAAGACCTAAATAATTGCCCGAAATAGCTAAAAGGTCAAGTGAGGCGCGGGGTTTTTGTTACTTGTGACCACATTGTGACCCCGCCCCTCGCTCGTGAACATGTGAAAACAGTGCGTGAAAGCATGGCGTGCAAAACAAGTGTGGGGCGGCTGGTCACAGACCGCCCGCCCCACAATGAGTTTTGCTCAGAAATTACTTAACAGTGACCTTGGCGCCGACCGCTTCAAGAGCGTCCTTTGCCTTATCTGCTGCTTCCTTGGTGGCCTTTTCCAGGACTGCAGTTGGTGCAGCCTCAACGAGGTCCTTTGCTTCTTTGAGACCAAGGCTGGTGAGTGAACGAACTTCCTTGATCACTGCAATCTTGTTGCCACCATCAGCTTCAAGAATGACATCAAATTCGTCTTGTTCTGCTTCCCCAGCTTCCCCTCCACCTGCGGGTGCTGCAGCGGCCATTGCCATTGGTGCAGCTGCGGTTACATCAAATG
>JAPKAV010000055.1 GCA_028825115.1 Candidatus Nanopelagicales bacterium | reverse complement strand
AGGTGATACTTGTAGGGCGGGTCGGGCTCGAACCGACGACGACCGAATTATGAGTTCGGGGCTCTAACCAGCTGAGCTACCGCCCCTCTAGGGACACCCCATCATATCGGTCGAGAGTGGGGATCCCTGATTGTGCTCCTTCTCCGGGCATGCCTCGGCGTGAATGAATAACTTTCTAGCGAACCGAATGCTCATAAAATCGCTTAACGGAACTCATCTCACGTTCGACTCATGACGATCTCCTCGCTGACGCAAGCGCAATGGAGCCCGCAACGGTGTGGCAAATGGCCAAGCGCGGACCTTGCCATGGGTGGAACCCAATCGGTCAAGGAATGGTAATTCGTCGGTTATTTCTGGAGCGGGAACAGGCAGCAGTCCAAAATCTGTGACAAAAAAGCACTAGTGATCATGGTGTTACTGGTGCGACAGGCCATGAAAAAAAAATTTAAATATATGTGGAAAATGCTTGCGCGCCGGATTGCAATGGGTGTACAAATAAGGCACTGAGCCGCAAGGCGAAGGTCAGGTAAATATTCGACAGCTGGTCCGGGGAAGATCCGGAGACACCACTTGCTGGCGGGGTCGGTTGAGTTGAAAAATCTGAGGATGGAAAAATATCTGGCGAAGTGGCAACACGGAGCGAGCATCGCGGAACAGCATGGTACGCGAAAGCCCTGGGAAACCGGACAGAAGAGACGCCATCTAAATGGACGTCCCCTCGAACTCATACTTCGAGGGGACTTCCTTATTTATAGAGCAAAAGCCGCCCTCGGCAACGTTGCCACGCCGAAGCGGGTGAACGTGCCTGTGCAATTCCCCGTATGCAGCTTCCGACTCTTTCTAAAGCCGTGCGCGCAGGACACTATTGAACCGGGCTCCTCCTCACGGTGGAAATGAGCCAGTCGAGACCCCAAAAGATCAGCCCGAGCACAATGCCAAAGGCCGCGATCCCAGCAATGTTGACCAACACAGATTGAAGCCCAAAATCAGCGACATTGACGAACCCGTAGGGGTACGCGTCAATAAATACGCCACGCACCAACGTGTATGCGGCCCACGCCAGCGGAATCACGAGAGCCGTGAAAATTGACCCGAAGGTGACCTGCCGTCGCGGCCCCAAGATCAACCAAATCACCACGGTCAAAGCCGGCACAATGTAGTGCTTAATCGCATTAACAACAATGTCCACACCTTCGACCTGGGCATAGGGAGCGAGCACCACCGCATAAATAAGTCCAGTGATGGAGATCATCACAAGTGAATCCATCCGCACTGCATGCCACGCAACACCACCGCGGGTGGAGTTACGGGCCAGCATGGTTAACACGACCGCGACAATTAGGTTGCTCAAGTTTGTGAAATAACTCAGGGAGTCCACTACCCGACCGATCAGTCCGGCAATGCCATCATCATTAAATCCCAAAGAATTCGGGTAGATCGTTGTCAGTGGGTTCACGTTGAACACCGTCAAGACCATGCCAAGCGCTAACCCGAACCAGGCGATTGACGCTGCTATTGCGCACGTAACCCGAAACTTCATTTGGCAACAGTATGACAAGAAGGTATGTCTGGTGAGCGAGACACCCGCTCCGTGCCGTATTAAAAAGAAAGTGACTTTTCTGGTGCGAAGGGCCTAGCAAGTGGGATCGAAAAATTGTTAGATTTCTCGCCACACGGCTTCACGAATAAGAACCAATCTCTATACTCTGCTTGTGAACACTGCCCTCGTTCTCTCGGAAACCAACCTCGCCCACGAACTCGGATACGTTGAAGATTGGCTACTGGGCAATAACTTCACTATCCAACGGATTTACCGTCAAGACTTGGTCGCCCCAGTGCCGTTTCCTCCCGCTGACCTGCTAATCAATATGGGCTCCCTTAGCTCAGTGGCTACCGGTCACACCCAAGCCCCCGCATCGCTCGAAATCGACATGGTCAAGGACTGGACTTCCCAAGGAAACAACTACATCGGTTTATGTTTCGGCGCCCAAGTTCTCGCAGTCGCCTTAGGCGGACACGTCACCCGCCAAGCAAACGTTCATAAAGACCTTGAAAAAATTGATTTTGCCGGATCAGATCAACGAGGTCCGTGGGTGCGTTGGCATGAAGACTTTATTTCCGATGCCCCAGGAGCAATCATTGATTCCGCAGTCAGCGACGCCATCCTGATTTTTCACAGTGGAAATGCATGGGGAGTGCAACCACACATTGAACTGACGCCAGAAACCCTTGAACGCATGGCAATAGCAATTGGGGTGTCTCCGGGAGATTACGCACCACTGGTTTCCCAACTTGGCGCCAATGCCGCGACTGTACGGGCAGCAACCCTTGCGTTGCTCGATCACATCAGACTTAGTCAGGCATGAGTCGCAATCAGATTCCTCGCGATCACGAGGATGATCACTCCCATCACAGTGCTGCAGTCCGTCGCGATTTCCTCATAGATCACACGGGCGCCACACTTGGGCACGTCGCTGGCTTTAGTTTCGACCCGCAAACCACCCGCGGGAATATCGAGAATTTTATTGGCGCGGCACAAGTACCAATTGGAATTGCAGGTCCGCTGCTTGTTCATGGTGAGCATGCTTCCGGCGAGTTTTTCGTGCCACTTGCAACCACCGAGGGAGCGTTGGTGGCTAGCTACAACCGAGGAATGCGGGTCATCCATGAATCTGGTGGCTCAACGGTCACCATTGCCCAGGATCACATGCAACGCTCCCCCGCATTCTTATTTGCCAGCGCACGTGAGGCTCGAGATTTTGGCTTATGGATCAACGAAAATATTGAGGACATAAGAGCAGCAGCTCACAGTACTACCAGCGTTGGACTACTTGAAGAAATCACCCAGTTCGCAGTGGGCCCCAATTTGTATCTGCGCTTTGACTACACAACCGGTGACGCAGCCGGTCAAAACATGACCAGCAAAGCCACCTACGCCGCATGCCAATGGATCACATCTGCGTACCCGCAGAGCGCAGACTTTATTTTGTCCGGGAACCTCGACACTGATAAAAAGCACTCACAGATAAATACCCTGCTTTCCCGCGGAAAGCGGGTCATTGCCGAAGTCACCACCACTGCGCACACCTTGCAAAACCTCGTTGGTGTCTCCCCAAAGGATCTGTTTCGCGCCCGACAAATTTCGCAGGCTGGTGCTTTCATGGCCGGGTCAGCGAACAACGGGGCACACGCAGCCAACGGACTCACCGCGTTATTTATTGCAACAGGCCAAGACGTAGCCAATGTCGCTGAATCACACAGCGGTCTGTTGTACACACAACTTCTCGACAATGGTGACTACTACTGGTCAATCACTTTGCCCTCAATTATTTTGGCCACTCACGGCGGCGGCACCGGACTTGCCACACCACAGGAGTGCCTGGCACTTTTAGGTTGCACTGGGCCAGGAACGGCCAAAAAACTAGCCGAGATCGCCGCCGCAACTGTCCTCGCCGGCGAGATCTCACTCGCTTCCGCTGTCCTCGCCGGAGACTGGGTCTCCGGACACGAAAAGCTAGGCCGCAACCACTGAACTACTTGCTCTGGGATTAGCGACTCCTCATCAGGCTAGCTTCATCGCGCGAGCGTTCCGATCCTGACATGGTGATTAAGGCGCCCCACATCAATACACATGTTCCTACGACAACAATTACTGTTGACATCCATAAAGGCACACCTGCCGAGTGAGTCCACGCAGGTTCGATTCCAAAGTCAAAAATTCCTACTTGAGTTCCGGCGGCATATCGGTGCGCATTCGACCAGAACGCAAGAATGCCGGCCACCGAAAGACCGCCTGTGACCCAGATCAGTGGGAGACGCGGCATCACGATCGGCACTTGCACACTGCGCCCGATAACCAACGAGGCAACAAACAGACTCAATAGAGGAAGCAGGTAGCGGGGCTGGACAACCTCCCCCACTCCCAGACCCTCTTTCTGCAGGAACCAAAGTGGAATTACGTACAAAGACATAAGAGCAAACGATGCGGCCCACGCCTTACGAGTCCACATTGTCGACAATCCCGCCCAGACCATCGCCCCAACAACAAGAACACCCACCATCGGCACGAATGGCACCATCAGTGTGTCATTCCAACCCAATGCTCCATCACCGACAATTCCGCGTACTGTCGCGGGCAAAGACCAGAGATTGGTGAGCAGCAGATCCAGGCCACGATCCGCTGTTCCCATCTGACCTTCCTCACCGCCACCGGGGGTCGGGAAACTGAGATACGAGCCTGCACCAACAATTCCAAGAATTACCACGAACAGGGACGAGCCAATATTGACTCGTACCGTTCTCCAGCCCGCGAGGAGAAAGACCACCACGCACGTCACCACTACGTATGCCGCAGCATCGACCCGGGCACTAACCGCCATCGCGACCGCTGCGGCCGCTCCACCCGCCATCAACCAAGTTCGTGGCGACCGCCAACTTCGTTGATGCAACAGGGCTACAGCAAAACCCCAAAAGAGCAAAATCCCTGAAGATACCCAACTGCTGGGATTGGTTGACGGAAGCAGGAATAACCCCATGGGCATAAAAGAAACAACTAGCGCCGCAGACGTGGCAAATGCAACACCACGAGGAACAATTCGTAACAGCAGTGCCAACAGCAGGCTAGCAATCCCAGCATTTAGCAGCCGCATTAGCAAGACCGACCGCTCGACATCTTCTGACACGAGTAGCGACATCACACCGTAATAACTTGACGGGTAGAGGCCCTCAATCTGGTTCACGCGTCGGGTAGCCACAAGCGACTCGTCTTCTGACACGGTCAGAGTGCATCCAGCGTTTACCTCAGGCTTGAACGCGTAGCAGGAGTGTGCCTGAACAATGTTCATGGCGATTGCAGCAGATTCATCACCGACTAATACACAGGATCCCGTCGAATCTTCAGCAGAGCACCAGATGGACGATAGGTGGTAGTCATCATCTGGAGAAGAACCTATGGGGCTGGTCAAAGCCCATCCCACGCCAGTTAGGAAAAGTGCCAGGGGAACCCAGAGCCATACCCAACGAGACATCCGTGTCGCGACGCTCTGATGATCTGGTTCGGTTCTCATGGCTCTTATCCTAATTGCGCATAAGTGAGTCGAACGATGGGCTTGAACCTAGACTAAAGCGCGAGTACTTCAGATTGTTCTTCTTGTCGCAGGGCCAGAAAGACGTCAAGTTCTGCGTAGAACTCATCAATCGTCAAGCCGAAGGTTTTCTCAAAAGCAGAATAAAAGTTCTCTGTTTTACTCACTTTGTAGAAATCAAAAATAAGTTGCTCGTCAGAGGTCAACTGCGCCAAATACGCGATCGCCATGAATCCAACGGCATACTGCAGGTAACCGATACACAGATCACCACAGTATTGCTTGACTCTTTGAGTGCCGATCTCAGATTCAATGTCAATGAGTCCTAATGAAGGCCAAGTCAACTGCTGCTCCCGCACTTGTTGCTGCCACTCCCGAATTGTGCGATCACGCGGGGACTCGGTCCACCCTTCTTGTTCATCGAGGATCATCTCAAAATAGACCGCAGCCCCTTCCTCAAACCACCGTGGCATAGGTGTTTGCTCCGGATTTTCTTGTGCGCGATAGATTCGCTGGGACGCCTGGTACACATGAAAGTACTCATGAGCGGTAACGCTTCTGGTTCCAATCAACTCTGACAAAGATTCTAATGCGCAGAATTCATTTTTTTCATTTGCACACGGATTGTCCACGAAAGACTGATTGGGCTTTTCGTAGGAATACGACGCTTGCGCAAAAGCATTACCTCCTGGGAAAATAGTGGCCATCTCTCGCATATCTTTGCCCTGGTCCCCCTGGCAGTTATCAATATATTCTGGCGGATACGCGTAGCCGCAGTAGGCATCGATCACCGGCTCTGCGTCCTTCAAATTATTTCCGACCATGAACACGGTCAAAGGCCCGAACGCACCTAAATATTGCTCCGCCGCTCGCACTCCTTCGCGAGAGGCGTCGACAATTGATTCTGGAACGTCAGCAGACACAACCCATTTAGTTGGCTGTGTCTTTGGCTGATCCCAACCAAAAGCCTGAAGCCTCTCCCCTTGCACAATCACGTCCGGTCCCAACTCCCCGGTGAATCTTTCCGGAACTATCCCTTGAAACGGTTTATACGAAAGATCGTAAACGCAGTCTTCGAAATTCAAGCGTTGTTGCATTTCTTGTTCACTTTTATGGCTAAGCGGATAGTTTTCCACGCATTCTTCTCTTGCATCAGGAAGCCAAGTGGCACATGCGCCGTCGGTCGAAATGCACAGGGAGCCGTCGGGTTTGACTAGATTCTCTGGACGATCACTCACAGGCACTGGTGCTGGTTCGAGTTCTTTAACTTCAGGCTCGCTGGCCGCGGTCGGCTCACGTCCTGGGTCAGAGCCGCTGGAAGCATTTGATGTGCTACAGCCTGAGAGTAAGAGGATAGCCGCAATCAGCACGACCACCATCCGGTTCCGATTCCGGTTAGGCACGATTCTACCATCCAATCAGTGTACAAAACAGCCAAAATTACGCCATGCATATCGGATTGTAGGGGGTTACATGCCAAACGAGATGCCCACTGCTGCCAACATTGCTCAACCCGTCCACGAGTCGCCACATTGGTTGCCTGGAGCAACTCCCTGCTGCGCCAACTTTTGCAGCCACAAGGTCAAACCCGCCTTGGTGGCGGGGCAACCATGATCGCTGAGACAGCCGGGATAGCATGTTGGAGTGCCGCCAAACACGAATTACATATGCGTGGTGGGCGGCGCCAACCTAGACATCGAAGGGCGCGTTCCAGGCTCACTGCTTCTGGGAGACTCCAACCTGGGCACTGTGATCCGCTCACCCGGTGGAGTGGGACGTAACATCGCCGAAAACTTGACGCGTCTTGATATACCAACTCGGCTCATCACTGCGCTGGGCCGTGATGACAGCGGCACTTGGCTGCACGATCTCACCGCAAAATCAGGTGTTGACCTGACCGACAGTGTGTGGTCAGAATCAGCTCCGACGGCAACCTACCTATCAGTGATTGATGGCACTGGCGAGATGATGATTGCAGTCAACGACATGGCCGTAATGGATTCACTCGACGTGGCTGCGATGCAGGCGCGCAGTAGCACACTGGAAAATGCCGCTGCCATAGTCGTGGACTGCAACCTCTCGTCGGAGTGTATTGGCCAGATCACGCGCACCCAGACCGACAGCCCACTTTTCGTCGATCCGGTTTCAGTGGCCAAAGCTAGACGCGTGACACCCCATCTCGCTTCGTTCCACACCCTCAAGCCCAACCGGGCAGAGGCGGCGCTGCTTTCTGGCGTGGAGATAACGGGGAAACGAAGCCTCAAGAAGGCCGCCAATGTCCTACTTGATGCGGGCGTGAGCAACGTCGTGATCAGCCTTGCGGCCGATGGTGTCTTTTTTGCCAACGCCGATTCCTCCGGAATACTCACCGTGCCGCTCCAGGGTGTGGCCAGCGTCACCGGCGCAGGAGACGCGCTAATGGCGGGGCTCGTATCTGCCCACTTGGCGGATTTGGATTTGGAAGACGCCGTCCGATTCGCCCTCGCCGCCGCGGTCCTAAGCGCTGCTTCAACGAGCCCGGTGGCAAGTGACTTCTCAGCCGAATCTATCCAGCGAATCATCAACGACAAAATAATCGTAAAGGAAGAGACACGATGATAAACACGCACATGAAGATCAGCGGCCCGGTCGACGAGGCCTTGCAGGAGGGAAAAGCGGTCGTGGCCCTCGAATCGACAATCATTACCCACGGTATGCCCTACCCCCGCAACGTTGAAACGGCTTTGGCCGTGCAGGCTGCCATCACAGAACGTGGAGCGATTCCTGCCACCACCGCGGTCTTGGGGGGCAAGATGCGGGTGGGCTTGAGCGACGACGAGATCGACGCTCTCGGTCAAGCCGGCGACACAGCCATAAAAGTAAGCCGGCGTGATCTCGCTTTCACTATCGCGCACGGCACGGTCGGAGGTACCACCGTTGCGGCCACCATGATGCTGGCCGCAATGGCTGGAGTAAGGGTTTTTGCCACCGGTGGTATCGGTGGCGTCCACCGAGGGGCCAGCACCACTTTCGACGTATCTGCAGACCTTCAAGAACTAGCGCGCACAGAAGTGGTGGTGGTGTGCGCCGGTCCCAAGTCGATCCTTGATCTTGGACTGACCTTGGAATATTTGGAGACGCACGGCGTGCCGGTAATTGGGTTTGGAACCGACATGGTGCCTGCGTTTTACAGTCGGGAAAGCGACTTCCACGCTGACTACCGGATCGATGATGCAGCCGGTGTGGCCGCAGTAATGGCCGTGCGGCGCGACCTGGGTGTCGGCGGCGGGATGCTAGTAACCAACCCCATCCCGGTCGAATACGGCATGGAGCGTTCGGTGATTGATGCGGCTATCAATACCGCGGTCGCCGAGGCCAGTGCCCAAAACATCATCGGCAAAGGAACCAGCCCATTCCTGCTGGGTCGAATCGTTGAACTCACCGGCGGCACTAGCCTCGATGCCAATATTCAACTAGTCCTGAACAACGCCCGGGTGGCCGCAGATATCGCTATCGCGGATAGCAAGGGCCAAGTCAATTCATCCAGCAGTGGCGATTAACCCTGAGCCATTGCCGATCATTACCAATTGAGTTCCCCAAGGATTCACTGTGAATAACGTCAACGCAATGCGGGCAGCAGTTCTCATGGGTCATGGAGACCTTGATCAACTGCATGTCCGTGAAGGCACGCCCATTCCTAGACCTGGGAGTGGAGAAGTCCTCATTCGAGTGGGCGCCAGTGCCGTCAACAACACCGATATAAATACCCGTGTTGGATGGTATTCACAGAGTCGTAGCCAGGCAGATGCGGCGTGGTCCGGGAACCCCATGAAATTCCCTCGGATCCAGGGCGCCGACTGCTGCGGGCAGATCACAAGCGTGGGTAGCGCCATTGATCCAGCGCGCATTGGAGAACGCGTACTCGTACGCACCATGCAAGAGCCCATAAATGTTGACGGCAATCTGAGCCCGATCACGCTCGGGTCGGAAATTGATGGCGCATTCGCCGAGTATCTAAGCGTCCGAGGAAGCGAAGCCTTCGTTATCGACAGTTCTCTCGATGACGCGGAGCTCGCCTCCTTTCCGTGTGCGTACTCCACAGCCGAGGGGCTGCTTCAGCGCGCGCAGGTAAGTGCAGAGCGGGTTCTGATCACCGGCGCCTCGGGCGGGGTCGGCTCGGCCGCGGTGCAACTGGCAGCCATGCGCGGAGCATCAGTTGTCGCCGGGACGACCGGCGCCCATGCAGATGAGGTTAAGCGAATCGGAGCCGAAGAGACGGTTGATCGGGCGGGCGACCTGGTCGATCAGTTGGGTGAGTCCTCAATTGACGTTGTCATTGACCTGGTCGGCGGGCCGCACTTTGAGAGCCTGCTTCGAGTACTTCGCCCGGGCGGCCGTTACGCAATTGCGGGAGCGGTAGCCGGTGCACATGTCGCTTTGGATCTTCGCAATCTTTACCTTAAGGACCTTACTTTTTACGGGTGCACCTTTCATCCTAGGTCGGTATTTACCGATCTAGTCTCCTATATCGAGCAAGACCGGATTCAGCCCTTGGTCGCTGCGCGTTATGACTTAACCGATATCCATGAGGCGCAGCAGCGTTTCAGCAAGAAGGATTTCATTGGAAAATTAGCCATCGTGATGTGACCGACGACTCTTGACTCGATCAGCCACATCGATTCCCCTCCCCCTCGTTGGGAGTGAGCCTGCGGCAGTCCACCGGAGCGAAACTCATATAAAGCAGCAATTGGACCTACCAAAGAGTCGCGTATGCTGTTCCCACTATGGCACATCGATATTTGGTCAAGCGAAAACTCTGGGCTCCCCAAGAAGGTGACTGGTGGAATGCCAGCACGTTTATCGTTGGGTCGATTCTCTTTGCACTCGGTGCGGTTTTGCCCACACTCTCACGCGTGCCCAGTCAGGCGATTCTTTCTGTCTATCTACTCGGATCAACGCTTTACCTGATCGGGGCAATCGTGCAATTAGTTCGCGGTCGACACATGGCGATCCACAGTGCCAGCGAGCCTCTTGCAGCCCGACGCTTAGCAAACCGAAACTCCCTAGCAGCAACTATTCAAGTCATCGGTGCCATATTTTTCCAAATATCGGCGATCGGAGATCTACAGCGATTCGTGTCTCCCACGCATCAAGAGCAGATCCTGTGGGCGCCTGACCTCACGGGTGCAATCTGCTTTGTAGTGGCAAGTGCCATGTTTTTTTCGCTGCATTATCCCATTCAACACCGCAAAGGCAATCCCATAAGCGATCGCACCCTCGCATTACTGAATATCTGGGGTTCACTGTTCTTCGTCGCCTCAGCAATTGGCATCTACGCCCCAGCGTTAACAGGGGAGTCCCTCTACCCCAAATTAGCGAATATCGGGACATTCATTGGCGCAATCCTCTTTCTCATATCTTCTATCCCCGGGCTGCCTCTGCGAAAACCTGACGGCGAAAGTAATAACACCGCTGGACCCGGTATCAAATAGTTCGGACCAGTTTGGAGCCACCTGAGCAAAGTCGAAGATCTTGTCCGGGTCATAAATACGCTTGGTTCGCTTCAGTCCAGACGAATATTAACCGCACCCGATGAAAAAGCCCTAAAAGCCAGGATTGCACCACCTGTCACTAAAGACCGTTAAAGTTTCAGACTGCATTTTGGGACACTTCCGCACACCCGGAGCTGCATCTAGGCTAGATGCCCACTAACTCTCAATACCAAAATCTCGAATGGCCTGTTCAAATTTTGCTCGATCTCGCTCTCCTAGGTCCTCCCAAAGAATTTCCGCGTCTGCCTCCTGCCTCTGAGGGGGAGGAGGCTGCGCTGAAGCAGCACCTGATGGGCTCGCGAGATCTGCTCCATCGGAAGTGATAGTCCCCGATGCTGCTTCCTGTCTGCTTCGACTTTTCGCCACTAAACCTCCACCACCAACTAAGGCAGCCAGCACAAGGATGCCCATAATCCACCACGCAGGATTCGAGTCCTCCGAGTTTGAACTGAGATCCGGATTAGTAGTTGGGGTCGAATCGGAAATTGTCGATTCGCCAGTGGTTGCAGCGGTCTCCGATGCTACCGAGGGGGTAGGGGTAGGGGTGGCTGTATCAGAAGGAGCCGCCGACTCTGAAGAAGTTTCGGCTGGCGTGGGTACCGGTGAAGTGGTCGGCGAAGGTGAAGTGGTCGGCGAAGGTGAAGTGGTCGGCGAAG
>JAPKAV010000054.1 GCA_028825115.1 Candidatus Nanopelagicales bacterium | reverse complement strand
TACTTGAAGAAAAAGGTGATGTAGAACGCTTGCGCTCAGTTCGTGAGTCAAGCGATCTCGCGCGGATCCACTATGTCCGTCAAGGTGACCCGCTGGGCCTTGGGCATGCTGTTCTCGTGGCCCGCCCTCATGTGGGAGATGAGCCTTTTGCTGTTCTGCTGGGAGATGACCTAATCGATGAGCGCGATCCGATTTTGGAACGCATGATTGAAATAAGAAATGAGTGGGGAGGTTCTGTCCTGTGTCTGATGCAGGTGCCCCGGGAAACCATTTCTCTCTACGGCTGCGTGTCCATCCAAGGTGTACCAAGTGAGAGAATGGTCGTTGTCGGTGATCTGGTTGAGAAGCCGGACGTTTCCAGTGCACCAAGTGACCTTGCAATTATTGGTAGGTACATCCTTGACCCCGCGGTCTTTGCAGTTCTGCAAGAAACAGTTCCTGGTCGAGGTGGAGAAATTCAATTAACCGATGCTCTGCGAGTATTGGCGACAATGCCACCGGAACGAGGCGGCGGCGTTCGGGGAGTTGTCTTCGATGGTAGGCGCTACGACACTGGGGACAAACTCAGTTACCTTCAGGCAGTTATCACCCTCGCGACGCAGCGCCAAGACATCGGTCCTGAACTCAAAGCGTGGTTGCGAGATTTCTGTCAAGACGGCACTAGCGGTACTCAGTAAGCGCATGACAGTTCCTGGTTTTTGGCCAATTACGTTAACACAAGGCCCACTGGTTCTTCGACCTCTGCGTGCAAGAGATAGACGCGCTTGGCGTGAAGTTCGCAATCGAAACAAGAAGTGGCTGTCGCAATGGGATGCCACTATGCCGCCTGAGGGCCAAATAGTTGGGCAACGACCGCCGAATTACAACATGATGATCCGAATTATGAAAAAGGAAGCTCGTGAGGGTCGAGCGCTTCCATTTGCAATTGAATTTGAGGGTAAGTTTGTCGGGCAATTGACCGTTGGTGGGATCTGGGGCGGTTCATTTCGTGGGGCATTTTTCGGCTACTGGATCGATGAAAGTGTCGCTGGGCGAGGACTCATGACAAAAAGTGTTGAGTTGGCAGCTGATTACTGCCTTAAGACGATGATGTTGCACCGCATTGAAATTAATGTCCGGCCGGAAAATGCTGCGTCATGTGCGGTGGCTTTGAAAGCTGGTTTCACCCAGGAGTCGTATCGGCCGAGCTTTTTACATATCGATGGAGACTGGCGAGATCATATTGGCTTCGTGAAATTTCGCGACACGCCAAGTGCAGTTCAGGAGCAATCCCAATAGAAGTAGGCGATTGCACCTAACGTTATGTCTGTGACTGGGGTAATATACGCGGTGATCATCGGACTTTGGGCGGCGGTATTGATCCCTATTTGGCTTAAACGTCAAGATCAAGTCAGTGAAGTTCGCTCAACGGCGCGATTTAGTTCGGCAATGCGCTCCCTCGGTGACCGAGCAGATTCCCAACAAAGCCACTCGGCCCGAGCGGTAGCTCACGAACGTGAATTCGTTTCTCCGCGGGACCGTGCTCGGAATCAGTCAGCCAAGCGGCGCTCGGTAGTCCTCGCGACACTCACCAGTGTTACCGCATTGGCGTTAATCGGAACCGCGTTGGGATTGATTTCCGCCGTAGCCGCAATTACGAGTGGACTACTTCTTGGCGCATTCCTTGTCGCAATCTTGCTCACTACATCCAAACGCGGTCAGCGTCCGGCCCAAATTCGAACTCGGTCATACCGCGAAATACACGAAGTCGACGAAAGTGGCGATACACGCCGGCAACAACGTCCACCCTCCCGGGCCGATTTGCAAAGAGCCGAAATTGAAGAGTTCGCCAATTGGAATCCATGGGATGAAGAGGAACCAGGCTGGGATGCCGAACCGAGCACTTTGCCAAGTTACATAAGCGCCCCACGTGCAACTGCAGTTCCACGCAATATTGAGCGAACCGGTGATTGGTCAGGTGAATCCATGGTCAACATCGTTCAGCAGGAGCGCAATTCGCGAAGCGAGGATCTTGTTCGCGAGCCAGTAGCTAATGTAAGTGATTCAACAGCCGAGATCCCAATCATCCGCGCCAACGTTACATACCAAGCGCGCGCGGTCAACGAGTAGTCCCTGCTAATCTGCACTGGTGCAAGGGGCTGTGGCGCAGTTGGTAGCGCGTCTCGTTCGCAATGAGAAGGCCAGGGGTTCGAATCCCCTCAGCTCCACTTCTGTTAATACTTCCAGGCCATGGTGCCTGAATTGACAGGCGAGGGCGGTGCGCATGAGCGATTTAAATGACGTAGGTCAGCGAGATGGTTGGCGCTGTTGGCTCTGCGATACGGCTGTGGACCCAGAAGCCTCAGTGAATTCAGATCTGGGACCAAGTGTCGATGGCTTTGCCGACTCAAAGGCAAAAAAAGGAACGGCAACTACATTGCGCTTGGCTCATCGTTCCTGCAACACCATGAGGGGCAAGAAACCCCCGGTTGTCCCTTGGTCCCAAGATCTCTTTGTGAGTGACCCAGCTGTGATCTTCGAATCAGTTCACAGACTCTCCAAGAAAGGGGGCAGCGAGGCGGTCGCGCGATGCCCTACCGAAGCGGACGCCGATCAGGCATCGGATTGGCTATTGGACCGCCTCAGCCGGCTCGCGCCGAGCGTGAAGTTTGTCACGGAAATTACACCGGGCGGTGGGCAGTATCTCCTAAAGCTGAGGACCAATTAGAAATCTGACAATAATGGGTGCTGCTCAGTCCCCGTGGATCGTAGTTAGACTTCGGACATGGATGGGTCCGCCAGCGCAGGAATAATGGGCGCAGCCGTAGCGATCGGTCGCTCATTTCAACCTAATTTATTAACTCGTGGCTCCACCGATCAGGCGATAATTACCGGGGCTTCATCGGCGATCGCGTACCAGGCGTACAGCGCCGGTGATGCTTTATTGACCTCAGTTGCCTCGCGGTTGGGCCGAACTGAGGAACCCAGTGCTAGTCACCGCCTATTTGTTGCTGTTGCCGCGGGAGCTTTGGGTGCCGGTGCTTCTTTCGTACTTCGTTGGCGCGAGCACGAGCCTTCCTCACGCGCACTGGGAAGACTTGCTTCGCAGACTTTGACTGCCATGGCGGGGGTGAGTGCTCTCGCAACTTCAGCCTCAGGCGATCAACGGGGTGGACCCGGTGTCCCACATGTGGCAACAGCCGTTGCGCTGGGAGCTTGTTCCTGGGCAACAACGCAGCCGTGGAGATCCCTACCTGGTTCTGCGACCTACCCGAAAACAGTCGCGAGCACTAAATTTAAAGGCAAGTACTTCTTTGAAGATCAAGTTCGCGAAGTCACGCCGGCGAAAGCTGCTGCTATTGGAACCGGGGTTGCCGCAATCACTCTTGGACTGTCTCATGTCGAGTCGGCTTTGACACACTCATTGTCTATGGGGGCGACCTATCTGTTTGGGGGTCAACCGCACGACCATCGGTTATTGGGAAGGACCACGGGTCTTGCGATTTTTGGAGCCTTCGGATGGCTTGCTGTCGGACAGGCCGAGCGGTTTTTGAGCAAAGGCGGTGGTGGCATTGATCCCGGCTTGGAGGAGGCACCAGAGATCCCAGAAGTCACCGGATCTTTGGAATCAGGGCTACCGTGGAATAAGCAAACGCGTGAAAGTGCCCGCTGGCTGAGTATGTCTTTGCTCCCCCAGAGTATCAACAGTGTGATGCAAATTAAGAATGCGAAACAACCGATTCGGGTCTATGCCTCACTTGAGGTAGCAGTGTCAGACGAAGAGCGCGCGCAGGTCTTACTCCGCGAGATTGATCGCACCAATGCCCTAGAGCGAAAAGCGTTTGCGATTTTCTCTCCAACAGGTTCAGGTTATGTCAATTACGTCGCAACTGAAACCTTCGAGTACCTGATGCGGGGAGACTGCGCTTCGGCTGCGATCCAATACTCCGTCCTTCCCTCAGCGCTGTCTTTGACAAGAGTGGACGATGGAACCGCACAAACCCGAATGGTTCTTCAAGGTGTCGTTGAGCGACTACTCGCCATGCCGGCAGCAAAGCGACCCAAGTTTTTCCTTTTCGGTGAAAGCCTAGGCTCCCAAGTGAGTGAGGAAATGTTCCGAGATCTTGGCAGTATGGGATTGCTGGGCACTGAACTTGATGCAGCACTGTGGATTGGCACCCCTGCAGCGACTAAGTGGCGCGATCAACTGTGGGGAAAGAGTCAATTGGCGGATGCGCCAACGGTAGATCAATCGGGGATTTATTTACCCCGAACTTTGCGAGACTGGATTGAATTGGCTCCCCAAGAATATGATCGTATCAAGTTTCTGTTGCTGCAAAATGGAGATGACCCTATTCCCAAATTCGGACCGCAGTTGCTGTGGCGCCGGCCAGATTGGCTGGGCCCTGCGGGTATGCGTCAAGTGGGCGCACCGAAGGGGACGCATTGGGTTCCGATCACGACCTACCTCATGACTTTTCTAGACATGATGAACGCGCTGATTCCCACCCCCGGAGCGTTTGCTCAGGGCGGACATGACTACCGGGCCGTCCTGCCAAAGGCGCTCCAGGACACGTGGCGCTTGGAAGCCAGTGACGTCCAAATGGAGCGGGTGAACCAAGCTCTGCGTCAACGTGAACTCGCCTGGGAGCTGTATCGCGATTGGGCTGCCGCCAATGTTAAGTCGGCTCAAGATGTGGACAAAGCGCGAGAAAAAGTGCTCAAAGATGCAGCGCGATATGCCGACTACCCGGTGGATGAACCCACACTTCAAGAAATTGTTAACTCAGGCCTGAATCCAATTTTGGCTTAGAGAATGAAGAAATTGTGTCTTCTGATCTCAATTGTGCTCCTTGGTATTCCCATTGGTCAGGGTTTTGCTCAAGCGGCAGAGATGGACGAAGTCTCCGGAACAGGCAAAGGGGTTGCAGATTTGGGAACGATTCGAAAGCCTGTGATTGTGGATTTTACTTTTGTTGGTGCGGGGCCATTGGTGGCTGTTCCCGTATTTGCCAAAGGAAAGAGTTCAATTCGGTGGATCGAAGGTGATGCACCTGCGTCGGGAAGTCTGTTCGCTGAAAAGCATTCGTCGTCTTTGATTGGGGCCAAGATCACGGCCCCGGATCAATGGACGCTGCGGGTACGGCCGATAACTAGTGCGCCGAAAATTATGTCAGGTAAAACCCCCATCGTTGTGAAGCTTTCCAAGCAGACCAAGCGAGATACTGTTCGAAAATTCGTATACCGAGGGAGTGGGGACGTGGTGGTGTTTCCCATTTCTGCAAAAGGGATGAGCGGGTTTCCAGTAGTCAATTCAAGTGGCAACGTGAAAGAGAACATAACGTTACCCCGGGGAACTAAATACATCTCAATCTGGGCCAATGGCCCCTGGAAGTTGAAAAAGTAGTGGTCAACACTTCACGAATTGTGCAGGTCGTGCACGCTCATGCTGAAGGTGAGGTGGGCGATGTTGTTGTTGCCGGTGTCGGACCGATACCGGGAACTAGCGTGTGGGAGCAGTCGCGGTTCATTGCATCGGATGACTCTTTGCGTCAGTTCTTGTTAAACGAACCCCGTGGCGGGGTATTTCGCCACTACAACTTGCTCGTACCACCCGTGAGCCCAAATGCGGACATGGGTTTCATCATCATGGAGCCGGAAGATACACCACCGATGTCTGGTTCGAACACTATTTGTGTAGCAACCGTGCTGTTGGAGACGGGAATCGTGCCCATGCGTGAGCCGGTAACCGACTTAGTGCTGGAGTCCCCGGGCGGATTGGTCCAGGTGCGGGCGGAATGTCTGGGCGGCAAAGTTACCTCGGTGACTTTGCAGAACCTCCCGAGTTTTGTTGTACACGAGGCACAATTCATCGATGTTGAGGGTTATGGACCCGTTGAGGTAACAACAGCATTTGGTGGAGATAGTTTTGTCATGTCTAGGGCGAGTGATCATGGTTTTGAACTCAAGCCAAGTGAAGCGGCTGAATTAGCGCGATTTGGAATGCTTTTGCGAAGTGCGGCGAATAGTCAACTTAATTTTGTCCATCCTTTATTGCCTGACTGGAAGCACCACTCCTTCGCGTACGTTACCGGTGAATTGGGACGCAATGAGCGTGGTGAGCTCACATCAACCAATGTCTGTGTGATTAATCCCGGGAAGCTGGATCGCTCACCCACGGGCACAGGAGTAAGTGCGCTGATGGCGGTGATGCACTCCCGCGGTGTGATCTCGGTTGGAGAATCGTTTACTGGGCGGAGTATTATTGGATCGCAATTCACGGGCCAGATAGTCTCCGAGACTGAGTTAGCAGGCAGACCTGCCATTATCCCAAGGATTAGTGGCAGGGGTTATATTTATGGAACGAGTGATTTCTACGTTGATCCGAGTGACCCTTGGCCGCTGGGATATCGCGTTGCAGACACGTGGCCAAGCGTGACTTGATCCCTCGAGATGGCGAATATCGAGCAGGAAAATATTCGCCCGGGCGAAGAAAATCACCATCGCGCCAAAGCGTGGGAAATCGGAGGGAACGTACAAGTAGTTGATGGATCAATTATGTGGTAAATTCAAGCTTCTCAACTTGAGGGATACTTTCTTTTCAGGAGAATCGCATGAGCGCTGCTGCGCCTGTACTACCCAATCACTCAGAGTTTGCCGCACCGGACCCCAATCGATGGCGGGCACTCGTTGTGATCGCAATTGCGCAACTGATGGTTGTGCTTGATGCCTCGATTGTAAATATTGCCCTGCCCAGCATGCAGGCGGATCTGGGCATCAGCGATGCAAACCGTCAATGGGTCGTGACCGCATACACCCTGGCGTTCGGTGGCCTTCTCCTTCTTGGCGGACGAATAGCCGACTTCCAGGGTCGCAAGCGTATGTTTATCGTCGGCTTGATCGGATTTGCTGCCGCTTCAGCGCTGGGTGGACTCTCGGTGAACGCAGGGATGCTATTCGCCGCTCGCGGGCTTCAGGGGGTCTTTGCCGCGCTCCTTGCCCCGGCGGCCCTGAGTTTGATCTCAGTTACTTTTACTGACTCAAAGGAACGAGCAAAGGCATTCGGCGTGTATGGCGCACTTTCTGGTGCCGGCGCAGCAATTGGCTTGGTGCTCGGCGGTATTTTAACCGAATACACGTCCTGGCATTGGACATTGTGGGTCAACGTCCCAATTGCCATTCTGGCCGTATTCCTCGGTGTGGCTTATGTTCATGAAAGTCGCGCAACCGGTGACACCAAGTACGACGTTCCTGGCGCTATCACTGCAACTGTTGGTCTGGTCTCGTTGGTTTACGGAATAACAATGGCTGAATCAGATGGCTGGACCGGAACAAGTACGCTCACGTTTATCGGGATAGCAATTGCCATGTTACTCCTCTTTATTCTGATTGAAAGTCGCTCGAGCCATCCATTGTTGCCCCTAGCGATTATTAAGAACCGCAATCGTGGTGGTGCGTACCTGTCAAGCTTCTTCGTCGGAATTGGCCTGTTCTCTATGTTTTTATTCCTGACCTATTTCTTTCAGATAGTTCAGGGATACACACCGCTGCAGGCAGGAATGCTCTTCTTGCCGTTCTCCGCAGGGATTATTGTCAGCGCTGGAATCGCGAGCCAACTCATGCCTCGCTTTGGGCCACGTTATGTGACCTTCGCTGGATTCGCGCTCGCGACGGCCGGGATGCTTCTTCTTACCCGATTGACCCCAGATTCCACTTACTGGCCCGAGGTTCTGCCGGCCATGATCATTATTAGTCTTGGCATGGGCCTGATTTTTGTTCCGCTCTCAGCGACTGCTTTGTTTGGAGTTGGAGATGATGACTCAGGTGTTGCCTCTGCAGTACTCAACACTGCCCAGCAGATTGGTGGATCAGTTGGGATCGCCTTCCTCAACACAATCGCAACGAGCGCAACGGCGGCGTACGTGATTGCTAATAATGTAAATCCATTTGACGCCAGCGCACAGGTTGAAGGCTATGTCGACGCATTCACCTGGGGCGCGGGAATTCTTGTTCTCGGGGGAATGCTGTGGGTTTCGCTCGTGAAAATCTCAAGGAAGGACATGTCTGCGGGGGACCAAGCAGCCACAGTCGAAATGCAGTGAACACGGGCTCCGACTAATTTTCCATTTTGCCTGCTTCGTGCCGCAAGATGTGTTACTTTTTCAAGGTGCCCAGACCCTTGCGACTCACCGTCATTATGTCTGTTCTTGTGGGACTTGGGCTCATCGCCCACACAGTAGCCTTGGGAACCATCACGCTTCTTGGGGCCAGCATCGCGGTGGTGCTGGGATTCGGTCTTGCGATTCCCATTTCCCGTGGGGTTATTCATCGAGTCCCGTTGCTGGCGTCTGTTTTTGGTGCAGGGGTCTTGATCCACATGTCGTTATGCGTCACCTCCCACACTATTGATCACTCAACGGTGGGTGGGTTCGTGCCATCCGGCCCCATGCTGTTTTGGCACGCAGTGGCAGCGCCCCTAGCAATGCTTGTGCTCACATTCATGGATTCTGTCTACACCGCTTGGACGAGAATGCTTGCTAGCGTAATTGGGGGAATGTGGGAACGCCCCAGCATCGAAGGCAACACAGTCCTGACTACTGCAGAAAAAACAGAAAGTTGTGACGTCGGGCGCTTAGGTGAAACAGAGGTATCGCGGGGACCTCCTTCGTATGCCCTGTGCGCATAAATGGGTCATCGATAATTTTTGATAACTCACACCGGCGCTGGCCTCCGGAAAATTCATGGCCTCAATGTCTGCGGCCGCTGCGTTGACGTTTTAGGGGTGTCGGAGGTGGCAAGACACGAGCAAACACTCAGGTTTTAGGGCTATCGCTCACTTCGTGGCACGGTTGAAGCATGAATATCCTTCCCCAGAAAAATTTGCGTCGAAAGCTCATTGGAATGACCGCTGCGATCGGAGTGCTTGCGGCAGGTCTCACCGCCGCAAACCCGGTTGTAGCGGCAGTCGGAGATGTGACAACATTTTCCATCCCACTGGGCAACTCTCAGCCGGACGCAATAGCACTGGATGCAGCTGGAAATCTCTGGATTGGTTTGACGGCACTCGATCAAATTGCAAAGGCAACACCCACGGGAGCCCTAGTCACTATCGCGATTCCCAATGGCAGTGCGAATGCGGGAACAAGTTCATTGGCCTTGGGGACGAACAATCGCATGTGGTTAACCGAGAAGACCGCTAACCGGGTGAGTTACTTCGACACGTTGGCCAACACATACGTCGGTTTTGATATCCCTACTGCCAATTCGGAACCCATGGGCATCGCAGCAGGGCCCGACGGCGCTATGTGGTTTACCCAATTTGCGGGGGACAAGATCGGCCGCGTCACCAACGCGGGAAGCATCACTGAATTCGCGCTCGCGGCAGACGCAGAACCAACGTCGATTGTGGCGGGTCCAGATGGGGCCATGTGGTTCACCGCCCAAAAAGGAAACTCAATCGGTCGAATTACCACTTCTGGTGTGATAACAAATTTCGCTCTGCCGACGGCTAGCGCCGGTCCCACTGACATTACGGTCGGTGCGGATGCAAACCTGTGGTTCACCGAGTCCACGGGAAATCGAATTGGGCGCATTACTCCGAAGGGCTTGATTGCAGAGTTTGCTATCCCAACAGCGAACGCCAACGCAAATCAAATCACCTTGGGCGCGGATGCAAACCTGTGGTTTACCGAGTCTGGTGCAAATCGAATTGGGCAGATCACTACCGCGGGAATAATTACCGAATACGCGCTTCCTGGGTCTAATAACGGACCTAGTGGAATTATCGCTGGGCTCGATGGAAACACGTGGTACACAGCAAAAACCACAAACCTTTTGGGACGCTTTCTCACCGGCGTAACACCTGTTGCAACAACCGGTCTCCCAACGCTCACCGCGGCAAGCACGAAGACCGGTGCGACTGTGACAACCACCGCTGGTAATTGGGCGTCGCTCCCGACGTCGTACGCCTACCAATGGCAACGTTGCAGTGCAAACACGGATGCATCCTGCACCAATATTGCTGGAGCAACCACACAAGCCTACGTATTCATCGATGCGGATGCCGGGAAATTTCTTCGGTCAACTATTACAGCGACGAACCTCAACGGAGCGAGCAGCGCAACAAGCCAGAGCGCACGGCTGGCCGTTGACGGATTGCCACCTAAACTGCCGCCGACCCCGGTTGTGGGAGCTCAAGCCGTGCAACTAGTTCCGGGAGTCACGGCGACTCTAAAGGGCGCCAAGAAGGTGAAAATCGGCAAACGCAAGCTTTTCCGGGTGGTAATGTCCGATCGCGCAGTGAAGGGCAAGGTGCGCATGAGCATTGTGAACTCGGCTGGTCTTGAGGTGTACGTGATCGCCAAGGGTAAATGGATCAACAAGACGGGAAAAGCGAAGAAAGTCAAGAAGATCAAACGCTCGCTGGCCCCCGGCAACTACACACTCAAGGCCGTGTACACACCCCGTAACAACCAAGGAACCATCTATCCCATTGCCACGATGAGTAAGCCGATCCGCGTTAAGCGGTAACGCTGTACTAGCCTTTCCCGGCGTTAACTATTTTTCCGGGAAAGGCAGGTGCGCGTGGCCGCGCTGCTCGCACTTATTTCAAGCCTTACATGGGGCGTAGCTGACTTTCTGGGTGGTCTAGCTGCCCGGCGAGCGGGCGCCGCCCAAGTTCTCGCGGTCTCTTATCCCGCCGGCGCTGTAGTCATCACCTTCGTTGCAATCTTTGTGCTACCAGGGCAACTCACCACTGACTTAATCGGGATCTCGTTGCTTACCGGCATCGTCGGTGCGATTGCGATCGCTCTGCTTTACGCCGCATTGGTGCGCGGGCAAATGGGTGTGGTGTCACCCATCACCGCGGTTCTGAGTGGCGCAGTACCGGTGATAGTTGGCATCTTCCGGGGCGAGCAACCTTCATCTTTTGCATTCGTCGGAATGGGTCTTGCGGTATTCGCAGTCATTCTGGTGAGTCGAGAATCGGCCCACCATCACGGTAAAACTCCGATGTCGGCAATCGTATTGGCGGTAGTCGCTGGACTTGCAATTGGCATTTACTTGACCGTACTTGGCCTCGCACCGATTGAATCTGGGGTCTGGGTTGCATCCATGGGTCGTTGGGTTTCCACCTTCATCATGATCACCTTCGTGATTGTTGTTTCTCGCTCATTTAACCGCACTACTTTTCCGTGGAAACTGGCAATAATTGCGGGGATCCTTGACTCAATCGCAAACGGCTTTTTCCAGTTGGCGAGCCAGCGCGGGCTATTGTCAATAGTTGCGGTTCTCG
>JAPKAV010000053.1 GCA_028825115.1 Candidatus Nanopelagicales bacterium | reverse complement strand
AAGGACTCGATCAGACCAGACCCAATGCGCTTGCGCGTCATTTGGACCAGCCCCAGTGAGGTAACTTCCGCCACCTGGTGCTTAGTCCGATCTCGGCCGAGGCACTCAATGAGTCGGCGCAGGACCAGATCGCGGTTGCTTTCGAGCACCATGTCAATGAAGTCGACAACGATGATTCCACCAATATCTCGCAGGCGCAGTTGACGAACAATTTCTTCGGCTGCTTCGATATTGTTTTTAGTGACGGTCGATTCAAGGTTTCCACCCTGTCCGGTGAACTTCCCAGTGTTGACGTCAACCACAGTCATGGCCTCGGTGCGGTCGATTACGAGTGAACCGCCGGAAGGCAGGTACACCTTGCGGTCTAGTGCTTTGAGGATCTGCTCGTCGACCCGAAGTTGGGCGAACAGATCTTTGGAATCAGTCCAGTGCTCCAGTCGGTCAAGTAGATCGGGAGCAACCGCACTGATATAGGCATCAACAGTTGTCCAGACGGTGTCACCGGAAACCACCATCTTGTTGACATCTTCATTAAAAATATCTCGCACTACCTTGATCGCGATGTCAGGTTCTGCATACAACATTGACGGCGCACTAGTGCTCTTATTGCTGCTAGAAATGTCTTCCCAGAGCGCGGTCAATCTCTGCACATCCTGCTCAAGTGCATCTTCTGGCGCCCCTTCGGCCGCTGTGCGAACAATGACACCAGCATCTTCTGGCATAACCCGCTTGAGAATTGCTTTCAGTCGACTGCGCTCGTTTTCGGGAAGTTTGCGACTAATGCCGGTCATCGAGCCATCAGGGACGTAGACCAAAAAGCGGCCGGGAAGGGAAATCTGGCTTGTTAAGCGTGCGCCCTTTTGCCCAACAGGATCTTTTGTCACCTGCACCAAAATGTGATCGCCAGGCTTAAGAGCCAGTTCGATTCGCTTTTCATTTCCTTCAAGCCCAGCTGCATCCCAGTTAACTTCGCCCGCATAAAGGACCGCGTTGCGGCCTTTGCCAATGTCAACGAATGCCGCCTCCATGCTTGGTAGAACGTTTTGCACTCGGCCGATATACACGTTACCTACAAGCGAGGTGGCGGAGCCGCGAGTTACGTAATGCTCAACCAAGACGCCATCTTCGAGGACTGCAATCTGGATTTTGTCCCCTTGTTGCCGAATTGCCATGACTCGCTCGACGGACTCACGCCGAGCGAGGAACTCCGCCTCGGTCAGAATCGGTGCACGACGTCGGCCTTGATCGCGACCCTCGCGTCGGCGCTGCTTTTTGGCTTCGATGCGGGTTGAACCCTTGATATCCTCATTTTGCTTGCGGCGAGGCTCGCGAATCCGAACAACCGTGTTGGGGTCGTCTCCTTCAGAATCGTCGCCCTGACCGGCCCGGCGGCGGCGGCGACGACGCTTGGTACTGGCACCGGTCCCGTCATCGTCTTGTGCTGAATCTCCTTCGGATTCATCCACGACTTCCTGGGTTTCATCTATTTCAGGTTGGGTTTCATCTGTCGTGGTTTCATTGCCATCATCGGCTTTACGTCGACGGCCACGACCACCACGCCTGCGCCGCGGGTTATTTGACGAGTCGTCATGGTCCTCGTCGGACTCGGGCGAATCTGCTGCCGGTGGGGCTTCACTCTCTTGTGGGGCTAGTGCCGCTGCTTTTTTAGTAACTTTGCCCTTGGCCTTAACAGGGGCGCTCGCCTTCTTGACCACCTTCTTCGTCACCGAGGGGGTTTCAGTCGCTACTTGGAACAATGGGGCCTTGGCTTTGACCGTCTTCTTGGCCACCTTCTTGGGGGCTTTCTCCACTGGCATTTCGCTTTTAACCGCCTCGGCGCTGCCCGCTGGGCCAGCCGGTCGGGATGCCGCGCGACGAGTCTTCTTTACCGCTGATGTTTCTTCGACCATGATGGTCGCTCCTTTAGGAATGCGGCATCACCCGCATTCGGGTCCGTGTGTAGCGCACTCACTTGGCAATTACGGGGGGCTTAGCCCTCTACCGGGGTGGTGCGCGCTACTACAAGCTTTTAGGGCTGCGCTAGGGGTTCGCGCGTGATGCGCTGCGACTTCCCCTATCGCCACATGATGTTGGGCTACACAAGTACGCGATCAGGATCGAACGGATCCTCGATCGAGATACTCACTTCGGTCAGTGGTCCCTGCGCCAGCCTGGTTACCCTCACGGGTTTGCGCGGCTCCAGAGTTCCCACCTGCTTCAGTGCAGTAAGTACATCATCGGGTCGTACCGACGGGACTATATGCCGGACTACCACGTGGAGTATGACACACTCCAGCGGCATTTGGGTGTGTGCGGGGGCACTTACCGCGCTTTGAGACTCACTTTCCATGAGGAGGATGGCACTTCGGGCATCGAAAACTCTCTTTCCTGACTTCGTCATGCGCTCAACCAGGACCTCGGATGTGCCAAGTAGAGCCTCCACCGCCCGGGCCACTTCTTGAGCGGGTGCGCTAATTTCCATTTCCCACAAACTCGCTTCGAGGCGGGCTGAGAAATCACGTGAGGTCGCCTCAATTACTTCAATGACGTCGAGCCCCTCGGGAAGAGCCGCATCCAGTTCGTCTCGGAGTTTGGTGGGATCGCAATATTGAGTCACACCTATTTCCACGTATTCGGCCTCGCTCGCCACCCCGGTAGGTGCCGAATTTGAATAGGAAATTTTCGGGTGTGGTGAAAACCCGGCGCTGTAGGCCATGGGGACCCCTGCCCGACGTAAGGCGCGCTCAAGTGCCCGCTGAAAATCCCGGTGACTGGAAAACCTCAAGCGCCCACGTTTTGCATAGCGCACACGCAGTTTCTGGGCAATTGGCGCCAAATTGCGATCCGGCGGCTTATTTGCCATCTCAGGTCACTGAGCCAACACGGGGGAAACTCGAGGACTTGGCATCGGTAAATCAGTGACCCCCGTCGGCCCAACCTGAATTTCGGTGTCCATTTGCTCGCATACTCCGCAATCAAAACAAGGGGTCCAGCGACAGTCGTCGACAGCCACCTCAGCGAGCGCGTCTTGCCAGTCTTCCCATAACCACTCCGAATCAAGGCCAGAGTCCAGATGATCCCAGGGCAGCACTTCGGTGTAGTCGCGCTCGCGGGTGGTAAACCAATCGACGTCCACACCCGTGCCCTCTAATGCGTACTGTGCAGATTCCATCCACCGATCAAATGAGAAGTATTCTCCCCAGCCGTCAAAACGCGCACCGTTTTTCCACGCCGTTTCAATTATGTTACCCACTCGACGGTCGCCTCGGGAAAGAATTCCCTCAACGATCCCAGGTTTCCCATCGTGGTAGCGCAAGCCAATTGCCTTGCCAAACTCTTTGTCGTTTCTGATGGTGTCTTTAAGTTTGTGCAATCGCGCGTCAGTCGCTTCGTGATCAAGTTGCGCGGCCCATTGGAAGGGGGTGTGTGGTTTAGGAACAAATCCACCAATTGACACAGTGCACTTAATGTCGCGACGCCCACTTGCTTCGCGGCCGGCACGAATTACTTCCTTAGCCATTGTGGCAATTTGCAAGATATCTTCGTCGGTCTCAGTCGGCAAACCACACATGAAATACAACTTGACATTACGCCACCCAGCCCCATAAGCCGTTGTCACCGTCCGAATCAGATCCTCTTCACTGACCAACTTGTTGATCACTCGACGAATTCGCTCGCTACCACCTTCGGGTGCGAAAGTCAGTCCACTTCGTCGACCATTGCGAGAGAGTTCATTAGCTAAATCGACATTGAATGCATCCACCCGAGTACTCGGGAGTGAAAGCGAAGTCTGGGTTTCTTCGTAACGATCGGCCAAGTTGCGCGCCAAGTCACCAATCTCTGAATGGTCAGCGCTGGAGAGTGAAAGCAGACCAACTTCCTCAAATCCCGTTTTTTCCAGACCATTTTCTACCATCTCCGCAATGCTGGTGATACTGCGTTCACGCACTGGCCGCGTAATCATCCCGGCCTGACAAAAGCGACAACCGCGAGTGCAGCCACGAAAAATTTCCACGCTCATGCGCTCATGCACGGTTTCGGCCAATGGAACAAGCGGGGCTTTGGGGTAGGGCCACGCATCAAGGTCCATCAGGGTGAACTTTGTAATCCGGGAAGGGACATCGGCCCTATTCGGTACGACTCGCTTAATCCGACCGTCGGGTAAATATTCGACGTCGTAAAATTGCGGGATATATACACAGCCGGTTCGCGCCAGCTCTAACAAAACACCTTCGCGGCCACCTGGACGACCCGCATTGATCCAGGCCTTCACGATATTAGAGATCAGCAGAACTGCCTCTTCACCATCACCCAGAACAGCCGCATCAATGAATTGCGCGATTGGCTCGGGATTGAAGGCAGCATGACCGCCCGCCACCACAATCGGATGGTGGTCGCGGTCAACGGCATGTAGTGGAATGTTTGCCAGGCTTAGAGCCGTCAGCATGTTTGTGTAACCCAATTCGGTACTGAATGAAAGACCCAGCAAATCAAAGTCGGCGACATTTCGATGAGCGTCGACAGTGAAAGCGGGGACCTGATGCTCGCGCATCAGCGCTTCAAGGTCAGGCCAGACAGAATAGGTTCGCTCGGCTAAAACGTCAGGCTGTTCATTGAGTACTTCATAAAGAATCTGCACTCCTTGATTGGGTGCACCAACTTCGTAGGCGTCCGGGTACATCAAGGCCCAGTGCACGATTGCCTGCTCCCACGGCTTAGTCACCGCGTTGAGTTCCCCTCCCACGTACTGGATGGGCTTTGAGATCAGCGGAAGCAGCGCTTCCAGTTGTGGGAAAACGCTTGTCCCGCGCTCGCGGCTTTGTAGTGCATCGATATTTTCCGAGCTGTTGATCTCGACACTTTGGGAAGTCATGGTGAACAGGTTACCCAATATCCGTAAAAATGCTAAATCTCACTGCGTGCTCCGTGTAATCGCACTGTTTGAAGTAGACCAATGGCGACCCAGACAGACATCATGGATGTCCCACCGGCTGACACCAGCGGGAGTGGAATGCCCGTAATGGGCATGATTCCCAGGGTCATCCCAATATTTTCAAATGTTTGAAATGCCAGCCAAGCAAGTACGCCAGTTGCCACTAGGCGCCCATACTGGTCATCTGCTTTCCACGCGATCGTTGCTGCTCTCCACAGGAGCACAGCCAGCAAGAGAATCAAAAGGGCTGAACCGATAAATCCGAGCTCTTCGCCGCTCACAGTGAAAATGAAGTCGCTCTCGTTAACCGGAACGAACTTACCTTGGGTTTGGGGGCCCTCAAACAGGCCAACGCCAAACCAGCCGCCGCCGCCAATTGCAATTCGCGCCTGATTTGCGTTGTAAGCCGAAGCGCCGGTGTCGCTGTCAGGAGAAATAAATGAGGTAAGTCGAGCGACCTGGTACTGCTTAAGCAGGCCCAATTGAATTGCCAGCAAAATGGAGAGGGCCGCGGCCCCGATCAGCCCAACCAACCACCTAGTGCGCACTCCTGACACAGCAGTGACCGAAATAGCGATCGTCCCTAGAATCAGTACGGTGCCCGTATCATTTTGCAGCAGGATTACACCGACGGGCAGGGCAGCTGCAGCCAATGCCAACAACACGTCGCGTCCTGACGGCTCCACCTCAATATCTTTGCGCTCGGAGAGCAGTACCGCCATCATGAGAATCACAGCGATTTTCATGAACTCCGATGGTTGCAACGTCAACCCGCCAGGGAGATCAACCCACGCACGAGCACCAGCAACGGTGACACCAATTCCGGGTACAAACGGTAAGAGCAGTAAAAGAAATGAGATTCCATAAATCATTGGGGTGTAAGCACGCAACCAGCGATAGTTCAGACGCGACGCGACATAGCCTAAAAGGATTGCGATGACGACGTTAATCGCGTGACGTTTGAGATAAGAATGTGGATCAGTTGGTAATGCGAGATCAGCCCGGCTGGCAGACCACACGAGTACAGAACCTAACACCGAGAGGGCGAGCCCGGAAATGAGCAGAATCCAATCTAAATCCCGCCAAAATCCTCGGCTCCGGACGCCCGATCGCGAGCCGGCGCCTGCCAGCGCGCTACCCGCACTTGGTCCGGTATAGATCTTCGCCATTAATCCGACCCACTTGCGGTAGTCACGCCTGACATTTTGCCTTTAGGCGCCACCGGAGTTCCATCGGGTCGAATGGTGGGCAAAGATTTTGACGGTTTCCCATCAACGAGGACACTCCGATTTGGATTGACATTTTTTCCCTTTATTCCAAACAAGGATTCGTAAATCTTGCGGACACTGGGCCCACTTGTTTGGGATCCAGTTCCGCCCTGTGTCACCATCATGACTATTGCGTATCGAGGTTTGTTCGCCGGAGCGTACGAGGCAAACCACGAAGTTGACACTTTGTCGCCGGTGACCTGCGCCGAACCGGTTTTTGAGGCCACCGGAATTTGATTTAGTGGGAAACCCAAGAACGGTGTCTTTCCAGATCCATCCGTTGTCACTCCGGGCAGCGAATTCTTAAGGAATTTAATTGTTGACTTGGGAAGATCCAGGGTGGACTTAATCGACGGTTCGATTCGATTAATCACAATGCCGTCCGAACCCACGACCGCCTTGATCAATCTAGGTTCGTACACGGTACCCCCGTTAGCAATTGCGGAATAAGCCATTGCCATTTGTAAGGGAGTCACCACGGTGTCACCCTGGCCAATCGCAGCGTTCAATGCGTCGCCCTCGCGCCAACGGAAACCGTCAGCGCAGTTTTCTTTATCCAGTGCGGTGAAATAATCGGCCAACTTGGGATCGGTCTTTCGAGTATCCGGGTAGCCCGAGATGGCGTTCTTGCACCAGGTATCCCGCTTGGCTTCCCAGTTTTGAACTTTGAACCCTCTACCTGCGACTCGCCCCGCGGACTCACCCGGTGAGTCAATTCCGGTGGGGGTTCCAAATCCAAATCTGGAGGCCGTATCTGCAATCGGGTCTGCTGAATCGCGAGTTGCATCATTTCCACCTGCGGCTTCCCACATGCGATCGGCCAAGCCATAAAACACCGTGTTACAGGAAACTTCGAGGGCCCGGGCCAAGGAAATGTCACCATAGGCTGCGGATTCATAGTTTCGGAAAACTTGGGTACCGAGTTTGACATTTTTTGGGCACTTGTAGTCCGAATACAACGAGTATCCTTGTTCGCCAGCCGCCGCGGTGCTGACAACTTTGTAAGTTGACCCTGGCGCGAAAAGACCTTGCGTAGCATTTGAAGCGAGTGAGTCACTCTTGATCAATGACTTGTATTGCTTCGGAGTGACTCCGCCCACCCAAATACTAGGGTCGTATGTGGGATAACTCGCCATGGCAAGGACTTGCCCATTTCTCACATCAACGACCACCGCTGCCCCCGAGTCACCGGGGTAACCCTGTCCTTGGGCTCGTTGGACAGCAGCCACTAACTGCTTTTCAACAACCGCCTGCAAATTGGCATCAATAGTTGAGACGAGGTAGTCACCTGAAACAGCCGGTTTTTGGTCTAACGTTGCCGTGATTTGACCAGAAGTATCGACTTCAAGAGTGGTCACACTGGGCGTACCGCGTAACTGTTCGTCGTAATACTGTTCCAGGCCTGATCGCCCGATCGCGTCGGTACGCCGCAACCTGTCATAAGCGTCAGACCCGGCTTGGGCCGTTAGCTGTTCTTCCGTTACCGGTCCCAAGTAACCTAAAATGTGAGCAGCGTTTACATCAAATGGTCCGCTGTACTCACGGACCGCCGTTAACTTAGCCGTAACCCCGGCATACTCTGAGCGCTTTTCCATGATTGTCAACGCGGTTTGCGGATCAATATCTGTTGCAACTGGTACGGCTTGATAGGTCGACCCATTCCAGCAGATGGGTGGCTTGGGTGCATTTTCAGTGCCACAGGACATGAGTCGCTCTCTTATGGATTCGGGTGACTTGCCTAAGATCTTGGCGAGTCTTTTAATTACCTGATCGCCGCTTATAGCCTGTTGCTTCAGCTCCTGTCGGTCAATTGTGACCACGATTGACGTTCGGTTGGACACCAAGGGTCGACCAGCTTGATCTAGAATTAGTCCGCGAACAGCTGGCTCTACCACTTCGCGAACCGTATTGTTTGCTGCCGCCGCTCGGTATTCGTCGCCGGTCATGACCTGAAGAAAGTACAAACGAGAGATCAGAGTCGCCATTAGCGAGAAAATTAGGATGCCCAAAATGATCAATCGCAGATTAGATTTTTCACTCACAGGCACCCCTTTCCAGTTCACCAATTAGACATGAAGCTAACTGCGTCCACACCATTATGCGCTTGTCCCTATCATTTGCCACCAGCGTGGGCAGCAACATGAGGAACACTCCGTCCGGATACGACGGCTAATCGTGGCTCTAGGTTCCCTTATGAAACGGATATTTCGGTCAGCAGCGGTCGGGCCAGTCGGGCAATAAGCGGAATAATCAGCACAGAAAGCAGGGCGCCATAGAGAGCTGCGCTCAGCGTGATCCACGGAACCTCCGTCCAATTGACTCGCTCCCCCCCAAGCACCGTGTCCACAACGGCCGTTCCGAAGGCCGCCGCGGCTGTGCTCAGGGCAGCGATTCCGATCATGACCGGAAGTTTCCGATCCCTTGGATCAAGCCAGAATCCAGCGGTAAACCCAATGATGAGGTAAATAATTGCGTTTACTCCCACCAACGTGTCTGATGACGGTGAGAGATCCAACAGGATTCCCGCGGCAAACCCAGCGATTGCACCAAATAGCGGACCAGCCGCAAAAGAAATAGCCACAATGCTCACAACAACAATGTCTGGAGTGGCTCCCGGTATGCCAAGTCGGCTGAGCAGGGTTAGCTCAATTAGGACGGCGAGAAAAACGCACGTCCCGATGAATAATCCTTCACGCAAAACCATGGATCAACCGTCGCTGGGAGCCGGAGTTGCCGCCGTCTCTTTTTCTTGTGATGAACTTGAGGATGGCGCAGGATCAGGGGTAACAGTTGCACTCGGGGCATTGGGCAGCACCGAGTCGCGTGGGTCTTTACGTGGCGGTTTCACTACTACCCCGACAAGACTCAATGCAGAAATATCCACAAACGGCCTCACGGTTGCGATGCGAGCCAGTTCGCCCGCGGTCCCTGTAACGTCAACAACTTCACCAATCGGTAGCCCCGGGGCGTATGGGCGACCCCCCTTTGAACCAAAGGTAACAATCGCATCACCTGAGGAAACTTGCCCGAGCGGATCTAGTAATTGAAATTCGAGTGAATTCTGCCGGCCAGTGCCAGAGACAATGCCGAGTTCCTGAGAACCAGCGACGCGTCCACCCACCGAGGACTCCGGATCAACAATGAGCACGACTGTTGCCGTGCTATCAAAGACCTTCAGTACCCGTCCAATGAGGCCATCGCCATTAATCACAGTCATGTCCTCTTCTAGACCATCAAGGGATCCGGCATCTATCGCCACCGTCCACGCAAAGTCTTGGGCTGGACCAACTGCAATGACTTCGGCCGGAATAACTCGGTAGCGGCCGACACCGGCCACTCGCAGAAGGGCATCGAGCTGGTCGGCTCGCTCAATATTGTTTTCAACACTGACTAGAGCCGAATTCAACCTCTCGTTTTCAGCGGTCAACTCTCGAATTTGCCCAGATTGCTCCACCTGGGTGCTCCACCATTCACCCGCTCCCGTAAAGGGCGAAACAATCGTGGCGGCGCCTCGCTGAATGCCGCCAAGAATGGAACTGACGGCCGCACGTGCACTAGAAAAAGGGCCGTCACCACCGCGAAGATCCAGGATGACAAAAGTGAGTGATGCGACGACCAATATCGAGAGAGTGATCCGAGCGCGACGCGAAAGCATGGCTACCTGCGCGGCTCAGATACGAGCACCTGCCGCAATGAATCAAACTCTTCAACGCACTTGCCTGATCCAAGTGCAACGCACTCCAGTGGTCGGTCCGCAACCACAATTGGCATCCCAGTCTCATGTCGCAACCGCTCATCGAGTCCGGTGAGCGTTGCTCCACCCCCGGTGAGAACAATTCCGTGATCCATGATGTCCCCCGAAAGTTCGGGAGGCGTTCGATCAAGTGTCGATTTCACAGCATCAATGATCGCATTTACTGGCTCATCAATTGCTCTACGGATTTCCTCAGCAGAAACAACAATTGTCCGGGGAAGCCCTGTTATCAGATCGCGTCCACGGATTTCTGCGTGTGGTTCGTCCGGCATGGGGAACGCCGAACCAATCGCAATCTTGATTTCTTCAGCTGTGCGCTCACCCAGCAGGAGCGAATATTCCTTTTTAATGAATTGAATAATGGCGCCATCTAATTCGTCTCCACCCACACGCACAGAAAGGCTCGTGACTATCCCACCGAGCGAGATGACGGCCACCTCGGATGTGCCGCCACCAATGTCTACGACCATATTGCCCGTTGGTTCGTGAACCGGAAGTTCCGCTCCAATTGCCGCCGCCATCGGCTCTTCGATAATAAATACTTTTCGCGCACCCGCGGCGTAGCCGGCATCTTTTACAGCGCGTTGCTCAACCCCGGTAATACCCGAAGGAACACACACGATTAAGCGTGGTTTTGATAGATGACGCCTACGATGCACTTTTTGAATGAAATACCGCAACATGCGCTCGGTGGTATCAAAGTCGGCAATCACGCCGTCCTTGAGAGGCCTGATTGCCACGATATTGCCTGGTGTGCGGCCGATCATTTCTTTAGCTTCACTGCCAACAGCCAAGATCCCGCCAGTATTGTTATTAATAGCAACCACGGATGGTTCGTTGAGCACGATTCCTCGGCCCCGAACGTAGACCAGCGTGTTCGCGGTTCCCAGATCAACCGCCATGTCTCGGCCCACAAAAGAGGAGTTCCGGGAAGAACTCACGCGGTGCCTCCAATCGGTCGAGAAATGATGAGGTTGCTGGTGCACTCAGGAAGAACGCAGACCAACATCATGGTAGTCCAGCTGCCTCTAAAACGGGCTCTTGGCCAACATTTGAGCGCGCGTCATTTCAATTTTTCTTAGAAGAATCTCCAAAGCTGAGGCTTGCTCTGAACTGATTGAGCCAGAAAACCCAAAAGCTGCAGTGGCAACCGCCCCTAGATCTGACCGGTAGTCGTGCCCAAAGCTCTCAAACTCACCAGGTGTCACATTGGTCGCGAACATGGTGTCCACCAGGAGCATCGCCCACGTAACCCCTAAATTCCAGGTCATCTCCTGCGGGACATTCCTGCCCCGCGGTGAATCTGGATCCAGCCAGGTCGGTTGCGCCCAGGCGAGATCGGGTCGAAACCGGACCA
>JAPKAV010000134.1 GCA_028825115.1 Candidatus Nanopelagicales bacterium | reverse complement strand
GACCCAGCAGTCCAAGGACTACACCGGCGGGAACATCGAAACTCACATCGTTGACTGCTTGGTAACCACCCTTGTAGGTCTTGCTTAAGCCGGAAACGTGAAGTGGAATCTGTACAGCTGCATCAGATTGGACGGGTTCGGGTACACCAACTGGCCGGGTTCGAGTGATGAACAAAATGAGAAGTACCAGCAGTGCCAACGGGATGAGTGCAAAGAGCCACACCACACCGGACTCTTGGCTTTGCACGGAAAGTTCGCTGACCAAGGGAAGGCTGACGGTAGGTGCGACCATTGAGATTGTGTAGAGACGCTGGTCTATAGGTAGACGATAGGACATGTCCGTACTCGAAATAACCACGCGCAGTGAGTCACCGGCGCCCAGTGGGGCAACGATTGTCGGGAGGTCAAGAGTGAGATTCTGCGGGGTGGTTGTGAGTTGATCAATGCGGATTGGTGCGACAAGTGCTTGGGGGAGGGTTGTTCTCCCATTGGCCGACACGACTTGAAGGCTCGCAAAAAGCACTGCGTCTAAGACTTGCCTGTCGCTACTAATTGCAATCGAGAGTTGACTCGATCCCACAACCGTTAAAGCTTGCGCCAGCGGTGCACTTTGGAAAAAGGCGCTTTGCCCCGGAAAAGATGTCGTGGCAAAGCTGCCCGCGAGACCTGCTAACGCTCCACCGAGGCCAGGGACCGAGGTAATTGTGGCGGGGGTCCCACCGGCGGGCGCAATTATGGTTTGCTCGGGACCGGCCATCACTATTTCCTGCTGGGAAGAACCAAAAAGCCCCGGATAGAAATTGGTGGTTGCGTTCACCGATTGCGGCCTAGCGTTTTGGGTTGAGACGCTCCCGCCCGGAATACTGACGTCAAATGCGGGAAGGGGTGATTCATTTTCCTGATTTAACAGGTACTTGGTGAACCATTGCGTGATTACCAGATCAAGGCGCTCACGTTCATTGGTTCCGCCATCATGCCCCATTCCGTGCCACATGACAGCGACCGGCGTTTGTGGGTTCGCAGCCAGAATTTGCTGGGCGTTTGCATTTGTTTGTGCCAGTGGGAAGAGCGAGTCAGCTTGCCCGCCAGTGATTAATGCCGGTGCAATGATTTGGTCCGTGATCGATTGCGGTGAAGAGGCGCGCATAAGTTGGGCGTGTTCAGGAGTGAGGGTGGCGCTCTGGGCGGATTGAACATATGCATCACACCACGCTGGACTGAAGCGACCACAGTTAGTTACCTGCCCGTCATCGTTCACCAGCCCGCGACTGAAAAAAAATCCGGTCCACAAATCTTTGTAGGCCCCCAGTTCCGAGCTCTGGGCAATGCTTTGTCCAAAAAGGGAGCTTTCTAGGTCATTCCACGTGATATCCGAAGCGAGTGCGTCTACACGATTGTCGTACCCAGCAATCAGCAATGAAAGAGCTCCACCGTAGGAACCACCGGCGAACCCAATTACAGGGTCATTTGGGGAATCAAGTTCGACTTCAGACCGGGTTGCTAAATAATCGATGATCCGTGCGGCGTCAGCCACCTCGAAGTCGGGTGAATTGACAGAGATTAATCCGGTTGACGTGCCAAATCCGCGTGCCGAATAGGCGAGCACAACAAAACCGGCTGAGGTCAGTGCCTCTGCTTGTTCTGCTAATCCGGTTTTGTCACCACCAAATCCATGAGCCAAGACAATGGCGGGGGCGGGTATCTGGTTAGGAAGATAAAGGTCTGCATCGAGTGCAACGGGATTGGGGTCGGTTGCTGAGAATGGGCCGCCGTTAATTATGACTGCTTCGGGGCTTGTTTCGGCCGAGGCACCAGGACTTATGACCAATCCGAGGAGGACGACCGCTGACCCAACTGCAATTAGGCGTCGAATTAGGCTCACAATTCGATTTTATATCGGATAAGTTGGGGCTGCTCGTTGTGGTTCTCACGAACTGTAACGACTGATTTGTGGCGGACCTGCGAAGATGGGTCAGTGGAACCAAGAAAGTCAGTGCTCGGCCCCAACGAACGTAAGCGTGCCTTGAGTGAACTTGCTAATTCGGAATTTGATGTGTTGGTGATTGGCGGTGGCTTCACTGGCGCTGGAACCGCACTTGATGCGGCTTCGCGCGGATTGAGTGTGGCTCTTGTTGAAATGCGAGATTGGGCCTCGGGAACGTCGAGTCGGTCTGGAAAACTTTTTCACGGTGGGTTGCGGTACTTAGAGAAATTTAATTTTGGTTTGGTTCGCGAGGCATTGAAAGAGCGCGGCTTGATGTTGGACAAACTCTGTCCACACTTGGTACATCCCATTGAATTTATTTATCCCATTGAACATCGGGTGTGGGAGCGCGC
>JAPKAV010000052.1 GCA_028825115.1 Candidatus Nanopelagicales bacterium | reverse complement strand
CCGGACTCACCCCAGCGCCTGCTACAAGAAGTGAAGCAACAGCACACACGGCAACTAAAGACCTTCTAGCGCGGTTCGCGCATAAAACGGTCACACGGCAAATCAATACACGTTGATGACCATTGGGAGCTTGCGGGTTTACACTCATTGGATTTGCATCAGGGACTTGCTCCCGAATCAGCCATCAGCGAGTTGTGTCCGGACATGGAGTAGTTCCCAGAAAGCCGTTTTATCAAGGATACCGGGGGCCTGGTGACTCAACCCATGACCGGGCCAGCACAAGGCTGGCTCTTTGAACACATGCAAAACACAACGGCGGAACAGTCACAAATTTAAAATACGGCCCAGACCACCCCATGTGTATTTGTCAAAATTTGATGTGCGCAGAATGTGCACATGACTCAACAACACCACCTAGGCCTATCAGGGACCACACAGGCACGTCGACAAACTGTGTATGACGGTGTGTGACCAAAAAGACCCAGTTGACTGTTGCGCTTCCTTCTGAAAATCGGAAGATCGACGGTTCGATCTCGTCCCTGACCACCTTCTTTCACCGTATTATCCTCACAAATGGGGCCTTCCAGATCTCCATCAAAGCACTAGGTAAATTGCGATGCGTTTAAAGAGTGTAAGCGGGGGGTGTTGTGACTGTCCCGCGTTTAGTTGGGGCAACCCGTGTTGGTGATGGTGCCGTCAGGGCAAGTTGTGTTCGACCACTTTATTGCCGTCAGATTCGCGCCGGTCAGATTCGCGCCGGTCAGATTCGCGCCGGTCAGATTCGCGCCTCTAAGGTTTGCGCGGGTCAAATCCACGCATGTCAAATCCACGCAGGTCAAGTCCGCGCCTACGAGGTTTGCGCCAGTCAGGTCGGCACCACTGAGGTTCGCGCCAGTCAAGGTTGCGCCACGCATCTTTGCATCAAGCATCTTCGCGTCAATCAGAACAGCGCCTTCCAAGTCTGCGTCGGTCAGGATCGCTGTACTCAGGGTGGCACCAGACAGATCTGTCCCAGCCAAATTGGTTCGAATCAGGAACGCGCCCCGTAAGTAGGCACCCCGTAAGTGTGCGCCCCGTAGGTGTGCGCCCCGAAGTTTTGCACCGGTCAAGTCTGCTCCCGTCAAGTACGCGGCCGTCAGAGTCGCCTTATTCAGAGTTGCGCCAGACAAATTCGCACCAGACAAATTCGCACCAGACAAATTTGTGCGGGTCAGGTACGCGCCGGTCAGTATCGCGCGTATGAGGTACGTGCCCGTCAAGTACGCGCCTTTTAAGTCCTCGCCAATAACATGCGAGCCGTACCTCATCGCACGAGCGTTTTCATTTTTACTGAATAGGTTTCTCACCCCACTAACCTACATCGTGCGCGCCAAAACTGTTCCCCCCAAAATGATGAGTCTTGATTGCGTGAGCCTCAACTATTTTGGTTATTTATCTAGGTGGCCAGTTCGATCTTGACGTACTTGTTTAAATGGTCGTGGCCACACGCCCGAAACATGACGCTCACAAGCTCGATGGAAACCCCGAAGGACCTAGGGAGGCGCTGGCTGGCCGGTCTGACATCGAGATGGGCCCGAAGTTCCGGCTTTTGGGTGGCGATCTTGGTCGGGCAGTTGTTGGTGTTAAGCATCCGGGCCACGACATACCCCACTGCTTGCATTGCCGAGTTCGACACGGCGATGCTTTCTGAACCGGGGTCCAGGGCCTTCACAAAATCGACAGGGGCTCGAAGTCCACCAGTGGCGATGAGTGTGACTCTTGCGCTGGCGTCATTTTCAGCGAAAAAGCGGCGAGCTCGTGCAAGACCGGAGATGGTGGCGACGCTGATGTGGTCGCGGGACATTTCTGGTGACGTCGGGGCACAGGCTGATCGGAGTGGCTAGATCACCGGAAACTTGTCTGGTGATCTAGCCACCCGATGACATCAGGCTGCAGCGCGATCCCGCGCGGCTGTCTTTGCAGCGGCGATGGATGACTGCTTGGCATCGACGAAGTCCTCCATGCCTGGGGCCACGCCGGCGAGTCCGAATTCAGAAACCACGACCGTAACGTCGGTTGAACCCAGGGCCGTAAAGACAAGTTCAAGGTACCCAGAGCCGTAGTCCCATCCTTCGCGCGGAGAACCGTTCTTGTACGAACCGCCCTGGGCAATAATGGCGGTCACTTTCTTACCGGCAAGTCCATTAGCGCCACTGCCGTCCAACACGCCGGGAATGATAATCTGATCGATGTACGCTTTTAGGGGCGACGGGATTCCCCAGTTCCACAGAGGTGTAGAAACCACGATCTCGTCAACCCCGGTGATCTCGTCGATCAGATTCTGGCGGAGTGCGCGCTTCGCCGCCATCGATTCGGGCTGATCGGATACAGGAGTGTAATCCGCGAAGATCGCTTCACCATCCAGAACGGGTACGGGGTTTGTTGCGAGATTGCGCTCGATGATGTTTCCGCTGGGATTGGCTTCCTTCCACGCCTTGAGAAATTCCTTGGCAATGCTGAAAGAAATGGAATTGTCGCCCATGGGGCTAACTTGGATATGGAGCAACATGCTCATAAATTTTCTCCTAATAGTTATTGAATGTTAAACTATATTGGTTAATAATTGAATTGTCAACTAAAAATTAAGGAAGGGTGCTCCTGCCCGAGGCGCTGTCAGCAGCAGGTGAATGGAAAGACTTCCTTGTGCAGTGCCTTTTCCTTTGAAGATCGGAAGATTGACGGTACGGTCCCATCCGTCTACCTCGTGTTGCCAGAACGATCGCTGAGTTCGGTGGAAATCGGTGGCCAGGGACAAAGGGTCACCACCGGCAAGCAATAACCATTTGACCTCGGTGGTCACACTATGTCGCTGTGGAACCATGAAAAGAGAACAAACGCATCACACTTGGAAGATTGCAGCAGCCTTGATCATTTCTGGAGGTCTTGTGCTTTCGGGTGTGGCTGCTCCAGCGATGGCGGCGACGGGACCAGCCAAAAAGCACGCTCAAGAAGTCAAAACCGTCTACAACGAGTTTGCTACGGAATACACCAAAGAAGCGAAAGCATTAGCGAAGAAAAAGCCTAAGTTGAATGCCCAGATATGTACAAACTTTACTGAAGGTGGTAGCAACGACAAAGGTCAGGACGTAGCGGAAATACAGGCACTAGTCGCTTGGAACAATAAGGGAATCGATCTAGCAGTGGGTGGCACGCCTTGGCGCAAAATCGTCAACAAGAAGCATTTCGTTGCACCATATAAGGAAATTTTGAAGTGGCGTTGCTCCGGCCCGGGTGGAACACCTCGAACATTTAAGTAGTACAGATAGTATGAAATACCTCGAGGTTGACAACAGGGCCTCCCGGTAATGCTCTCGAAAGCATGCCGGGCGGCCTTTTGATGTCCTGACCAGTTGACAGTCAGTGTGCATGCAGTCTGGTGGGTGTTCAGTTGAGGTAGTGATGAAAAATGTACAGCTATTTCGTCGTCGCTAAGTTTTGGTTGCGCGAACCACGGGGCGTCCTAGCGCCGCTGTTTCACAGCCGTATCGTTCAGGCACGGGTCAGTCAAGGTATCCGTGGCGATATCACATTATGTAAATGGCGCTTCATTTTCATGCCCCTCACTTCGGAGAAGTTGACGCTATAGCGATGCTAGACAAGGTAGGTTCATCAGTGACCTGTTAGGGAAGGCCAGGTAAAAAAAAGTCGAAAGCACAGAAGGGCTGAGGAATTTGAAAATTGCACCGTGGCGCCTTACCTATTCGCTTGTTCTTGCAATCTCAAGCATAGGTTTATTCGTTGGGTTCTCAATGGTTTTACTGGGTACCTACTCAAGTTTTTCCGACGGAGATCCATCTTTAATGGGTGATCCAGACCAGCCACTTCTTAGTCGCGTCTTTGATTACTTTTCCTACTTCACCATTTGGTCCAATATCGTCGTGGCGGTAGTCGCGGGGATTTTCGTGTTTCGCCCACGCATGTCTTCCTTCTGGTTTAGAGCTTTGTGGTTTAGCTCCCTGCTCATGATTTCTGTCACTGGCCTCATCTACAACATCTACTTAGCTGACCTAGTTCAGGCTGAGGGCGCAGCAGCGGTCAGCAACTTGTGCAACCACGTGTTGACTCCTCTCGCTTTTGTTCTCGCTTGGCTACTCGTGGGGCCTCGTGGTTGGATCTCGCTGCGGGTAATAGCTGCTGGGCTAGTCATACCTTTTTGTTGGATCTTCCTCACACTCGTACGAGGTGCATTCGTTGACGCCTACGCCTATCCTTTCGTCAACGTAACCAAATTGGGCTATGCCGAGGTGTTAATCAATCTCTCAGTGATCGTTGTGGCGTGCTGCATGCTATCTCTTGCGTTGTGGGGCATCGACAAGGTTATGTGCAAGCTTGTCGGGACACGAAATGGGTCCATTCAGGGTACTGTGAAGTGAGATGTATTCACGTCCATAATCAGTTTTAATCCGAATGGGTTTTGATCACTGCCCCTCACACTAAGAAATCTCGGCGTCCTTTCACCTGACCCAATTGTGCAAGGCTTGCAGTACTTACGTTGTGAATCTTTTTCTGATTGCTGTCGATACATTCGCATCGCACCGCGTAATTACTCGGAGCAAAATTTTTGGTGGTTAACTCTATTTGTGAAGAAATTGAGTGAGGTGATCGTACCGGCAGAGTGAATTCGTCTCCGAAAATACTGTCGGGGTGGTTTTCCAGCGCTACTTCAACAAAACTCGCCGTCAACATGCCTTCAGCCATTGTCAGGGTGACTAAAACACTCATACACTCCTTGCAGCGGACACGAAATTCCCAGCTATCCATGTGCACATGGTGAATCGCACGTTCCTTAGTGTCAAATTTTTCGAATAATGGGCCAGGCTCTCTCACCCCAGGCCGCCAAAACCAATACAGACAAAGTGCCTAAATTTTCCTTCGTGGCTGCTGCTGAAAATGATTGGATTTAGTTACTCGAGGAATCTTGGGTTTGTTGCGAGGCTTCAGCAAGCGGTCGTTTAGGCAAGCCGCGCGTCAGAGGTATCCCGATCAAGCCAATAATAAACACTATGCCTAACCCTGCTCGCAATGATTGAAGTTTGCTGACAGAGTACTCCCGCACGATTTCGGCCGCGTCGCTCTCCGAGACTCCAGCGTTAATAAGAGCTTCTTGCGCTTGCGTCAGGGTGACGATTTGCACACCTGAGGCAGCCGCGTCCGCAATACTTTGCTGAGCCGCGGCGTCAATGTTGTCGTTAGAAAGAACCGAGGAAGTGAAGGTGGTGGCAAGCCCAATAAAAAGGACAGTTCCGGCTAATGCGACACCGAGAGAAGAACCCAAATTTTGCGCGGTCCCTTGCAGGCCACCCACTTCGTTGCTCCTCGAGTCGTCTACTGAGGAGAGGTTAACGTTACCGATTTGCGAGATTGCTAGACCTACTCCGATGCCAATGACGGTCATTGCGGAAGCGAAAAGGATACCGCTCACTTGCGGCGTAATGGATCCGATCAGCAGCAGCAAGCCGAAGCATGCACTGATTAGACCAGAACGGATCATGACGAGAGGAGAAAAGCGAAGCGCCAACCGTGAACCAGCCAGTGCCATAACGAATAGTGAAATGGACATCGGCAGCATCCGGATTCCTGACTCAAATGCGTCAAGGTCTAGGACTGTCTGCAAATAAAGAGGAAGGACGAAGAACGATCCAGCAATGATGAAGTAAAGAACTGTTTGGGACACTAAACCTGCTCGCAAACTGGACAGGCTAAACAGATCAATACCCAGCAATGGTTGCCGACCACTATCGCGAACGTGACGTTCCCAGGAGATGAAGGCCCATCCAATTCCCAGTCCCGCAAGCACTATGGGAATGGTTGGGGAAAAGCCAGCGATCTGGAACGGCGGATTCAATGGCTCAAGTAAGCCCCAAGTGCTGGCAGAAACTAGGGCCAACACGACGGTACCCATTGAGGTTGCGGAGAGAACAACCCCAACGAGGTCGAATCGACTCGTGCTTGGTTGGACCGGTAGGTCTTTGATTGTGCTAGTGAGTGGCAAGATCAATGCCACAATTAAGAGTGTTTCTGCGGCAAATACCCATTGCCAGGAAAATTGGATGGTTACCCAGCCTCCGATCAGTGGACCTGCAGCAGCTGCAGCGCCGGCGACCCCCCCCCCAAGCATGGCGTAGGCGATGGCTCGGTCTCGACCTGTGTAGTTGATGGCGGAAAGGGCGGCGATGGCAGGGATAACGAGGGCTGCTCCAATACCTTCGATAATTGACCAGCCAATAAAAAGCATGCCGAAGTTGTTAGCCAGGGCTGTAATCAAGGACCCGATACCGTAGATCACTGATCCGATGACGAATGCGCGTCGTCTCCCGATTCGATTCCCGATCCCTGATCCCTGATCCAGCGAGCATGAGTGCCGCCATGGTGAGTGTGAAAGTGGCGATGGCTAGCTGCATTGAACTGACCGTGGTGCCCAAATCTGCGACAACTGTTGTTATTGACACATTCATGACAGTTCCATCGATCACCATGACGAATTGAGCCATCCCCAGCACCATTAGCGGTAACCATTTACGCATTCTCCAAGCGTACAGTTTGGAAGGGGGTGGAGTGTGCGGTGTCCTTTTGCGCTTTGCTCCCTTTCTCGTATAAACGGGATACAACACAACCATGACTCACGAGGGGTGAAATTATGAAAACCAAACCTCGACAAATAGTTGTTCTCTCAACCCTGTGTTTTCGCGGGAAGTTGTGTCGGTGATCACGAATAAATTCCAGAATTTTTGTAAAACTAATGATTGCTCTCACACAATCGTGCACGGTAATCTAAAATTTTGAGTGCAGAGTTAACCTTAAACTAGGATAATGTCATCATGACGTCATTCACGGTGGAGGGTCTCATCAAGGGCTATCCGAGTCGCTGGGTCATCTGGACCACATCAGGTTCATATGCAGTTAAAGATTTTGGTAGCGTCGGAGAAGGCATGCTCAATTACACATCGACGGTTGAGGCCAACTCTGAGGCGGAGGCGATCGCACTCTTTGTGGGCACTTACTTTCCGCTGAGCGAAGACGGGCCAGAAGTATTTGACGAAGTCATGGTGCGGCAGGGCGTTTTCAAAACCCCCTAAGAGTATCTCAAAGTCTCATTTTTGGTTACGGTCGCGCCGGACGGTCTGAATACTGGTGGTGGGCTTTGTTCACTCTCATCGTGCAGTCGGTTACCGCAATCGTCCTAGGTCTAGGAATTGGGTTGTTTTCGAACTTCGGATTCCTCACATGGTTGTTCGTTTTAATTTTTTCCATAATGCTTTTGTCGTTCATCTTGCCGACACTTGCAGAGAGGGTACGGCGTTTACATGACTGTGACTTGTCCGGATGGTGGTACTTGCTTGGATTTATTCCCACCGGAAGTATAGTCCTTGTAGTCTGGTTTGTGTTACCAGGAACTACCAGTCCGAACAAATACGGAGCCAGCATCTAACCGAACGCACCGTGCCACCGCTGTCCATAGCTTCACCAGTTTCGTTCCCCGGGACAAGCGGGGCGAGACAGCAAGGGGCCTGATCGCAGACTCTCGACTACCTGACAGTGAAAACCCGTCTACCGCACAGCCGCTAAGCCGCGCAAAGACTTCGGTGGAGTCTGTGCGGAGTGCCGCACCTAGACTCCATCATAACCCCGTTGGTGCGTACTATCTTGCTAGTTGCGCGCCGAGGCTGCAAAATTCATATCGTGAAAACCTACCTGTATAGGAACCTTTATTAAATGACGATGTCATTGATCTGGTTTGCGTTAAGTGCCGCTGGAATTGTCACAATCGCGAAGTTCGCTTTGTACGATCCAGTTCAACGCTTGGTGTCCTACACACGCGCTTCAAAAGTTGTCTCAGGGCAGATCCTTGGCTATCTCACATCCGCACCAGAACTGGTATCCACCGTTTTCATCGCAGCCACGGGTTTCTTCACCGCTGCGGCTTTTAACGTTTTGGGTTCCAACGTGATTAATGTGTTCTTAGTTATTACGGCAGCATTGTGGTTCAAACATTTACCCACCCTGATGCACGCCCGCTACCGGCTGGATCTTCTCATCGTCGGAGCGTCAATAGCGCTTCCACTTGTATTAGTTCTCACGGACACGGCAACACAAATGTGGACCGTGCCGTTATTCCTCACCTTACTCATTGCCTATTTTGTTTTACTGCGTACCAGATCCGAACCACATGAAAAAGAAGGCTTCCCACCAGATCCCGTTCCATCTTCGGTCACTAAATGGATTATCAACTCAACTGTGGTTCTTGCCGGTCTAGTGGGCTTGTACTTTTTAGGCTCCCAACTCGGTGATTCGGTCTACTCCCTTGGCTTCGCATTTGGAGTGCCTGCAGTGGTCTTGGGTGGACTAGCGGCCGTCGCAACTTCACTCCCAGAGTTCACCACATTTTATTCCTCATTTGCGAAGAACGGTTCTTCAGCTTCTACCGAAGTTGTGCACAACCTGCTCGCATCAAATGTTTCAAACCTGCTAATTATTCAGACAGTCGGCGTCATTGTGTACAACTTAGCCACCTAATGCTGGCCCACAAAGCTTGATAACTTGTCCACGTTTGTGACTTTTTTCGAAAATCAGGAATTGGGTTGATCCGGATCGATTTTTTCATTTTGGAACCATTCCGCTACAATTGCGTCTCACTTATACATTATGTTCTTTTTCCAAAAACGAGGAGCCTGCGTGAACGCAAAGCACGTCTGGATCCGATCAATGACTTGTGTGTCAGCGGGTATCGCAGCCGGCACATTAGTACTGGCTGGATTTCCATTAAGTGCAACCGCCGACAACTATGACCTATCCCAAGACAGCTACCTCGACATCCCAATCCAGGAAACTGGAATCGTTGACGTTGTTCTAGATGGGGACACTTTTCGATTCATCGAAGAAGGAGCGACCGACAACGTCACCGTGCGACTCTTGGGAGTGAACACCCCCGAGATCCGCGGATTTAATAATGCGCACCGGGACAAGGACATGTGTGGCGGCCCAGAGGCAACGAGATTACTTGCCTCCTGGTTGCCCCCCGGGAGTAAAGTTCAATTACGCTCTCTTGACAAAGCCTCATCTAAAGGTGAAAGAATTCAGCGCTACGCATTTGCTTGGAATCCGCAGACGTATCAATACGATATTGACCTTCAAGCAGTCGTCGCTCAGTCAGGGCTCGCCATGTGGTTCACGGTGGAGCACGAATCTGCGCTGTCCTACAAATACCGAGTCATGATCGCTCAAACCCAACTTAAGAAAATCGGGTTATGGTCTCCGGATTTGTGTGGATCATTGGAGCAACCGGAAGCAAAATTGAGTGTGAATGTTGCTTGGGATGCTCAAGGCAATGACAACACAAACATTAATGGCGAATACGTCATAATTCGCAATGTTGGTGAAAGTGATGTGGATCTTACCGGATGGCTATTGCGTGATACCGGTGTATCAGACTGGTTTCGTTTTCCATCTGGATCCCTTCTTGCGCCCAATGACTTTCGGGTTGTGCACATGGGAATGGGCACAAACGGCACACCAAATCCACGAGATCTGTACTGGGGATCAGAGGTAGCACTTTTTCGAAATACTGACATTAATTCCTTCTTGGGCGATGCCGCCTACCTGCTTGATCAAAATACCGCAGTTCGTTCCTACTACGAATACCCATGTGTGCTGGATTGCTCAGATCCGATGAAGGGTATTTTGCGAATCACCAAAGTCAATGCCACCGCGACCGCAAAAAAAATGTCACGGCGTACGAATCAGGAATACATCACTATCAAAAATTCTGGTAGGTCTACAGTGTTACTGGATGGCTACTACCTCAAACGCAATGTTTCCACGTACCCATTCTTACCCGATACCTCAATTAGACCGTACGAATCATTAACTGTGCGAATTGGGAAAGGGCAGCCAACGGATTCCACGCAGTATTGGGGACGCGACTCAACCCTTCTGCGTGATAGTGGCGATAGTGTGGCATTAATGTCCAATCGCAATGTGACAATCAGCGTTAAAAAATGGGGCAAACAGTATTAACTCTTCTTCTGTGCCCGCTTTGCTGCTCGCTCCAATTGTGCGGCAACCTCAATCACTTCCGCTTCCTCCAGCGTTGGAGCGCTCCCACCAAATCGTGCGGGGAGCCACGAGGCACCCAAGACTTTGTCCGGATACCGTTCAATTGCCTGCGCTAAAAGCTCGCGCAGCGCCTCTCGCAGTCGATAATTTCCTTCTTCAGGGTCGCCGTCAATATCGAGTGGCTTTCCCACCAAGATGATGGCACAGCGGCCCCGCGTGAAGTCTTTAACACCATAAGAAAGAATTCGATGCCCACCAAAAATAATCATGGGAAGTACTGGGACTTTCGCAACCCGAGCCATCCGGATAGTTCCGCTTTTAATTCCTTTGATGTCCAGTGACCGACTCATGGTCGCTTCCGGGAATACACCAACAATCTCACCGTTTTTGAGTGCTGCCACGGAATCACGGAAAGCCTGGGAACCGGCATCACGATCGACAGGAATGTGTTTCATGCCGCGCATGAGTGGACCAGCAATTTTGTGCCTGAAAATTGAGTCTTTGGCCATGAAGCGAACCAGCCTGCGCCCACGCCGATTTGCCGGGATGCCACCGAGGGCGAAATCGAGGTAACTCGTGTGATTAATCGCGAGAACTGCGCCCCCGACGAGTGGGATGTTTTCTTCTCCTACCACATTAATTTTTAAGTCCAACCCACTAAATACACCTTTAACGATCAGCACAATTGTTTGATAAAAGGGTTCGTTCACGATGTAACACTACTGCCTATAACCTTGGTGCGAATGAGATCCTAAATCCCGTCTCCGATGCGAGCGCCACTTTTCTCCAACAGTGAGCGAACCTCTGAGGACCGATAACGACGGTGGCCACCGAGCGTCCGAATGCTGGTGAGTTTCCCTGCCTTCGCCCAGCGAGTCACAGTCTTGGGGTCAACTCGGAACAAGGTAGCCACTTCCCCGGGCGTCATCAGGTGCTCGGTCTCAGGAATTGAACTTACGCGTGAAATAGGAGCGTTGATAGTGGCGGCGTTACTAGCCGCAATTCCGAACTGTCGTGCCCCTGTGGGATTCATGTCTGCGATGCCATCCTTTTTCGTGTCCCTAAGCATCCATGAGCGTACCCCTGTTCAGGGGTTGCGCAACTTTAAATACCAATCTTTGGGGTTACTCACCTTAAATTCTTGGCTCCTCTACCATGATGGCATGGACAACGAGCACGACCCCTGGGCTCAATTTTCTGACCACGAGGAAGTGATTCTTACCCAAGATAGGGAAACCGGTTTGCGTGCCGTGGTTGCCATTCACTCAACCAAATTGGGACCGGCGTTGGGAGGCACTCGAATGTCTCTGTACGCCGATCACCCAAACCCACAGGGAGCGGCCTACTCCGACGCCCTTCGTCTTTCTCGAGCCATGTCCCTAAAAAATGCGCTGGCCGGACTCGCTCACGGCGGCGGCAAGGCAGTAATCCTTGGGGATCCGCAGCAGAAATCGCGTCAAGAATTGCTTAACTATGGAACCTTGATCGAGTCCTTGGGTGGGAAATATGTGACCGCCGGTG
>JAPKAV010000051.1 GCA_028825115.1 Candidatus Nanopelagicales bacterium | reverse complement strand
GAACACCCATGGGGGGACCTGATGCCCCGAGATCAGCAGATGAGGGAGCAGAAACCGTTGCCTGGCTTGCTCAAACCAACCTTACGGTTCGACAGAATTTGATTGGAGACGTCGATTTTCCCCTCACCGGCTTGCTGTGGGAGGATCAAAAAATTATTTCTTGGTAGGCGGTCTGAGCCCATTCTCAGCATTGTGCTTATTCTTATGATGATTTGGTGTGGGGCTGGAGCGAAAGTTTACGGCCAGAGATAGGGGAATGTGGGATGCGTGGCTCATTACGAGTACTTGTGAGTGCGGGGTTGTCAGTATTATTGGGCTCCGCTTTATGGCCCGCACAAGCCAATGCGGTCGAGGGCCCGCCCGCCCCTCCGACGATTATCTCCGTAAGTCCAGGGGTGACTGCCCGGACACTTGATGTCGTTTACTCGGCTCAGGCTCCTGATCCGGTTCAGAGCGCTAGTGATCCAATCTCCTACCAAATTTCTCTGAACTCCGTTAAATGGTACGCATGTCAGGAACTTGCCGCTCCAGAAAATGCAGTGGCTGGCAACCCGGTTCAAGGCATTTGCCCACTTTCTAATTTAGACCCACTGCGTACCTATGGCGTCTACATGCGTGCTGCCCGAGGTGCTTCCGCGAGCGAGGTAGTTGGCCCGATCGTTGCGACAACACAACCACCGGCCGGAACTGAAGCGGCCAAGCCCGAGGAACTTCCAAAGAAGCGCATCTGGGTAAAGGCAAAGTTTATTGCAGCAAGTAACTCACTCGGCGTTGATGGATCTAAAGTGAAGGTCGGTGTGGGTGTGCTGCCCAAAATTGTGTTCAGCAAGCCCATCCCAGACAAAATAGTGGTTGAAAAAAACTTGGTGGTATCTGCTGAATTGCCCAGCGGTAAGATTGTGCCCGTAAAAGGTGCGTGGGGTTGGTTGGACGAAACTTCGGCGGTTTTTCGACCTAAAACGTATTGGCCGGGCAAATCAACTATTCGCGTGGTGTCACTTCTCGGACGCACAGTGCTGGGACGCAGTGGATCTAAGTCATTAATTGGATCGGCGAAATTAGACACTACCTATACCCTTGAGACGGCTCGGAAGTTGATCGCGAGAGTAGATGGCAAAACCAAAAAAATGAAAGTCTATGTTGACGGAAACAACGTCAAAACTTTTAAAGTATCTCTGGGAAAAGACGATTGGGAAACTCGGAACGGTACCAAGGTAATCAGTACCGCCAAAGAGGCATCGAAAATTTACCGCAGTGAGTCTCTGGGGCTCACTGATCCAGAGGAACAATACGAACTTGAAGGTTTTTGGAACACGAGATTGACTCCCACGGGCGAGTTCTTGCACTCAGCACCTTGGGCGTACGGACGTCTGGGGATTTACAACGGGTCACATGGGTGCACAAACATGTACGTTCACGACGCTAAGTGGATTTTCAATGAAACGATTCCAGGGGATGTCGTTCTCTATACGAATACCAACGGAAACGTCAATGAGCCGTGGAATGGTCCTGGTGGATTGTGGAATATTGAGTGGAAAAAGTGGCTGAAAAAGTCAGCCTTGTCCAATGGCAATCAAAAAGTCGACACAGATACAAATACAGGCACAGGGTCAATCACCGATGCGAAACCTGCCAGCGTCTAATGGGTGAGGGCACAACTTTCGAGTCAACGTGGGCGGTCCCTGATACGTGGCAGCAAGGGAGAGGAGCTTGGGGTGGGCTACCGATTCGTCGCATAGTGGAGGAAGTTGTTCAGTGTGAAGATTCGGCACGTGAGGTGCGGTCGATAACGGCACAGATTCCCGAACCGGTGCTGGTAGGGAACCACCAAGTCGTATCTAGGTTGATTCGAAAAGGGTCTGCGATGTCCATGTGGCAGGTAGATATTTTGCGTGAACACGACAATGTAACGGTCGCGCGCGGGCAAGTAGTTACCGGCGCAGATAAGAAATTGGAGCTCGATCCACCAAGAAAAGAATGGGGGAGCGCCTTGTTTCCACAAGTTCCTCCAGCTGAGCAGGTTGAATTAGCCCCGATAGGACCGCCGTTTGGGCCTGTTTTTGGTCAACATCTTGACTACCGGCCGATTACACCTTTGCCCACAATGGGTACCGAGCCAGTTGTGCATGGCTGGATTAATCTTCCGCAAAGAACAGAACGGGGAGCGCACTGGAACGCAGCGCAGCTTCTATCAATGGTGGATGCATGGTGGCCATCGCCGTATACATTAATGAAAACGATGCGTCCGGTAGCGACGGTCTCGTTTAGTGCCAATCTTCTCATTGATCCGATGAACATTGAGTCCATTGATGGGGAGCGCTCACCGCTGCTACATGATGCTTCGGTGAGTTCGATACATGGCGGGTTTATGAGTGAACTTCGTAGGTTGTGGACACCCGATGGCCGACTCGTTGTTGAAAACTTGCAGTCGATCATGGTGATTAAATAAATCTACTGTGTTGCCCAAGTCAGGTTTTTACTGTTGGTGAAAATCCGTTTAATGTATTCCTGTGTTTCAGGAAATGGTGGAATTCCGCCGTATTCCAACACGGATCCGACCCCCGCGTTGTAAGCGGCAAAAGTATGTTTGAGCCGCGGGCCATCCAGGCCTTTTACTAGTTTGCGATTAATGCAATTCATGCGTGCTGCTGAATGGATCGCATCTACCGGGTTCCACACGTCTGCGAGTCCGTCGGCGTCTCCATCAATGCCATAGTGCTTCCAGGTGTATGGCATGAACTGAGCGATTCCTTGTGCGCCAGCCGGGCTTTCCGCCAGCGGATTAAAGCTACTTTCCGCGTGTAGTTGAGCCGCGAATAGTTCCTCAGAAATTGCAGGGCAACGAATGGTTGCTTCTTTAATCAAATTTGCATACTGGGTTGGAATAGTTATGGGAGCGCCTAAGACATTTTCCTTAATAGAATTTGGCATGAGGTTATTAAATGAAAAAAGTCCGAGACCGACTACTCCCACGACTGCGGCAACCACGACCGTTGATCGCAGACGATGCGGTGACCTGTTTCTCGGCATTAGCCCACCATAACCCGGCGCCTTTGCAAGGTAGGGTTCTTGGGTGTCCAATGGTAAAGAGCGGGTTCCGTCAGATTTGGATTCGGCGGGCCTCGAGAGCCTTTTTGACCGAGAATTACAAAAAGCATTTGACTCCCTCGGTTGTTTCAACCTAGCCATTTTTGGAAAGACAGGTAGCGGAAAATCAACGTTGCTAAACGCTATTTTTTCTCAGGCAATTGCAACAACTGGAATTGGCGAACCGAGAACGAAGGGACTGAACGACTACCGGCACCCAAACGGATATCTGGGAATCTACGACTCGGAAGGTTTTGAAACGGGGACTTCAGACGAGGTGATACTTGCGGGGCTAGACCGGATAGTCAAAAAATCGTATTTAGGCGCAGTGGATCAACGGATCCATGCGGCGTGGTATCTCATTCGCTGGTCTGATCGAAGACTGGAGAAAGCCCAGCAGGCCTTTATCTCCACCATTAGCGCATTGGGCCTGCCAGTCATTATCGTGTTGTCGTAGGTGCCAGTTGGCTAGCGCAATTGCGAGTTGGAGGTGCACCCTGATGCAATCGCATTTGCGGGGTATATCGAGTCTTTACAGCTACCGTCCTTCGGGGATGGCAAAGTTTTCTTGACCAATGCGCTGTCGGATTCATTTAGTGACACGGTCGTTTACGGACTGCAGGAGTTGCTCGACGCAACTTTTGAAGTAGTACCGGGTGCCGCACGAAATGCCTTAACCGCCGCACAAGGTGTTGATAGCCGGCGAAAAAAAGACGCGGCCACCGCGGTCATTAAGCAAGCGACCGTGGTGGCTAGTGGCATTGGCGCAATACCGATCCCCGTAGCGGCCGCTGCAATACTGGTGCCCAATCAAGTAGCAATGATGGCTCGGATCTCGGCAATTTATGGGCTTCCGCGTTCAAAAGTTCGCGCACTGTCAATTGCTAGTAGTGCAATTCTTACTGGTGGCGCGACTTACGCGGGGCGTTATGTTGTCACCCAATTACTGCGTCTTGTGCCGGGAGGAATTATCACCGGATCGGTGATTTCTAGTGCAGTCGCAGCCAGTTTGACCCAGGCAATTGGATCAGCCTGGGTAAAAGTGTGTGAGCACTCGGTCACATTGTCATCAGCTGATCAGGAATCTTTTTTTAAGAGCACGGAGGTTACCAAGACATTTCACAGTTACTTACGATCCGAGAATTAGGGGTCCCCTCAACCCGGTCGTGCGTGAATTCTGGGATGTTAGGGTGGAGTCCATGAAGAAGTTCTTGGGATTGGTGCTCATGATTGCAGCGGGTGTTAGCGGATTCCTGTGGTGGAAACAGAAACAGGTAATAGTGGCGAACGAAGTGGCAGCGGATCCGTGGCCGGCGGCAGTGGCGTCTGAGGGTGCGGTACAGGCTCAGGCACCAACGGACACCGGGACGCTAAAGGATGCGCCGGCAGCGAAAAAAGCTGAGGCGAAGAAAGCACCCGTGAAAAAATCTCCAGCGAAAAAAGTGACTCCGAAGCCACCACGCCCTAGTGAGTCAAAGCCCGAGTAGTTGAAGGGTTTTCGCCGTTAGCGAATCATCCGGATTAATGTGGATCGTTGTAGCGCAGCGCGTGGTTTACTTGAATTTCAATAGGAGGTATTGCAATGCGTGATCCAGCTGAGCTGATCGCATTTAATCGGGATGCCCTATTTGATGTTCCCCCTATTTTAATCCATGCTTTTAACGGTTTTGTCGATGCGGGTGGAGGGGTGCGGCAATTAGCCGAACACATTTTGGACAATTGCAACCATACTTTGATTGCGAGTTTTGATGTTGATGAACTCATTGACTACAGGGCGCGTCGTCCGCGAATGCAATTTGTCGTGGATCATTTTTCTTCAGTTGATTTTCCCAAGATCGCCTTACATGACGTTGAGGATGCCAACGGAAAACACTTTCTTTTGCTCTCGGGACCCGAACCTGATTATCAGTGGAGTAGGTTCTTAAACGCGATTGAACTCATCGTTGAGAAATACGCAGTTGAACTAGCAATTGGGCTTTCAGCGATACCGTGGCCGCTTCCGCATACGCGACCGCTTGGACTCACGGTTCATGGCAATAAGCCGGAACTCTTATTTGGAGCAGGTTCGGTAATTGGAGAGATCGAAGTACCGGGCCATGTAGGGGCGCTTCTCGAACTGCATTTAGGTCAATGTGGGCTTAATTCGATGGGAATTACCGCTCAAGTGCCGCACTACTTAGTGCAATTTGAATACCCGCAGGGCGCTCTGGCTTTGCTCGAAGGATTGATGGCTGGCCCGGACATTGTTATTCCGCGAGGGGACCTTTCTGATTCAGCGGCGCAGTCCCTTGCAAATATCACCGAGCAACTGTCCGGTAACGAGGAGTTTTCCGCGGTGGTTCATGCGCTTGAGGCCCAATACGATCAAATCGCCGAGGCTTTGAGTGCCGGTGCCCGAGGGTTACCTGATGCAGATATTCCCAGTGGTGACCAGATCGCGGCCCAAGTCGAAGCGTTCTTAGCTGAAGTTGATTCGGCAAAAGACTCCGACAAAGATTCCGACCTTTAGCACCTTTTTGTGGTGGGTGGTGCTCCAGTAACCAGGAATTCATCAACTACCCGATCAACACACTCGTTTCCACCCAGGTAAGCCGTGTGACCATCGCCTACATAGGTCACAAGGGAACTAGTGGGCAGTTGCTTTTTGAGCGATCGGGCCCACGAAATCGGCGTCGCGGGGTCGAAAGTGGTGCCGACAATAAGAATCGGTGCGGTTGTTCGTGTATCGGCCAGGGCCGGCGTGGTCAAGGAGTGATCAAACCACGTGCTGCAGGGGGCATTGCCCCAACTCATGGCGATAGCTAATTCAGGGACTGAAGCCTTTTTTGCGAACCGATCTGCTCTTCGTGCCAGGCCCTTACGTGCGGGTGTTTGTGGAAAATCCCAGCAGTTGATTGAGATAAAGGCAGAGATCGAATTACTGGAAAAGGTGGTTGGTCCGGTTTGGTCATTTGCGTTGTAGGCTAAGCCTTGTAAATCGGTTCCATCACCTTTTTTCGCGGCAATAAGGGCATCGTGCAGCGGTGACCAAAATGAGGTGTCGTACATGGATAAAAAGATTGCCGTGGATGCCTCGCTTTGCACCAGTTTCTGTAGGCCGTCAGTTTTCATTGGAATTGAATCCAGTGACGCTAATAGCGTGTTGATAAAGATAATCGAGCCGGGGTATTTGCGATTGAATCTCCTGATTGCTTTTTGAAAACCTGCTGATTGCCCTCGTGACACCTCCATGGCATCAAGCGAAGGATCAACAGCGCCGTCAAGCACCATTCGTCCGACATTGTGTGGGAAGAGCTCTGCGTATCGGGTTCCCAGTGAAGTGCCATAGGAAAATCCGAGCCAATTGAGTTTTGCACTCCCCAGTGCACCTCGAATAATGTCCATGTCTCGTACCGTATTTTCAGTGCCGATGTGGGGTACAATCCTGGGTGAGAACCGTTGACAGGCGGTCGAAATCTTGGCGGCGGCTGTCATGTATCGCACCTGTTCGGCCATCGTGTCCGGCGTCATGTCAATTCTGAGCCATCGGTTTGCGCTCCGACCGGTGAAGCACTGCACTGGTGCGGAATCTCCCGTGCCCCGTGGATCGAACCCCACAGGTGTGAACGCCGCGGTTACAGCCGGATCTAGTGATCTGGCAATACCTTGTGCGAATTGTGTCCCTTCAGAACCGGGACCACCGGGATTCATAACTAACGGCGGCAAATCGGGTGAACCGATCCGTCGCACTGACAAAGTGATGGTGTCACCTTCGGGCTTCGCATAGTCCAAAGGAACTATTACGCGGGTACACGTAGCTCTGCCGCAGTCCTCCCACAGCAAAGATTGCATATAAAAAGTGGCGAGGGGATCGGTTTGTTGGGCCAGCACGGGTGAGGCGTTGTAGGAGGTGACCAGTAGGGCACCAGCCAGAAAGGCTCCCAGATGGCGCCGCCCAAATCGTTCGTTGCTCACAGTCACCCTTTATCAATCATTGCGTAGCGGCCTACCTGACTCTGGCCAATTATCCATCACATGGCAGGCTAGGCGCCGACCCACCGGGAAAGGCTTACCATGAGTGGCAATGCCACATTCACGTACTCAAACACGGCGATTCTCTCCGTAACGGCATCCGTTGCGCCAATCGTCGTGACCAGCGACGAAATTGACGCTCAATTATTGAAGACCTATGACCGAGTTGGGTTGGTTCCAGGGATACTCGAATCCCTTGCCGGAGTCAAAGAGAGACGGTGGTGGGCGCCCGATGTCTCTTTTGCAGACGTCGCTGCAATGGCCGGAGCCAAAGCACTCGCAGAGGCGGGGGTCAATCCAGAGGCGGTGGGTGTGCTTATTGACACGTCAGTGTGTCGAGATCGACTCGAACCGTCAGCTTCCGTCGATGTTCACGAACAGCTCGGATTATCATCTTCGTGTGTAAACTTTGACCTGAGCAACGCGTGTTTGGGGTTCATCAATGGCATGCAGGTTGCATCCATGATGATTGACTCTGGTCAAATAGAATTCGCTTTGATCGTAGATGGTGAAGGAAGCCGTAGACCCCAAGAGGCAACAATTGCGCGGCTCCAACGCGATGATTCCACCAAGGAAGATGTTCTCGAACAATTTGCCACCATGACCCTTGGTTCCGGTGGGGCTGCAATGGTTTTAGGGAAAGCATCGGCTCATGGTGGTCACCGGTTCAGAGGTGGCGTTAGCCGTGCGGCAACCCAACACAAGCAACTGTGCATGGGCGATCTTGACTTCATGCGCACGGATAGTCGAGGGCTCCTTGAAGCAGGGGTTGCTCTGGCAAGAGACGCCTGGGATGACGCGCAATCTCAATTTAGTTGGTCTGATCTAGATACCTACATTTTGCATCAGGTTTCCAAGGTTCATAATGCCGCACTCATAGCGGCATTGGGAATCGATCCTGCGAAAGTGCCGACCACATTTCCCCTACACGGGAATATCGGGCCGGCTTCCGTGCCGTTTACTTTGGCGCAATCCGTGGACGACCTCAGCAGTGGAGATCGAATCGCTTGCATGGGAATTGGCTCAGGGCTCAACGCGGCCGTTATTGAGATCGATTGGTAACGGTGAGCCGGCCAGCTCAACTACCTCCCGTCAATCTGCACGGTTTGGATCCCAAGTGGTCGAAGATCGTTGACTTTACTGACCGCGATGGAATCTTACGTGGCGCTCATGTGCTTGATACCGGCACGGATCGCGCTGCTGAACTCACGCTGTTGTGCGTTCATGGGAATCCCACTTGGTCGTACCTGTGGCGTAATTTTCTGTGGCAGGCACCGATCAATATTCGAGTGATTGCAGTCGATCAACTGGGTATGGGTTACTCGGAAAGGCTGAGTTCAGATCGAGTTCTTGAGCAAAGAGTCGACGACCTCACCCGTGTAGTGGCAGCGCTTGAAGTCAATACGCCGATCGTGTCATTGGCCCATGACTGGGGTGGTCCAATCTCATTGGGTTGGGTCGAAAACGAGATCAAATTGGGGGGGCACCACATTGCTGGAGTCGTCTTGCTCAATACCGCAGTGCATCAACCCAAAGAGTTTAATAGTCCAGCCATCATTCGACTCGCACGCGCACGGGGCCTATTGGCGCTCGTCACCGAATATTCCCAAGGATTCGTAGTCGGAACCAGAATTCTTAGCGGTAAGAGAATGTCCCGAGACGTTGCAACAGGGTTCCGCGCGCCGTACCGAAAGCGTGAATCCCGTAAGGCGATTCACGGATTCGTCGCAGATGTTCCTTTCGAAGAAGATCACGTCAGTAGGGCGCCGCTGGACCACATTGCCGAAAGCCTGAAACTGCTGCGTGACACCCCCATTCTGATGTGTTGGGGCCCTAACGACCCAGTCTTTTCGGATCTCTATTTGCGCGACCTCAAAGGGCGATTGCCCCATGCGGTGGTGCACAGATACGAGGGCGCATCTCATTTGGTGAGTGAAGATGCACCAACCCTGGTGGGCGACATTTTCGATTGGATCGGCTCACCTTCGGGAACGCAATCGACATTTGCGTCTGAAAGCGATAGCGATTTGATCGACTTGGGAGCTGCGATGCGTGAGCAGACAAGTACTCGACCAAATGCCATTGGCTTAACAGCAATGAGCGAAGCCGGCAATCTGACTTGGCAGGAATTAGACACTCTGACAAACTCGTATGCGGGCTACCTTTGCCAGCGAGGGGTCACCGCAGGGGATCGGGTCGCCTTTCTTGTTCCACCGGGACCACTATTGATCCCGTTGATTTATGCCACATGGAATCTTGGTGCTGCCGTGGTGCTGGCAGATTCAGGTCTCGGCCTGCGGGGAATTTTTCGGGCATTGCGTGGCGCGCATGTGGATCACATTGTCGGAATACCACGTGCAGGGCCTTTGATGAAGAGCCTGCACATTCGGGGGGCACGAATAAGCACAAAGGAAATTGACAAATCTCAGAAACTTTCCGGGGCTGTTCTTGATAGAGACCAGAAGGGCACAACCCAATTTCCTGCAACGGATCTTGGCGCAGTCGTCTTCACGTCAGGTTCAACCGGTCCTGCAAAAGGTGTTCGATATTCGCGAGGCCACATTGCGCGAACAGTGACTGCTTTGCAATCGCAGTACACAATTACGTCGCGAGACGTAATTATTGCCGCATTTTCTCCATGGGCTGTTTTTGGACCGGCTCTGGGAATCGCTTCTGTCCTGCCCCGCATGGATGCAGGCAAGCCAAGTTCATTGACATACGAAGCGCTAAAGGAAAGCGTGGGGAATGCCGGGGGCACGCTGTTGTGGGCCTCTCCTGCTGCATTAATCAACGTATTGGACACGGCCCCCAGAGACAATGACGCTGACTGGAGCAGCATTCGACTTATCTTGAGTGCGGGTGCTCCAGTTCCCAAATCACTATTGCAACGATTGGCGCTGCTCATTCCCCACGCTTGCATCCGCACCCCTTATGGCATGACTGAGGCGTTGCCAATAAGCGAAACCGATCTAGAAGCGATCCTGAAATCGCAGAGCGACCAAGGAGTACTCGTCGGCAAGGGGATTCCCGGAGTTGACATCTGCATTGCCGCGTGGGATGAACCTGATCAGCTCACCACTGACCCTGAAGTGATGGGCGAAATCGTAGTGCGAGCTCCACATATGAAAAATAGTTATGACAGCCTGGAATTCACGGAACGAAGTAGCTCCCACTTTGTGGGTTGGCACCGCACGGGAGACGTGGGTCACCTTGATGTGGAGGGTTCCCTGTGGATTGAGGGTCGCAAATCACATGTAATTTTAACATCGTTAGGAGTGATTACTCCGGTCCCGGTCGAGCAAAGAATTGAATCATTACCTTTCGTGCGTCAAGCAGCGTGCGTAGGAGTAGGACCACTGGGCGCAGCTGTTGTTGCAATTGTGTATATCGAAACTACAGAGGCAAAAGGCCTATCGCAGATGGACAAGGAAGACGAGATGCGCGCCATTGCGGGCGTTCCACTCGCGGCGATGCTTTGTGTTAAATCACTTCCCACAGATATTCGCCACAATGCGAAACTTAATCGTGAAGAAATCGCTCAGTGGGCGAATGCGAAACTAGCAGGCAACAGGTGAAAGTTTTGATTACCGGTGGGCGAGGACTACTTGGGTCTGCGGTGGTGAGGGAGATTCAAAAATCTGGCCATGAATGCGTTGTGGTGCAGAGGTCACCTTGCGATGTGCCAGGAATCCGTGAGTTTCTTGACGATTTAGTCGCACCTACAAAATCCGAACAATGGATTCAAGGTGTGGAGGTTGTGGTCCATTTGGCTGCAAAAGTGGGTATCGTGGGAACCTACCAGGAGTTTTTTGATTCAAATGTTTTGGCGACAAGAAAGCTTCTGGAAAAGGCGAAAGAAAATGGGGTCCAGAGATTCATTTACGCATCCTCGCCGTCAGTTGCACACACAGGGAACGCACTCATTGGCGTGGGGGTTCACAAAGCCGAACCAGCCCACGTACGCGGTTCATATAGTCGCACCAAAGCTCTGGCCGAGATCGATGTCCTTGCCGCGCACTCACCTGATTTTTCTACTATGGCTTTGCGCCCACATTTGGTCTGGGGACCGGGGGATACGCAGCTGATTGAGCGAATAGTTGCACGGGCTCGGTCGGGGAGGCTCTTTTTGATAAACGGTGGTTATTCACTGATTGACACAACGTATGTCACAAACGCGGCGCAGGCATTTGCTTGCGCGATCGATGCTCCTACGTCAGCTTTTAACAGGGCGCTTATGGTGACAAATGGAGAGCCACGCACGGTTCGAGAAACTCTGGGCCGTATTGCACATGCCGCCGGTGCGCAGGCCCCGTCTCGCAGCATCCCGTTCCACATCGCTATGGCGGCAGGGTATGCCGCTGAAGGTGCGTGGGGCAGCCGCAAGAGCGAGCCACCGCTGACGTCATTCCTGGTCGAGCAGCTCGCAACCGCGCATTGGTTTGATCTAGGGGAAACTAAGAGATTCCTGGACTGGAGCCCTTCGATCTCACTTGATCAGGGGTTCGCAGACCTAGCTTTGTGGTTCGCAAGCGCGTAGCAGCATGTCG
>JAPKAV010000050.1 GCA_028825115.1 Candidatus Nanopelagicales bacterium | reverse complement strand
CGTGGCTGGCCGAAGGCATCGGCGCATATCAAGACTTCATCCGTGCGCTACTTTCCGTGACCGACAATATTGTTGATTCGATCGTGGTGCCCCCAATTGATGTTGTGCAACATGACTCTGACGACCCCTATCTTGTCGTAGCGGCGGACAAAGGCACCGCCAGTTTCTCGGATGCAGCCAATGCAATTGCTATAGAAGAAAATTACTGGCTAGGCGACGCATTCGCATCCGGTGGAACAGCAGGGTATGACCACAAGGCCATGGCGATCACAGCGCGCGGTGCATGGGATTCCGTTAAGCGACACTTTTTCGAGATGGATCTCAACACTCAATGCGAAGAATTCACTGTTGTAGGCATCGGTGACATGAGTGGAGATGTTTTTGGCAACGGCATGTTACTGAGCGACCAGATTCGATTAGTCGCGGCATTTGATCACAGGCATATTTTTATCGACCCCACTCCGAATGCGGCTAGCAGTTTTGGCGAGAGAGTGCGATTGGCCGCCCTGCCGCGAAGCTCATGGGTGGACTACAATAAGGAGCTGATCTCTGCGGGTGGAGGTGTATTTTCCCGATCTGCGAAGACTGTTGCACTGACACAGCAAATAAGAGATTCCCTTGATTTTGACACAGACTCCGATGCGTGCACGCCGGATCAATTAATTAATGCGATCTTGAAAGCTCCCGTCCAACTTTTGTGGAATGGGGGAATAGGAACGTATGTAAAGGCCAGTACTGAAACCAACGTTGATGTGGGGGATAAAGCAAATGATTCGATCCGCGTTGATGGTGGCGAATTGCGGGTGCAGGTGGTTGGCGAGGGAGGAAACCTTGGCCTGACCCAGCTGGGTCGAGTCGAAGCAGCGCGAAGTGGCGTGCGGCTAAATACAGATGCAATTGATAACTCGGCTGGTGTGGATACTTCCGATCATGAAGTAAATTTAAAAGTTTTGTTCTCGCCGCTCGTGGCTCGAGGCGTCCTGACGCCAGAAGCCCGTGACAATCTACTGCACAGCATGACCGATTCGGTTTCGGATTTAGTTTTGGCAGACAACATCAATCAAAATGTGGTGCTGTCTAATGCGCGAGCGGGAGCAATCCGGCTCATGAGTGTGCATCAAAGAATGATGCGACACCTTGAGAGCAGGGACTTGTTGAACCGGGCCCTCGAATATTTACCCGATGATTTGGACATCGATACTCGGCGCGCGGCGGGTGAAGGTCTCACTTCACCTGAGCTTGCCGTGCTTTTGGCCTACGCAAAGATTGAAGTCACAAAGGATCTCAATGCGATTGCGCTGGGCAGTGCAAGCTGGTGTGATCAGATCGTCATGGACTACTTCCCGGTAGAAATCCAAGATAAGTTTCGTGAGGAAATCCTCACTCATCCTCTGCGCGCCGAAATTGCCAACACTGTGATGGCAAATGAATTGATAAATATCGGGGGGATCACCTTCGTATTCCGGGCGGTTGAAGAGACCGGCGCGAATACCATTGAAGTGGTGAAGGCAGCTTTTGCTGCGATGGAAGTCTTTGGCATCAGGGACTTGTGGCATTGGATCAACACATTGCCCGAAGATGTCCCCGCTCGGGCGCGAACCGCATTGCATCTTGAAGTACGTCGCTTACTTGATCGATCTGCTCGATGGTTCTTGCAAAACCGTGGCGCGGGAATTGACATTGAAGCTGAAATTAGTGCATTTGCAACAAGTGTTGAGCAGTACGCCGGTGGAATCCCGCAGGCCTTACAAGGTCAAGATTCGGAAAGATTTGAGCGATTGGCGCAGCGCTTCATTGACGCTGGCGCCCCTAAGGAGTTGGCCGATCGAGCCGCGAGTGGTCTAGATCTTTTCTCTTTGCTCGACATTACCGAATTGGCGCGATCACTTGATGCTGATGTGCAGAGTGTGATTGGCTTGTACTTTGCACTTTTGGAACGATTTGATGTGGATCGGCTTCTTGTTCGGATCACGGCCTTACCGCGAGGGGATCGCTGGACGGCGTTAGCGCGACAAGCAATGCGCTCGGATCTGTATTCGGTGATGGCTGAGCTCACCGGCCGGGTATATTTGGCAACTGAGGGCAAGATAGACGCGGAGAGGATAACACTGTGGGAGCAACAGCGCACCGAGGGAGTTGCTCGGACGCGGACGACCCTCGACGAAATTTTGCAAGTTGAGGAAATTAATCTTGCTACCCTGTCAGTGGGGCTTCGGGTGCTTCGAAATCTGGTGGCGCAAGCAACATGACTGAGCAATTAGACCGGGATTTCTTGAGCCGGTATAGCCGACATATTAAAATGGATCAGGTGGGTGAATCTGGTCAGCGCAAGCTCAGCAGTGCTCGAGTACTCGTTGTGGGGGCGGGGGGCTTAGGGTCTCCGGCTTTGCTCTACTTGGCTGCTGCTGGCGTGGGGACGATCGGAATTATTGATTTTGACGCAATCGAGTTGAGTAATCTGCAGCGGCAAATTATTCACTCTGAGCGTGGGGTGGGAATGTCAAAGGCTGCATCTGCTGCGGCGCGGATTGCCGAACTGAACAGCACCACGGTAGTGAAAGTTTTTGACCGGCCAATCAGCCGTGAAAACGCACTCGATGTGATTGGTGGATTTGACCTCGTCGTGGACGGTTCAGATAACTTTGCCACGCGCTATTTACTCAATGATGCTTGTGTTATGGACGGAAAGCCTTATGTCTGGGGTTCGGTATTGCGATTCGATGGACAGGTGAGTGTTTTTGGATTACCGGGTGGTCCTTGCTACCGCTGTGTCTATCCGAGCCCGCCCGAGCCTGGAAGCGTTCCCAATTGCGCTGATGCCGGGGTGTTCGGAGCTATTTGTGGCGTGATCGGATCACTGCAGGTCAGCGAGGTGCTCAAACTAATTATCGGGGTAGGTGAGGTACTCGGCGGGCGCATTGCAATTTTCGATGCGCTGAGTGCACGAATCGAGGAAGTTTCAATTGCTCGCGACATTCACTGTCCGATGTGTGGTGATTCCCCAAGTATTACCGAATTGCAAGATTACGTTACTTTTTGTGCGGGAGGCACCACCGACGACACGGTGACCCGTTCGCAACTCATTGGACTGTTACAGTCCAGAGAACGTGGCGATGTGGAATTTACCTTTGTCGATATCCGAGAACAGTACGAACTCATTCACGGGCAAATTCCAGGTTCGATGAGCATGCCGTTGTCGACATTTGATTCAGATGCACTCATTGGTGACGTCATTTTGTACTGCCAAGCGGGTGTGCGGTCGGAACACTTGCTGCGTGAACTCAAAGCTCAAGGGTTTTCCGGCATCAAGCACTACGCGGGTGGCTACATTGATTGGGTAAGCCGCTAGTCGTTATGGGGTTATAGCAAGTTCTTTTTGGTCAGATAAGTGAACGCCCAGTAGCCCGGAATCGTGGGTAGCCAGAAAGTCACCAAGCGATACAGCAGGACCGCAGTAACAGCCACCCCCGCATCAAGTCCGGCAGCAGTGAGTCCAGCGGCAAGTGCGGCTTCAACCGCACCGAGCCCGCCTGGAGTGGGCGCTGCCTGGCCGATTGTTGCACCCGCGAGGTAAACAACTCCAACAACAGCGATACTCAGATTGCCATCAAATGCTTCTATACAGGCGAAGAGCACGCCAACATAGGCAAAATTAAGCAAAAGAATTCCGCCAATCCCCTCCAACAATTTGATTGGCCGCTGGGCAATGGTCACGAATCGAGGGATTACTTCTTTGATCAGTGGACCAATTCGCGCACCAATTTCCCGCCGCACCGCGGGCACAGCCAGTAGGGCGAGCAAAATAACGGCGATGGCTGCGACACCGATGATCGCCCAAAATGGAGGATCGAATGTGAAGTCGGCTTGGGTTCCGGCAGCGATACCAAATGCAAAAAGTAGGCAGATGTAGGTAATGAATGCAGCAACCTGAGAAACCCCAACGCTCGCGGCGGATAAGGCTGGGTGCAGGCCGGATTTTTGTAGGAAGCGCACGTTAATCGCAATAGCACCGAGTGTGGGTGGGGAAACCAAGGTCGCGAAGTCGCCGGCAATTTGGGCAAGAAGTGTCTTACCAAAAGAAAGCTTCTCGGGAACAAAGCCAGTGAGTGACCAGGTTGCACCGGCGTAGGTGATCAAACTAAAACCAAATGCTGCCAAAACCCACAACCAGTTGGCTGTGCTAAATAAAGTTGCAAGGTCAACCGAAGTGAGCTGGGAGAGGAGTACGTAGCCGGCGATTGTGCCAGCGACAATCAGTATCAAAGTGCGTGGTTTAATGCGTTGGAATTGGATCTGTTCTGTGTCAGCGTCTGGTCGCAATTCAACAATTGCATCGCGCAAGGCAATGATCATGCCTTTGTGTTTGCGTAACTCTTTGCGGGTTCTCGCCGAAAGGGCGACGGGTTGAAGTGCTGGGAGAGCACGCGCAATTGCCTCGCTTCCCAGAACTCGTCGAGCAGATGCGACACTTCGAGTAACCGAGGTCAACATGGCCAAAGAGCACAATAGTTCTGCCAGGTCTAAGCGGATGGCAACGTCGCTCGCCGCAATTGATCCTTGATCTATTCCCAGGAGCCAGGTGGCGCCATCTGAGCCGCGCAGTAGGTGGCGTCCCGAAAGTGCGCGATGACTCATCTGATGGTCGTGCAGGGTGCGGATCGCGCGCCAGGCACCATCTAGTTCTGAGTCAGTGATGTCGTCAAGTTCATCAAATGGGGTGCCAGGAATTTGCTGGTGTACCAAGGCACAGGAGTCGGGACCTACTTCGGTGCTCAATACCAGCCGGGCGACGGGTGCTCCTGCCACTTGGGCTGCATAAGCGATCAAGGCGGCGTGTTCTACTGATTTGCGCAGGTTAAATGCACCCTTGCCGGGTTCATCACGCAAGCGGAGACTGGTCCAAGCGGCATTAACTAAGCCAGCGCCTTCAAGATCTCGGTCCAAGACAGTGACTCGGAGGGTGTCGCCGCTTCGGGTTGTCGCGAGATAGCGACGTCCCCGACTGGTGAGGTGTGCAATGCGCAATTGCGTTACGGGATAACCACCGCGCGCAAGAGCTGCTGCGACCGCGGCGCCACTGGGCCGAGTGGTGCTGGTACCTAGGACGTACCGGGTCAGCAGGCCAATTGCCCAGCCCACCGCCAGTGAGAACCCGATTCCGGCCAGTGCAATCCCACCGCTTAAGACCGTAACGGAAACGAGCGACACCACCACAACACTGGACAGCACGTTCCATGGCCTTCGACCCATGAGTCGAGCAACCGTAATGAAAGCGAGAATGCCGCCGAGGATGGGGGCGGTTGACTCGTTTGAGCTGCTGGTTGAGCCAGCCATGGCTACTAATAGTCGCGTATTGTCAAAATTTCCCATCACGATTGAGGCGATAGACAGTGCGGAAACGGCGAGGAACATGGCAACCAAAGCATCAAAAAGTTGGCGCAAGCGCCGGCGCAGAATTAGGTTTATTGAGCCTGCGATGGGAAGGCCTAGGGAGCCGATTCCACCAATGACATTGAGGATCAGGACGATAAGTGATGGGAGAAGCGCCGCCCCGCTTTCGATATCGGTATCTAGCCCCGCTGTGGTGCTGGTTGCGAAGTAGCCCAGGGTGATGGTTCCACTAGCCAGAGCAATCGCCACGACGAAACGGGCCAGATCAAGTGGGCGCCGAATCCGCCTGCGAATAGCCCCGTCGTCGATTATGGGGTCCGTGTTGATCGGGGCCGTAGGGATTTCCGGTGGGAGATCTGAACCAATGTAGGGAATCGCCACGGCAATGGTGAACTGGGTTTCCATGCTTGAATCCGGTTCCAGTGCCACAGGGTAATGGTGTCACAGTGTGCGCGATGTCGGTGCAGCGTGGTATTTATATACCATGCGGTGGGAACTTGATACAACTGTGAGCGTGATGGAGCCAATAGGTGCTGACCCGCAACAGCAGGCCGTAATGGATCTTGTCTCGGGTCACAACCTGGTAGTTGGATTAGCCGGGTCCGGTAAAACGACAACGTTGATCGCGAGCGTGGCTCAGCGACTTCGTGAGGGTGTCTCACCCAGTGAAGTCCTAGTGTTGACCTACGGGAAATTAGCGGTGCGAGATTTTCGAGAAGAGCTCGCTGGGCACGTGCAGAGCACGGTGCTGCCCTACATCGGCACATTTCACGCTTTGGCCTATTCCATCGTTATGGGCGCCGCAGCTGATGGGGCCGAACCCCAAGCCCAGGAGTTACCAAGGTTGCTTTCCGGCGCGGAAGAGGATGCGCGGATCCGGGACCTGATCATCGGGTTGCTCTCCGACACCCAGGGCTCTGGAGCCTTAATTCAGTGGCCAGAGTGGTTGCGAAGTGCGGCCACCACTCACAGTTTCGCCCGCGAAGTGCGCACGGTAATTGCTCGATTAAAAGAGTTAAATCAAAGTGGAAGTGATCTGATTGAATTAGGTCAGAAATACAAGCGCCCTGAGTGGGTGGCGGCAGGGCATATTGCCAGCAATGATGCTGAAGTCATGGCGCTGGAAAATGTCCTCGACTACAATTCACTGTTGCTGGCTGCAATTGCTCTGGTGCCCGAATCGCCAGTAGTTTCCCGAATCTCGCATATCTATATTGACGAGTATCAGGAAGTTGGTCCACTGCACCGCCAACTCCTTGCGGTACTGGCACAGCGGGCTTCGGTGCTCGTAGCGGTTGGCAACCCCCACGAAAGTGTTTTCGGTTTCCGCGGCTCCGATGCTGACATGACCTCGGGCTTTTACTCAGAATTCCCAAGGGCGACTTCCCATGAACTCACGGGTGCATGGCGTTTTGGACAAGAAATTGCGACCGCGGCCACCGCACCCTTCGATAGAGACCGGCAGGCCTTGGTGGGCTACGGGCACTTTCCAATGGACGTAGGTGCGGTGAAAATCAATAAGTACGCATCGCGTAATTCTCGCGCGGCATTTGTCGCTGAAGATATCTATACGGCTCACATGGCCGAGGGTGTGCCATGGAAATCAATGGTGGTAATTGGTCGGGCGCGCTCGGATATCCCTTTGATTACGCGCGCACTGAATCGAGTGGGCGTGCCGGTCGTAGTCGCCACGGATGAAATTGCGTTAAAGGATGAACCCGCAGTTCAGGTCTTACTAGGACTCGTTTCCCTCGCTGCACAACCGGAACAAGCCAGCGCCGCTGTCGTTGCAGACCTTTTGACCGGACCGATTGGCGGCCTTGACGCGAGTGAAATGCGGCGTGTGGGGCGGGCCCTTCGCTCAGTACAACCAGCGGTGAACTCATCCCAACTTATTAGGGACCTCATCGTGGGAGAAAACTCTCGCGACTTATTGGCTCAGATCACCTCGCGTGAGGGCCCGAATCTAGGCGAGTTGTGCACCCGGGTGAAAGCAATCGCCGGGTTGGTAGCTCACTTGCGAACCGACATTGCCAACCACAGATCTGTCCCTGATATTCTGTGGAAGGCGTGGAGTGGGGGGAAGAATCACCCCCACGGGTGGCCCCAACGCTTACAGGCTGCCGCTTTGTCACACAGTGGAAGCGCCCATCATGATCTTGATTCGGTCATGGCCCTTTTTGATACTGCGGCTCGATTCTCGGAGCGATCAGATGCTGGAATAGAAAACTTTCTCACCCAGTTGAAGTACCAGAGTGTGCCGGCAGAACCGGTATCGGCTCGCGCACTGCGCGCAGAGGCAGTACAAGTTATGACCGTGCACCAAAGTAAAGGCCGTGAGTGGGACCGCGTGTGGATTGTGGGACTCGAGGAAGGAATTTGGCCCAATCTAGTAGCCCGTGGTAGCCTGCTTAATGCTGAAGAAATTGGTGTCGGTGGTGTAACCTCGGGCACGAACCCGATCGCTCTCTTGCGTGAAGAACGCAACTTGTTCTATGTTGCGGCCACCCGTGCACGTGAATTTCTCACCTTGACCTGCATCGATCAAGGCAGCGAAGGTGGGGATCAACCCAGTCGATTTATTCATGACGTGCAGTCCCTCCCGATCACTGCTCGCACGGTTACCGGCTACCCGAAGAATCGTTCCAGTTGGGCTGGGCTCGCAGCTGACATGCGAGAGACCTTGGCGGATCCGCAGGCAAGTGCGGGACTGAAATCACGAGCAGGAGAGTTGCTCTCCCAAATGGGGCCCAGCGTTGGCCCTCAAAGTTGGTGGGGCCTGGCAGAGCTCACCCAGTCTCAGCGGCCGGTCCGCAAGACACACGCGCCGCTACATATGTCAGGAAGTTCCCTGGACTCGCTACTGGAATGTCCATTGAAGTGGTTTTTGGACCGTGAAGTTAAAGCGCAAGTCTCGCGCGGCTCTGCAACAGCTTTTGGCAGCATTGTTCATGCAATAGCTGAATATGTAGCCAAAGGAGAGTTGGATCAAAATCCGGAACAAATTCAAGAGCTCATTAGCGACTCCTGGCAAGCATTAGCTTACGAAGCTCACTGGCAGTCAGACTCTGATCTCGCGCAGGCCTATAAAGCCGCGGAGCTGTTCCTCGACTACCACAACCTGACACCACGAGTTTTCGTCGCAGCCGAAGGCAGGTATCAAGCGTCACTCACGGTCACTACCCCGAGCGGAAAGCCGGAGAAAATCGATCTCAGTGGAATCCTGGACCGAGTTGAAATCGAAGAATCAGGCCGTCTCGTCGCGATAGATTTTAAAAATGTTAAGTCTCCACCCACAGAAGCAGCGATAGTCCAGAACGGTCAATTGGGAATTTATCAATTGCTACTGCGAGATCAGCAGGTTGTGGAATTAGACGCCGAGGGCGAGAATCCACCTTTCGGTGCGGCCCTTGTGCAATTACGAGTAGAAGCATCACAACCAAAAGTACAAATACAGGAAGCGATTAATTTTGATGATTCACCCACGTGGATTGAAGTAAAACTTGGGGAAGCAGCGGAAATCATTCGCTCCGAAGCTTTTGTTCCGCAGGTGAACCCCTCGTGTAGGTACTGCTCTTTCACGCTTGTGTGCCCGACACAGTCATCCGATATTTTCAGCAGAGTGCTGGTAGACGAGAGTGGGAGCGATGACGAAGCAATCGCATAACGAGCTTAGCAATGCAGATCTCGAGCACATTCTGGGTTTTTCGCTTTCGGAACAACAGTTGAGTGCCGTCAAGGCTCCACGCGAACCTGCCGTGATGGTGGCAGGTGCAGGATCAGGGAAAACCACATCAATGTCAGCACGCATCGCATTTCTAATTGGAAGTGGCTACCTCACGCCTGAACAAGTTCTCGGACTTACTTTCACTACTAAAGCAACCGCACAATTACTTGAATCGGCCCGGTCGCAAATTAGCAAGTTAATGGATGTGGACCCACAAAGTTTCGCATCCGAGAGTGGAGATCCGGTAATTGTCACCTACAACTCTTTTGCATCAGGCATTGTCAAGGAATTTGGAGCCCTCCTTGGGCGCGATTTTAGTACCGATGTCTTAACCGACGGGGAAAGGCAACAATTGGCTTACCGGCTGGTGTGCAACACGGCACGAGATCTTTCTGGTATCTCGGTTGGCCCGGAAAAATTGACTTCTGAGTTGTTGGCACTTGATTCTGAACTGAGTGAACTCGCGATTGATCCGGAGCAGGTGATCGAATACGACCTGAAATTGATCTCCTATGTGGCTGGCCTACGCGGATCAAATAAATTGCTGCGAAAAATTGCGAGCACTTCGGGCCGGCGAATCGCTCTCTCGCGACTCGTGCGAGATTGGCGTGAGTTAAAGAAAGAGCGCGAACTCATCGAGTTCTCCGACCAAGTTCGATTAGCCACCAAGATCGTTACCCAATTTCCGCAGGTCGCGATGCAGATCCGATCCCGCTTTGAAATCGCGCTACTTGATGAATACCAAGACACGTCCATTAGCCAACGTATTCTTTTGGAAACAATATTTTCCGCTGGGTTTCCGGTCACGGCGGTGGGAGATCCCTGTCAAGCGATTTACGGTTGGCGTGGGGCCAGCGTTGAGAACATCAACAGCTTCCCACGTCAATTCCGCACTAAAGATGATCAGGCAGCAAGTGTGTATCCGCTTTCAGCAAATCGTCGTTCTGGAGTTCAAATTCTTGAGCTGGCAAATCTTATATCAGAAAATTTGCGATCTGAGCACCCGAGCGTGCAACGCTTAGATCCCATCCGCGAGCTTCAAGGTGAAATCACCCTCGCACTTTTCGACTTCGCCGATCAGGAGATTTCCTGGATGGCAGGCCGGATCGCCGAACAGCACGAAGCGATTCACACGGCTGGTCTTGATCAAGATATTGCGGTGCTAGCGGCAACGGGAAACTACCTGCTGCGCATGCGGGACGCATTGCAACAGCGCGGGATTCCTGTGCAATTGCACTCTGCAGCTGGGCTTCTCTCGCACCCGCTCATCGTCGATCTTCGCGCAATCCTGGAAGTCATCCACGAACCAACTGCTAACCCGTCATTCGTGCGCTGGGCCAGTGGTGTCAAGTGGCGCATTGGCGCACGGGACTTGGCGGCATTAGGTTCGCGCGCCGCTGAACTCGCGAAGACGGGTGGACGACCCCAAGATGACAGTGCCCACGAAGCCGACAGTGTCAATCAGGCGCTCAGTTCGGCAGTTGAGGGAATCGATCTCGTCGATGTCGTCTCGCTCTCCGACGCACTATTTGACCTTGGTTCACTTGACCACTATTCAACGAGCGCGATTGATCGCTTCGGGAAAATGGCGGGTGTGATCCGATCCGTGCGTGCACATGCGGGGGAGCCACTGGTTGAATTTTTGGGGCGGGTCATTCGCGCGACTGGGATTGATGTTCAAAGTCAACTCAAAGCCAATGACGCGATTGCAGTCAACGAATTGATGAATCTGGCAGCAGACTTCAAAGATGCTGATGGCCGGGTCTCCCTTGGAGCATTTATTTCTCGGCTCAATGACATTGAGAGATTCGACATAAGTCTGGATTTTGAGCAACCGGTGGAAAAAGGTGCGGTGCAGCTCATCACTATCTACAAAGCAAAGGGTCTAGAGTACACGCACGTGTACCTCCCCAACCTCAGTGACAGGGCTTTCCCGGGTGGCACATCGCGCAGTAATTGGAGTACAGATGCGACTATGGCACCCTGGCCTCTGCGTCAAGATGCGTCGGCTGCGATCGCCGCATTCCCTGATTACAGTTTGACGAGACTCTCTGAGACAGATCTCAAGAAGGGCTACTTGGCACACTTCGATTCGCTCAAAGAACGCGAGGTTGAGCGTTTGGCTTATGTCGCCTTGACTCGGGCTAAGGACTCGTTAACGCTCAGTGGCAGTTGGTGGGGCGTGAATTGGAAAACTCCCCACGGCCCTCATCCCTTCCTCACGGCAGCCCATAACCTCCTTGCCGGGACGAGTGCCAATATTCCGTTCTGGGCGCCCAGACCTGATGGTGATCGACCCGAGCGAAGCGAAGACCCGCAGCAGTGGTCGTGGCCCCTACCTGTGCCACAAGGCACTCGGGAGGAACTGATTCGACAGTCCGAATTTGTGCACGAGGGCGCGACCCCTCTGGCAGAGTTGGCCGGTAATGACAGTGTCACCGTGGATCGTTGGGAAAGTGCACTCGCGGCATTGCGGGGAGAGCGTGAACGGCTTGATTCACCTGTCCGCACGGTTGCATTACCGCGGAGTCTGGGAGCGAGCAGCATGCTGCGTGCAATGCGCGAACCTGAAGTTC
>JAPKAV010000133.1 GCA_028825115.1 Candidatus Nanopelagicales bacterium | reverse complement strand
TTCGAAGAAATTGGGCGGTCATACATCGGCCCTTGGCCACCGGCAAAGCGCAATAAATTAAAAAGCCCAATGTCAATGACGAGTGCTGAGAGACCGACAATTCCGAATTTTGCAAGTTCGCGCCAAATTCCGGTGATCCATGAGTGCACAGATTTCACAACACTTTTGGCACCACGCACCAGCGCAGTCTAACTATCTAGGGCAGTGTTTTTACCAAAGCACTAAGTTGCTCTTGTGGCACAAGAATCTGGGCAGGAACTCGGTCCCACGGTGGGCATGATCGGGGCTGGGCAATTGGCTCAAATGAGTGCGGCTCCGGCCACGAGTTTAGGCGTTCGCTTCACTGTCTTGGCCAATAACGCTCGAGAGCCAGCGGCCCAAGTGGTCGCTGAAACCATTCTTGGATCCAAAGATGATCCACATACCGTCATGGAATTTGCTCGATCCTGCGATGTGGTCACATTTGATCATGAGCTGCTCACGCCCGAGGTCATGGAAGTGTTAACCAACTGTGGCACCCCAGTTTACCCGAGCCCCAAAGCGGTTATTTATGCCCAAGATAAATTGGAAATGCGGAGAGCGCTTGCGGATCTGAGCATTCCGTGTCCACTATGGGCACAAGTGGATTGTGCGAAGGACGCTATAAATTTTGCAGCAGAAGTTGGTTACCCGTTCATTCTGAAAACTTCGCGCGGGGGATATGACGGTAAAGGCGTGTGGTTTGTTCACAGTAAGGAAGAAATTGTGGCCGTTCTGGAAAATAAGTTGCCCAGCGGCTCGCAATGGTTAGCTGAGGAGAAAGTTGAGTTTATTCGTGAGTTGGCCGCCCAGGTCGCGCGCTCACCCAGTAATCAGTGCGTTGCTTACCCGGTAGTGCACACAATTCAACGAAACGGAATCTGCTTCGAAGTGGTGTCACCAGCACCGGATCTTGATCCCGGGGTCGCTGCCAGGGCCCAAGAGATTGCCCTGCACATTGCGAGGGAACTTGATGTTGTGGGAATGCTAGCCGTGGAATTATTTGACACAGAAAATGGTGTGCTAGTTAATGAATTGGCCATGCGTCCCCACAACTCCGGCCATTGGAGTATTGAAGGATCAACAACAAGTCAATTTGAGAACCACTTACGAGCGATACTGGATCTACCACTTGGTTCACCACGGGCCTTGGCGCCGTGGTCGGTAATGGGAAATATTTTGGGAAGCGAGGTCCCTAATCTGTATAGCGCCTATCGCCACGTGTTTGCCCGCGACCCTGAGTTGCACAGTCATCTCTACGGGAAAGCTGTTAAACCCGGCCGGAAAGTGGGACATGTGACCGCGGTAGGCAGCAATCTGACAGAATTGCGGAGTCGCGTTGAGCATGCGGTCGCGTATTTTACGGGGGAAATCAATGAGTAGCGAAAAGTATGCGGTTGCAGTGTGTATGGGAAGTGACTCGGATTGGCCCGTGATGCGCGCCGCCACTGAGATCCTTATCGAGTTGGGAATCACAAACAAAGCATTTGTGCTATCAGCGCACCGAATGCCCTTAGAGATGACCGCGTTCGCTCAAAACGCTCGCGACAACGGATTCAACGTAATCATCGCTGGTGCCGGAGGCGCTGCCCACCTGCCCGGAATGATGGCAGCGCTAACGACCCTTCCGGTGATTGGTGTTCCCGTGTCGGCAACCGCACTTGACGGTATGGATTCGCTGCTCTCGATTGTTCAAATGCCCGCCGGGATACCGGTTGCAACGGTAGCAATTGATAATTCAAAGAATGCGGGCCTTTTGGCCGCGCGGATACTTGCGGTAAGCGACCCAGAGCTCGCCGCGCACCTTGAGCGTTATGCACGAGAACTCAATGCTCAGGCTGCAGACAAGCAAAGGAACCTGCCCTAGGCCGCGCTATTTAGCATAAGTTCATCTCGCCATAAGCCTTTGGCCATTCGATCATTGGACTCCTGTCCATTACAACCCCCAGTCCGGCATCCACAGCACCAATCTCTCACTGCACGTGCCGATCCCATGTACAACCCGTGAAGCCGAATCTGCCGCCGACCTGCACAGGTTCACCCCGGTAATCAACCCGGAAGTAAAACTGAAAGTTTTGTTCCTAATGCGTGATTCTGCGTATCTTCAGCATGTTTAAGGAATCAACAAGGTTGACTGATCAGAAAGCCCGGGTCGCATCCTTGTCCGACTAGCGAGTCAGGGTGCTCACAACAATTTTCTGGTTGGCAAACGGAGTTTTTTTGGGTGACTTGGCGTAGTAGACACGCCACTGTTTTGGCCCGGTCTGTACGGCCACCAGGTCAAATGCATTAAAAGACGATGAAGTTAAAGGCTTACGCTTGACTTTCCATGCCAATCCATCTCGACTCGTGGCAATGAAAAGGCGCTGTGGTGGCTCACCCGGTC
>JAPKAV010000132.1 GCA_028825115.1 Candidatus Nanopelagicales bacterium | reverse complement strand
CGGTTTTGACGGATTCATTGCACCCGTAAATCCCAAAGGTGGCACAATTTTGGGCATACCTGCATTTCGCTCGATGGCAGAAATTCCTCAACATATTGAACTGGCCCTGATCATGGTCCCGGCGAGCTCAGTTCGAGACGCAGTAAAGGATTGTGCTGCAGCCGGTGTTGACGTCGCGATTGTCATGTCCTCTGGATTCGGTGAAGTTGACCCCGATGGTCAGATTGCCCAGCAGGAATTAGTTGACATTGCTCGCGCAGATGGCATGAGACTGGTGGGACCCAATTGCATTGGATCAGTGGGTGGCGCACACCGAGTGATGGCAACTTTTAGTCCAGTTTTTTCGTCTGAATCAACACCGTTACCCGCGGGAAATGTTGCATTGGTCAGTCAATCAGGTGCACTTGGTTTTGGTGCGCTCTCACTTGGTTTAGAGCGCGGTGTTCCGGTTGGTATTGCGATCACTACGGGAAATGAAGCGGATGTGACCGCAGCAGAGGTCGCTGCGCAACTGGCCCAAGATCCGGAAGTAGATGCGGTAGTGATGTACGTCGAGTCGCTGGGAAACATGGATCAACTCATTCGCGTTGCCGGGAGTAAACCTATTGCAATTCTCAAGGCTGGCAGGAGTGTTGCGGGCGCAGCCGCAGCCGCATCACACACCGGGGCATTGGCGTCCCCAGACAAAGTTGTGAGTGCGGTTCTCACCCAGAACGGGATTGCGCGGGCGAACAACATCGATGAACTCCTGGATATTGCAGCGTTGTTTGCGTCGGAAAAGAAGATCTCGGGGCCGGCCGTTGGCATTGTGACAACTTCGGGAGGTAGCGGAATCCTCGCCGTTGATGCATTGGAAAGTGAAGGACTTACTCTCGCGAAACTCAGTGCCGAAACAGTCTCGGCTCTGGAAGAAATTGTTCCTAGTTACGGCAATGCAACTAATCCGGTCGATGTCACGGCCGCTGTCATGGCTGAGTCAGGACTCTTTGAGCGTTGCGTGAATCGGCTTTCGACAGATCCGTCTGTCAACGCAATTGTCGCCTGTTTCGCGGTACTTGTCGGTAAAGATGTAGATCGAATCGCGCAGGCGTTGGGTGCTGTCCGAGAAAATACCGGACTACCAGTTGTTGCAGTGCGTACGGGCGCGGCCGCGTTGGCACCGGAGGGAGCTCAGGTTCTCAAAGACGCGGGAATCCCGGTGTATCCCACACCGGAACGTGCGGTGGCAGCCCTTCGAGCCTTGGTCATAATCAATTCACTGGAGCGAAAGAATTTGGCGCCCTCAACGCAACCGGGAATTCCCATCCCCCAGGAGGGAGCTTCAGAAAAAGATCTCAAAGAGTTACTTGCCCAGGCTGGCCTGCCCATCCCTGAGTCACTCGTGGTGACTTCTGGCTCGGACGTTGTGAAAGCAGTGGGATCTGTGGGTGGTAGAGCCGTATTCAAAGCTGTGGTTCCTGGACTGCTTCACAAATCAGATGCCGGTGGCGTCGTTCTCGATGTGAGTGCAGAAGAAGCCGTTGACACATTCGCACGACTACAGGCACTCGGGGGCGATGTCCTGGTGGAACGATTTGTTCCTGGGGGCGTCGAAGTGTTGGTTGGGGTGAGTAGTAGCCCGATGGGACGCGTTCTCACAGTAGGTGTGGGAGGAGTGTTGACCGAAATAGTGGCCAGTGCAGCGGTGCGGGTACTCCCGGTGAGTAAGTGGGACATCACCCAAATGATTTCCGAAACCACGCTAGATGTGCTGCTTGCAGGTGTGCGCGGGGCGCCTGTCGCCGATCGCGAGGCACTGGTGATTGCCATCGACCAATTGGCCCAGGGAGTTCGCGACTGGCCAGTCGATTGCGAACTCGACATCAATCCCGTGACCGTATTGGAACATGGTTGCTGGTTTCTTGACGCCGCATACGTTGAACCACCCACCAAATAGGAAGTATCAGGAGGCCCCACATGGACGTTGGCAGGCTTGTCGCGCGATCGATGCGTAAATACCGGGATCGGGTTGCCCTAGAGGGACCCGAGGGTGAGAGCACTTATGGGCGGACCGGTGCGCGAGTGATGCAACTTGCGCGCGGGCTAAGGGGGCTTGGCTTGGAAACCGGCGACCGGGTCCTTGACCTTCAATCAAACCAGAATACCTATCTTGAGACAGATTTTGGAATTAGCACTGCAGGTCTGTGCCGAGTTGCTTTGAACTATCGGCTACACCCCACAGATTGGGTTCGGATCACTACGGACTGCACCCCAAAAGTTCTCATCCTTGACGTAAAGTTTTGGGAGCAGTCTGCAGCCATAAGATCCATGGTGGACCACGTGATTGTGATTAATGGGGATCCAGGGGAAAGTGTTGAATACGAACGTTTCCTCGCTGACCAGTCACCTGAACCACTTTTACTCTCCGTCGATCCCGATGC
>JAPKAV010000049.1 GCA_028825115.1 Candidatus Nanopelagicales bacterium | reverse complement strand
TACGACGGAGATGATTTTGGAAATACTGCCGCAACCGTGGTTACCTTTAACACCATGAAGCTCGGTAAGAAGCCAGTGGGCAAAGCAACCGCTGCGTTGAAAAAGAATGTTAAAACATGGGCGCTCAAAGACGGGAAAACAAACGCCGGCGCCCTCGGGTGGCTACTCATGGTCGCGCAAGCAACAGATTCCAATCCAAAAAAATTCGGCGGCGTTAATCTGATCTCGACCCTCACCAAAAGCATGAAGAAGTAATTCGACAATGCCGCACGCACCCCGGTCGTTGACGCGGAATTTGAGTCTTGTCCTCGTGGCAATCCTTCTGTTTTCGTTGTCAACGGCCGCCGGTGCGCAGGCAACCGCCTATCGATACTGGAACTTTTGGACCCAAGATGGTGACTCCTGGTCTTATTCCCCTGTCGGCCCTGCCAGCACCAACCCGACCGAGGGAAGCGCTCAGGCATGGCGATTCGATGCCTCAAGTCTTCAGGTCGCGGGGCTAGCCCCTGCGGATTCACCGATCGCGGCATTCGAGATTGCTTGTGCTGACGTCGGCCCCATCGTTGGCATCAAGCGTGTAGCAATCGTGATCGATGCAGGTGACCAGGCGCTCGCTCCCCCGGGAGAAACTCCACCGAAACCCGCAGCTTATTGCGCTGAGGGCCCACTTGCTGCCAACGGTTACGACCTTTTAAAATCCATTCTCGCTCTGAGAACCGATAACGGATTTATTTGTGGGATTTCCGGGTATCCATTGAGCGAGTGCGCAACCCCGGTGGCTGACTACGTTGCGTCGACTCCACCCCAACTGATAACTACTCATCAGCCTGCTGTCACCGCAGATAAACCAGCAGAATCTGCGGCGCAATCGTCACTGGCACCGCTGGGAACGGCTTTAGTTTTTGGGTTACTCGCGGTTGCTGGATTCTATTTTTGGCGTCGGAGCAGATCATGATTGCGCGCTGGTTGCATCCATGTGCTTGGTGGTTGTGGTCACTTTCCCTGGCAGCGGGCGCATCCCAGACAACAAACCCACTTCTGTTGGCGCTGCTCATCTGCTCTGCGGTGATCGTGGTGGCCTCGCGCAAACCGCAGGCGCCATGGGGAAAATCATTCAATTTTTTTCTGCTTCTTGGTGCAATGATTATCACGATTCGCGTCCTGTTCCAGCTCATTTTTGGTGCCGGTATGGGGACCACAATTTTAATTGAGTTGCCAGGAATCTCACTACCAGATTGGATGAATGGCCTGCGGATAGGCGGGTCAGTAACACTTGAAGCTCTTTTAGGCGCGTTTTACGATGGACTTCGCATCGCGACCATCGCAATTGTGGTCGGGGCGGCCAACTCGCTCGCCTCACCGACACGGCTTCTCAAAGCTATTCCAACCGCATTCTATGAATTAGGCGTCAGCATCGTGGTCGCATTGACTTTTATTCCGCAACTCACGGCCGACGCCGAGCGGATCCGCGGAATGCGCCGGCTCAGAGGCAAGAACACAAAAGGAGTGCGTGGCTTCGCTTCCCTTGGGCTTCCCGTGCTTGCCGGAGCACTCGATCGCTCAATTATCCTGGCCGAGTCCATGGATTCACGCGGATATGGCAGGCATCGCGCGGAAACCACCGTGGGTCGCCGAATTTCAATTGGGCTTGTGCTGACCTCTCTTTCCCTCGCAATCATTGGGACCTATGCACTTCTCACAGCCAGTGTGAGCGCCATGACTGCATTCCTCATTCTTGGAACTGGCGTACTCTTGGGAGGTGTCACCCTGTGGCGAGCCGGCCTCACCCGCGTTCGCACCGTGTATCGACCCGATACCTGGGCTTTACCCGAGTATCTGGTGAGCGCTGCGGGTGTGTGCGTCTTGGGAATTTTTCTCATTGCCCACTCCCAAGTAAGTCAAGCTTTAGTGCTGACTCCTGAGCTGAACAACTGGCCTGTCCTGCCCTTATGGGGTTTGATTGCGTTTACCGTTGCCTGCACTCCCGCACTCTCTTCTCCTCGTCCACCTGATTTGAATTCAGATGTAGACGCTGAATTAAGAGTCGAGGTCCGCACATGATTCATTTCGACAACGTGACATTTCGCTACTCCAACGAAGCCGAACCGGTATTGCAAAACCTCAACCAAGAGATCCCGGCCGGAGAACTTGCGCTCCTACTCGGGGCGACCGGCAGTGGGAAAACAACTTTTCTGCGCGCAATCAATGGACTAGTTCCACACTTCACTGGCGGGCATCTCGCTGGAGTGGTGAGTGTCTATGGCCGCTCAACCCAAGACCATCAACCGCGCGAACTCGCAGATCTAGTGGGTTTCGTTCCACAGGATCCAGTGTCAGGTTTTGTTACGGATCTCGTTGAGGACGAACTCGCCTATTCGATGGAGTGCCTGGGCGTAGCGCCATCGGTGATGAGGCGTCGGGTCGAAGAGATCCTGGATCTAATGGGACTCACGCAGTTGCGCACTCGCCCATTGCACACGTTGAGTGGTGGCCAACAGCAGCGCGTAGCAATCGGGTCAGTCCTCACCGCGCAGCCACTGGTTTTAGTTCTCGATGAGCCCACATCCGCTCTTGACCCGGGCGCGGCCGAAGACGTTTTGGCTTCATTGCATCGCCTGGTTCATGATCTAGGCATCACCGTGGTTTTGGCTGAGCACCGACTTGAACGGGTCATGCAATATTGCGATTCGATCCTTCTCCTTGAAGACGGTGAGATCAGGTCCGGATCGCCCAGCGAACTCATGCAAACTTCACCCATCGCCCCACCCGTGATTCACCTAGGTCGCCTTGCGGGTTGGGATCCCCTTCCGATCAGTATCCGGGATGCTCGCCGGGCAGCGCCCCCCCTTCGCGCATTACTCGCCGACCACTCACCCGTCGTCCATGCGGTATCGACCCAAACCCAGCAGATTGCTAGCCTGCGCAAACTGCACTTCGCGTACGGAAATCAGAGCGTTCTGCGCGGGGTTGACCTCGACCTCGATGCCGGCGAGATAACAGCTCTTATGGGTCGAAATGGGGCTGGTAAGTCAACCTTGCTGCGCGTGCTCGTCGGGCTTAAAGAACCTTCCAAGGGGAGTGTGCGCATTAATGGTGTGGATCCCCGAGCCCTTCCCACCGGTGATGTGCTACGCCATGTTGGGTTCGTTCCCCAAGAGCCCCACGATCTTTTCGAAGCCCTCAGCGTTGGAACCGAATGTAAAGCTTCAGATGTCGATGCCAGATGCGCGCCCGGTACTACCCGTGCGCTGCTCGCCCTCATGGCACCTGAAGTTGCCGACAATACGCACCCGCGTGATCTCTCCGAAGGCCAACAAATGCTGTTGGCCTTGTGCATAATTGTGGCCGCAAAGCCACCGTTGCTCTTACTTGATGAACCAACCCGTGGCTTGGACTACCCCACCAAAAAGAAGTTGGGTGAGGTCCTTGTCGGCTTGGCGCAAAGTGGTCACAGCATTTTGTTGGCGACCCATGATGTTGAACTTGTTGCAGAGCTTGCCACCCGCGTTGTGATCATGGGCGATGGTGAAATTGTGGCAAATGGTCCAACCCCTGCTGTGATTACCGACTCCCCCATGTTTGCCCCACAAGTGTCCAAAATCCTGGCTCCCGAGCGCTGGATCACGGTTGAGCAAATCGCTCACGCATTAGAACAAGAGCTGGCCTAGTGCATGCGGTCCCTTTAGGCCGATCCTCGGCGATATCAATTGCCGCACTCAGCCTGATTGGTGCATTCAGTTTTCTGTGGCCATTTGTGGCACCCGCTGATTCATTTTTAGTCATCAACTCGAGTGAAGCCCCGTTACTTTTTGCAATAATTATCCCGCTGCTCCTGACAACCGTTTTTTCTCAGGTCAGCGACGGCGTCCTCAACGCAAAAGCAATTGCCCTGCTGGGAGCTTTAGCCGCAGTCATCGCTGTTTTGCGACCACTTGGCGCTGGACTCGGCGGGATTGAACCCATCTGGGTGATTCTGATCTTGGCTGGTCGAGCCCTCGGCCCTGGCTTCGGATTCCTCCTGGGATCTATTTCGCTACTCGCTTCGGCGATGTTTACCGGTGGAGTAGGACCGTGGCTTCCATTTCAAATGCTGGCCGCGGCCTGGGTGGGACTTGGCGCAGGGCTCCTTCCAAAAGCAAGCGGTAAGTGGGAAATATTATTGTTGAGCCTTTATGCCGCCATCGCCTGTGTGGCATTTGGGTTCGTTATGAACCTATGGTTTTGGCCGTTCTCAATTAACCTTCCCGAACAAATTGCTTTCACACCCGGTGCAGCCGCCGGCGAAAACCTTCTCGCCTGGATCAGGTTCAACATCACGACGTCTCTTGGCTTTGACCTGCCTCGCGCGGCGTTGACGGTGACCCTGATCGCATTGATTGGTTCACCGATCTTGCAACTGCTGCGCCGGGCGTCGCGAAAAGCCTCATTTGATGCACCCACCGTTTTTGCGGGCGTCGAGCGCATATCCTGACGCCGTGAGCGATCCCAATGAAAGCGAAAACCCATTTGACCGGATTGAGTCGTTCACTGCCAACAGCGAGATCGCCATTAACCCTCGAGCTACAGGCTCACTCGCTGAACTTGTGACCTGGTGGCAACAACGAGGGACCATACTTACTCCGCACCGACTTGAACCCACAGCAGGTGACTTCGGCTCAGGAGTGGCCGCCGTTGATGCGGCGGTCGATGCCGGCGCAACATTGCTGTACTTCATGAGCGATATTCAGGCCGAACCGGCGGTTACTCGAGCGATCATTGGATTGTTGGCCCGCAAAGATGCGTGGCAGGTGAGCTATCAACCACCCGGGATGAGCGATCTACAGGTCATGGACAACATCACTGCCACCGTTAACTTGATGCGCGACAACCGCGAGTCACGTGCGCAACCACGCGAGCTAGCACTACTTGACTCAACCGGTGCGATTGCTTTTTATGTTGACGCGCTGCTCGAGGCCGCTGTACGCCAAACCCCAGTTATTTTGGGCTCGACACAAGAACTTGCTGCAGCTCTGATCAGCCACCGAATCTCAATGAAAGCAAGTCTTTGGTGGCGCAATGCAACTACATCCCCGGATCGCGCGGTGGGTCAGGCCGTTGAGCGAATGGATATTGCTGCCGGGCTACCGCTTGACCTTAGCGATGATCAAGGCGTCGGCGCGCAAATAAGCGTTGACCTACTGCAAACCTTTACTTCGGCGTCGCCACAATAAATGGCAATGAAACGTTGGCTGATTCAAGCGCCTTACCCCGCACGTCAATGAACATTGTTGCCAATTTTTCATGCTCAACGTCCACCAGGGCCATCGCGATCCCTTCTTTCAAAGTTGGCGAGAAAGTTCCGCTCGTAATTTTACCGATCTGGTGCTGCAACTCAAGATCGCTACAGACATCCATGTGGGCTCTGGGGATTCCCCGGCCCACTGCTCTTAATGCGACACGTTTACGCACAGCGCCCTGAACACGAGTTGCTTGCAAGATTTCCTTACCATCGAAATGGGGCTTGTCCCACCCGACCGCCCAGGAAATCTTTGCTTCAAGAGGGGAGATGCTGGGGCTAATGTCTTGGCCGTGCAACGGGTATCCCATTTCCGTTCTAAGAAGATCTCGCGCGCCCAAGCCAGCCGGGATTCCGCCCACTTCCGCGGCAGCGGCTATCGAGTGATCCCACAGGTGCTGCAACACGCCTACCGGTGCAACGAGTTCGAATCCAGCTTCACCCGTGTAACCGGTCCGACAGATTATTACCCTTCTCCCCTCCACATCCGCCTGCAACCAATTCATGTAGTCGCAGTCAAAAGGCAGGCCCATGCGGCCAAGGACATTTGCCGCTAACGGTCCCTGGATGGCAATAATCCCATACTCATTATGCAAGTTTTCAATTGTGATCCCCGAGGGAAGTGCCTCACTTAGTCTCTGAAAAACTTTGGTTGCGTTTGTCGCGTTAGGAATAATAAATACGTTGTCTTCCGTGAACCGGTAAATGATGAAATCGTCGACCACTCCACCACTTTCATTACACAACATGGAGTACTGGGCTTGACCATTACCGATCTTGGCCACATCGCTCGCCACAATTGAATTGAGAGCCGAGACCGCTCCCGAGCCTGTGACCCGAAGCTTACCCATATGGGATACGTCAAAAACCCCCACGGTTGAGCGGACCGCTCCGTGCTCGGCTACTGCTCCAACATACTCAATCGGCATTTCCCAACCGCCGAAATCTGCGCACTTTGCCCCTAGCTTTTGGTGACTGGCAAACAGTGGGGTGTGCATAAGGTCCGAAGGTTGGGTTGTCATAGCCGACAGCCTAGACTTTGGCCATGCCTACCGCAAAAAAAAGTGCGCCGACCCCTCACGCCAAGTCCACGCTTGCACCATCTGCCCCGCGCTTCACGCTGACCGCGACCAAACCGAAAGACCTCGTTGCTGACGCGTTGATTGTGAATACCACTCCAGGCAAAGGCGATAGCGTGGAGCTTGTTGCCCACGGCTTCACACCGACTCAGGCACGACGGATCGCCACCGAAATAGCGCATCTGGGCGGAAGCGGTGCAACCGGTGAGGTGATCACACTTGCATCTGGTTCTGGGGTCAAATCTCCCGTGCTCATCGCAGTTGGCCTGGGCGAATTCCGCAAGAGTTTCGACCTCGAGCAGTTTCGCCGCGCGATGGGTAATGGTGTCCGCACGCTTTCAGGAGCCAAGAAAGTTGCCATTTCTGGTGGTCACTCTCCCGAGCATGTCGACGCAACTGTCATCGCGTGCGCTCTCGCCGCCTACACGTTCACTGAATACAAAACCAAGCCAAGGCCGGCGAGCGTAGGTTCATTTGTAATTTCTGTTCCGACCGAACTCAACTCCAGCATGAAGTCGGCACTGGCCCAGGCGCAAAAAGTTGCAGCCTCCATCTACGTGGCCCGCAACCTGATTAACACTCCCCCAAACGACCTCGCTCCGGCCGACTTGGCGAGCGCGGCCAAAAAAGCCGTTAGTTCACTTCCCGTAACGGTCAAGATCTGGGATGAAAAAGCCCTTAAGGCGAGCGGTTGCGGCGCCATCTTGGGCGTTGGACTCGGATCCTCTCGGCCGCCCCGCTTAATCAAAATGACGTACGCGCCCAGAGGGGCCAAAGCCCACCTTTCCTTGATCGGCAAGGGGATCACATTTGATACCGGTGGCATCTCGATCAAGCCAGCGTCCAAAATGGATGAAATGAAAGCCGACATGTCCGGCTCGGCCGCCGTGATCGCCGCAGTAAGCGCGATCGCAGGGTTGGGTCTGAAGGTCAAGGTGACCGGATGGGTTGCAGCCGCCGAGAATATGCCCAGTGGTACCGCCCAACGCCCCGGCGACATTGTGACCACTTTCGACGGGACCACGGTTGAGGTTCTCAACACGGATGCAGAAGGTCGACTTGTGCTGGCTGATGCAATCGGAATGAGCGTCCGGGAAAAACCCGACCTAATGATAGATATTGCCACTCTTACCGGCGCGCAACGCATTGCTTTGGGTCGCCGGATTGCCGGTGTCATGAGCAATACCGAGTCCGCTCGTGATCAGGTCGTTGCGGCCAGTGGGATCGTCGGTGAGGAAATGTGGGGCATGCCCCTGCCAGCCGACCTGCGGGAAACCCTCAAATCCCAGACAGCGGACATTGCAAATATTGGCGATGGACTAGCCGGGATGCTCTCCGCCGGCGTGTTCTTGCAGGAATTCGTCCCCGATTCACAACCCTGGGTCCACATTGACGTAGCCGGCCCGGCCTACAACGACGTTGCCCCATTTGGCTACACCCCCAAGGGCGGGACGGGAGCGGGAGTCCGCACTTTCGTGCAAATCGCTCGCGAACTCAGTGCGGGCTAATCGGGGTCAATCGGGGTCAATAGCCCCTGCGCGCTCCCACACGTAACGGTGAAAGGATAGGGCTATGAATTCTGCTGACGTACTGATCCTTGGAGGCGGTAGCGGCGGCTACGCCTGTGCCCTTCGATCCGCTGAACTTGGTCTTTCGGTGATCCTGATCGATAAAGACAAATTGGGTGGCACCTGCCTTCACCGTGGCTGCATCCCCACCAAAGCGCTTCTCCACGCAGCCGAGGTTGCCGATTCAAGCCGGGAATCAGAAAACTTCGGGGTAAAAACTAGCTTCGAGGGCATTGACATGCCCAAAGTCAATGAATACCGTGACGGCGTCGTGGCCCGCCTATATAAGGGACTACAAGGTCTGGTGAAGAGCCGCAATGTCACTTTCGTTGAGGGTGAAGGCACGCTGATTGATCCCCAAACAATTGAAGTAAATGGCGTGAAATACACCGGAAAAAACGTGGTACTTGCGACCGGATCGTATGCAAAGTCAATCCCTGGCCTGGAAATCTCAGGTCCGATTATGACTTCGGATCAGGCGCTTAATTTGGATTACGTCCCGAAAAGTGTGATTGTGCTGGGTGGCGGAGTAATTGGTGTTGAGTTTGCAAGTGTCTGGAGGTCATTTGGTGCCGACGTGACAATTGTTGAGGGACTGCCCCACCTTGTTCCCAATGAAGATGAAGCCGTGTCCAAAGCACTTGAACGCGCGTATCGCAAACGGGGCATTAATTTCATTCTCGGAACGAAGTTCGCTTCGGCGACCCACACGGACTCTGGTGTGGACATCACTCTCGAAGACGGCAAGGTCATTAGCGCGGAACTTCTTCTGGTTGCTGTTGGCCGCGGGCCCAACACCGCAGACATGGGCTTCGAAGAAAATGGTGTCGCAATGGAACGCGGCTGGGTGCTGGTCAACGAACGCTTAGCCACAAATGTTCCCGGTATCTTTGCCGTCGGAGACATCACTCCTGGTTTGCAGCTTGCTCACCGCGGCTTCCAGCACGGAATCTTTGTTGCCGAAGAGATCGCGGGTCAAAACCCGGTTGTGATCGCTGACATCAATATTCCCAAAGTCACCTACTGCGAACCAGAGGTTGCCAGCGTGGGCATGAATGAAGCAGAAGCCCGAGCAGCCTTTGGTGACAGTGTGAATGTCTATGAATACAACCTCGGCGGAAACGGGAAAAGCCAGATCCTTGGCACGGCTGGTTTCATCAAGCTTGTTTCTCAAAAAGATGGACCTGTCGTTGGGATTCACATGGTCGGCTCCCGTGTTGGTGAGCAAATCGGCGAAGCCCAGTTAATTGTTAACTGGGAGGCGTACCCAGAAGATGTTGCAACGCTGATTCACGCACACCCAACCCAAAACGAAGCAATGGGAGAGGCCCACCTCGCCCTTGCCGGTAAACCACTTCATGCCCACGCCTAAAAAGCCAATGCAGAGTTAATAGGAGCCCCAATGTCAGTTTCCGTCAAGATGCCACAGCTCGGCGAAAGCGTCACCGAAGGAACCATCACTCGCTGGTTGAAAAATATTGGTGATCACGTTAACGCCGACGAGCCGCTCGTCGAGATTTCAACTGACAAAGTCGACACCGAGATTCCTTCCCCGGTGACCGGAATCCTGCTCTCATTGGCCGCCCAAGAAGATGATGTGGTCGAAGTTGGCGCAGAATTAGCCTTGATCGGCGAAGAATCCGAAGTCGACGCGCCCGCTGAGGCCCCCGCACCTGTGGCACCGCCCGCTGAGGCCCCCGCACCTGTGGCACCGCCCGCTGCCCCACCCGTCACCCCACCGGTTGCCGCTGAAGAAGCCGCACCAGCGCCGGCACCTGCGGCGGCAGGCGCCGAAAGCATCATTGTTCTTCCCGCATTGGGCGAAAGCGTCACCGAAGGAACCATCACCCGCTGGCTCAAATCCGAAGGTGATGCCGTCGCCGTCGACGAACCAATTGTTGAAATCTCTACTGACAAAGTTGACACTGAGATTCCTGCCGCGATTGCCGGTGTGCTCATCAAGATCACCGCGCCCGAAGACTCCATCGTTGAAGTGGGTGGCGAGCTTGGCCGGATCGGATCCAGTGCTGCTGCCACACCTGCGGCACCCGCAGCACCAAGTACGCCTCCACCCGCAGCACCCGCAGCACCCGCAGCACCCGCGACACCCGCGGCACCCGCGGAGTCGACCCAATCGGGTTACGTGACTCCGTTGGTTCGCCGCATGGCCGCTGACGCAGGAGTGGACCTCACCACCGTGACAGGGACCGGCGCCGGTGGCCGGATCACCAAAGCAGATGTTGTGGCAGCTTCCGAAGGCGTAACCGCAACGCCTACAGCGCCCACAGCGCCCACAGCGCCCACAGCGCCCACAGCGCCGGCAGCGCCGGCAGCGCCGGCAGCGCCAACACCTTCCCCCGCTACCGCACAAATGCCCAGCGCACCAGCCACACTTGCGAGTGGCCCACTTGCCGGAACCACCGAACCCCTCAGTCGCTTACGCAAGGTGATCGCCCAGCGCATGGTGGAGTCACTGCAGGTATCGGCCCAACTCACCACAGTCGTTGAAGTTGACGTGACCCGAATCGCTGCCGTCCGAAAGCGAGTAAAGGCATCATTTGAACAACGTGAGGGCGTAAAGCTTTCCTTCATGCCGTTCTTTGTGAAGGCCTCTGTTGAAGCGTTAAAGCAATACCCACAAATCAACGCATCTATTGACATAGCTGCTGGCACGGTCACGTATTATGCGGACGAGAACATCGGCATTGCCGTTGATACTGAACGAGGGCTACTCGTTCCTGTTATCCACGAGGCTGGCGACCTCAACGTTGCCGGGATCGCACGTCAAATTGCCGATCTAGCCGAGCGAACTCGCACCGGCAAGGTCTCACCAGATGACCTTTCGGGTGGAACATTTACGGTAACCAACACCGGCAGTCGCGGGGCATTGTTTGACACCCCAATTGTTAATCTGCCGCAGGTAGCCATTCTGGGCACCGGAGCAGTTGTCAAACGTCCCGTTGCGGTCACCGATGACAATGGTCAAGACGTAATTGCTATTCGCTCAATGGTCTACCTATCTTTGAGTTATGACCACCGACTGGTCGACGGTGCAGATGCTGCCCGCTTCCTTTCGACCATGAAGGTTCGGTTGGAAGAAGCTTCATTTGATGCTGAGCTTGGCCTGTAGTTATGCGCATCGCAATCACGGGAGCTAGCGGACTCATCGGATCTGAGTTGCTTCCGCAACTGCGTGCTTCTCAACATGAGGTAATTCGGCTTGTTCGACGGGATCCAGTCGCAGCAGACGAAGTGCGCTGGGAACCAGACACCGGATTCGTCGGTGATCTCGGTGAAATTGATGCTGTTATCCATCTCGCCGGTGCCGGAGTTGGCGATCACCGCTGGAGTGACTCTTATAAAAAGAAAATCTTGGACAGTCGAGTCAACGGCACCGAGACGATCTCGCACGCAATTGCTCAGATGGAGCACACACCACACACTCTGATCAGCGCTTCGGCAATTGGTTTTTACGGCGATACCGGAACCACGGCAGTAACAGAAACTGCTCCATCTGGTCACGGCTTCCTATCTGACGTGGTGGTCGCTTGGGAGGGCGCCACCCGAGCTGCCAGTGATGCCGGGATTCGGGTCGTTCACCTTCGCACCGGTCTAGTTGTTTCAGCACGAGGCGGCGCCTGGGAGCGCATGTTCCCCCTATTTAAAGCAGGTGTTGGCGGCAAACTGGGGAACGGCAAGCAGTATTGGTCGTGGATTTCCATGCGCGATGAATTACGAGCGATCGAGTTCGCCCTCAACAACACTGCAATCACCGGTCCGGTGAACCTCACAGGACCCCAGCCAGAAACAAATGCCGAAGTTACACGTGTGATGGGCGCAGTTTTAGGCCGACCAACGCTTCTGCCTGCACCCGCCATTGCCCTGAGGATTTATTTAGGTGAATTCTCGACTGAGGTTCTCGGCAGTTCCCGCGTATTGCCTGGAGAACTTGAAAAACATAACTTTGATTTCCAGAACAAAAATATAGAATCAGCGATTCGCGCGGCACTTGCAGAACCGGGCGCCTGATTCGCAGTGACCACTC
>JAPKAV010000048.1 GCA_028825115.1 Candidatus Nanopelagicales bacterium | reverse complement strand
ATTGCGTGCAACTTGGCTCTGCGTTGTCCAACGATTTGGAGGGAGCGGCGCTGAGTGTGATGCCAGCGCTGAGCAAGACTTTGCAAGCAGGCCTCGATTTGGGTGCCATTGGCGCAATGATTTCAGGTAGTGGCCCTACGTGCGTGTTCCTCACGCGATCACATGATCATTCTGTAAATCTTGCTGCGAGTTTGTCTGGAGCCGGAGTGTGTCGTAGCGTGCGGATTGCGTCAGGCCCTGCGGTGACCTCAATCTCAAATGGTTAAAACTGGACGAGCAGTTTGCGCAGGAGGTCGGCGAGTTGTTCCTGCTCTTTGGGGCCTAATCCCTCCAAGGCGGCTTCCTCTCGTTCCAATAGGTCTTTAAAGGCACCATCAACTCCACTTTTTCCGACGGGGGTGAGGGCAACGAGGACCCCGCGACGGTCGTTCTTGTCTGGGAACCTGGTGACGTAACCACGTTCAAGAAGTCGATCCACCCGAGTGGTCATGGTGCCGCTGGTGACATGGGTTTGAGTCGCGAGGGTTCCGGCCGAAAGCGTGAATGGTGGTCCCGCCCGGCGAAGTGCTGCTAGGACATCGAATTCCCATGAGTCCAGATCGTGATCACGAAATGCTTTCGCGCGCGCGGTGTCCAATTGGGCAGAAACTCGGGTAAGCCTGGAAAGAACGTGCAGCGGAGAGGTGTCAAGATCGGGTCGCTGCGCCTGCCAGGCGGCAACAATTTGATCGACGTCGTCGGGCTTTTCCATATCTGCATCTTATGTCAAGATTCTTGAAACCAAGAATCTTGACAATTTAAGTCTTTTTCTGTTTGGTCAGGGTGGGTTTGGGATCGAGGTCGCGAAGGCCATTCCATGCAAGGTTCACCAAGTGGGCTACGACTTCTTCTTTCTTGGGTTTACGAACGTCAAGCCACCATTGCCCGGTGAACGCAACCATGCCAACCAGCATCTGGGAGTACATGGGCGCGAATTTGTCGTTGATCCCGTGGGCTTTGAACTCGGCAGCGAGGACGTCTTCAACCTGGGTGGCGATGTCCAACATCAAGCTGGCAAAGGATCCGGTTTGAGCAGTGACGGGGGAATCACGAACCAGGATGCTAAATCCCTGTGGATTGGTATCAATGTAATTGAATAGTGCCATGCCAGCTTGCTCAACAAGCTCCCGAGCGCTGGCACCGTCATTTCGAGACCCCATCAGTGCTTGGGTTACGGAATCAAGTAGGTAGTTCATCTCACGATCAACAACTACGGCATATAGACCTTCTTTCCCGCCGAAGTGTTCATAGACCACTGGTTTGGAAACGTCAGCTTTTGCCGCGATTTCTTCAACAGTGACCGTTTCAAAGCCTTTCGCGGCGAAGAGTTTGCGACCAACATTAAGTAGTTGTTCACGTCTTTCCTGCCCGGTCATGCGGACCCTGGCACCACTGGGTTTGCGGGACTGGGGTACCGAGGCGGTCTTCAGTTCAACAACAGTCGCTAGGTCTTCCCTTTGGGACATGGGATCGACCTAGTTGCCGTTGTAACCGCGTAAGCGGAAACGGTCGTTGGGATCTTTTAGCTTTTTCACTAGCCGGTCTGGCTTTGGCCAACGAACTTCGGTAACGAGTCCGGTCTTTTCCATTCCTTTGATCACGCTTGCCGAGATATCAATTTGGCCCTTCATTACGCCGTGTCGAGCCGCTGTCGGATCAACGTGATGCAGGTTGTGCCAAGACTCACCCATTGACGGGATTGCCAGCCAGGCAACGTTGCTGGAGAGATCACGCGAGGTAAATGGTCGGTTTCCAAACACGTGGCAAATGCTGTTGATTGACCATGTCACATGATGCACGAAGGCAATCCGAACTACGCCAGCCCAGAAGAATGCGGTGAGAGCACCCATCCAAGACCAGGTGATTAAGCCGCCGAGGATTCCTGGAATGACCAAACTTGCAATGACAAAGATGAAGAAGTGCTTGGACATCCACGTGAGATCTTTGTCTTTGGCGATATCCGGTGCGTATTTCTCGATCCCGGTGTTGTCACTTTCAAAGAGCCAACCGACGTGGGCGAAGAGTAAACCTTTTGCAATTGCTTTCTTGGAAGTGCCAAAACGCCATGGTGAATGGGGATCGCCCACTTCGTCGGAGAATTTATGATGCTTTCTGTGGTCGGCCACCCACTGGTCGAGTGAGCCTTCAATTGCCAAGGAACCACAGATTGCCAGGATAATTTTGACGCCACGATTAGCTTTGAATGAGCCGTGCGTGAAAAAGCGGTGATAGCCAACGGTGATTCCGCCGGCGGTCAGGATCCACAATCCGAGTGCCAATCCAATGTCAAGCCAACTGACCCAGCCTCCCCAGACAACGGGGATGGTCACTGCAACCGCGAGTAGGGGGACAATTACAAATGCACCGATGGTGATGCGCATGGGCAGGCCAAGATAGACAAGTTCGTTGGCGCGTTCATCGACCACCGGATCAAGATCAACTCTTTCTTGGTTCATGACGCTCATGGGCTTTCCTTACTCTCGCTGTTGGTTTTTTGGGCAAGTTGCTAACTTACGGAAGCGTAACCTACGGTAGCGTAACTTGCAACCGGTGGTGAGAACTGATGTGGATGTCAGGCTTATGCAGTGGCCTACCACCCCAAGCCATAGGGTGTGTGTCTCACGATCCCGGGTCGTCTAGCGGCAGGACAGCGGACTTTGAATCCGTCAACGGAGGTTCGATCCCTCCCCCGGGAGCCAAGCCCTTTGTAGGACAATCGTGAGGCATAGGTACTGAGGTACGCAGACACACGCCACCTTTAACAGTGGTTTTCACTTGACCCACCCTTGTTAAGAAACGACCCGGGGTACGTGTGCATGTAACCTGCTAAGAATCTGAGAGATATTTCCGCGGTAATTGCTGTGAAAAAATATGTACGAACCTGGCAGGCCTCCTCTTATGCAACACCACGATTCCTGACGGAAACATCAGCAACGCCGAGAGGTAGAACCCGGTCGTTGATCCCACCGGCTCTTTGTGGAGAGCAGACAGGAGCTGTTGACGACTGGCTGCATGAAGGCCACTGCGCTTGTTGCTCCACCCGCAATCGAGCAAGATTTCTACGGCTAGTCTTTATTCGTGGTCGACTTAGAATGGAATTGCACTCGAGAGTGGAGGAGTTTTTAAGCCGCGACGAAGTCTACGCTCGATTGCGTGAATATGTTCGGGAAAGATTCCGCAGCAGCCCCCGATAATTTCTACACCCTCTTCTACCCACCGTTGAGCCTGTTTCGCATACATTTCTGGCGTCGAATCTCCGTCGTATTCGGACTGGCCACCCGACGAATCTTCCCGACCACCACCGGAAACTTTGACTGTCTGGAAACCGTTCGCGTAACTTCCCAACAGCATGCCAATTGGTGCGGCCTCGCGAAGTTGGGGCAAACCTGCCGTGATCGAAGCAGCGGACGAGCAATTAAATAGCATTGCTTGCACGTTTTCATACGAATTGACCGCTCTAACCGCGTCCTCGACGGACTCTCCACTTCGGAGTTTGCCACTTGCATCCTCAGCGAGGGTCCATGCAATCCACACGGGAATACCGGCCCGATTCGCGGCCTGCGCTGCTGATTTGCCTTCACGAACAGAACTCATAGTCTCGCACAGCAATAAGTCTGCATGTGGCGCGATAGCTTCGACTATGTGAGCGTATTCAACCGTCAGTTCACTCTCGCTTCCCACACGATTTGGTCGATAACTCTCGTGTAGAGGCGGTACACATCCCGCCACCATCGGCACAGTCGAATTCAGCGGTATTTCTTGAACGTGGAGTTGGCATGCCTGCCGCGCTATTTGTCCTGCGGCATCGATGAGATCAGTAATGAGTTGCGGAGAGGATTTGGGGCTCAGCGCAAGCGCGGAAGGCACACAGGCATAGTTGTTGGTGGTGATGACATTTGCACCGGCACGCAGGAAATCGAGGTGGGATTCGCAAACAGTTTCTTTTTGATTTCGGTTAGCCAAAGCAACATTGAGGAAACGTTCCATCGACCCGATCGCACCGCTGACCGGCACACCTTTTCGTCGAAGGAGATGTCCCATGCCTCCGTCAAGAATATGCCGGGGGTGGGTTGGTTGTGAATCCAATGTTTGCCTCTTCGTTGACATGCAAGTACACCAATGGTCAGGTGGTGAGGTTGAGGGTACCAGTGAAAATGAACAACCCACTGTCTTGTCCGCGGATGTGCAAGGTGATTTACCGGTTTTACGCGAAATTAAGGTCAGAGTCTGCACGTGTCCAGAAGGAGACTGATGGTGTGACCAGGTGGGTGATCACTATGGGTCGTCAGTGCTCGGCCCATAAGGTGCATAAAGCATTCACAGTGTTCAGGCAGATCCTCGATCTAGCAGTGATGGGTGAGCGGCTCTTCAATAGTCCTGCTGGCTGAGCGAAGCAACTAGGTGGGAAAGGGTTCCTGCCTAAGGTCGTAAAATTGGCGAACGTTTGCGTTTGACCAATGATCAAGTAGTAGACCTTGGTGACACTGGTGGCCCCTATCGACTCATGATTCTTGTGATGGCCCTCACGGTGGCGTCGCGGCGAAGTAAGCTGGTGTTGTGCGCCCCCCAATTGTGATCATTCTTGCGGCAGGTGAAGGAACCCGCATGAGGTCAGCAACGCCGAAGGTTCTCCACGAAATTTCTGGACGTAGCCTGTTGGGTCACGTGGTTGAAGCGGCCGCAACTATTGAGCCCGAGCACCTCGTGGTGGTTGTGGGCCACGAAAGCGAACAGGTGGTCGCGCACCTTGATGAAGTGGCACCCTGGGTGGCAACCGTCGAACAAACACAACGCAATGGAACCGGCCATGCGGTCCGCGTTGCTTTAGAATTTTTGAGCGAACGTGGAGTTACGACAAGTGAAGCTCCATTAGTTGTGCTTACCGGTGACACCCCGCTACTTACCGGTGAATCTTTGGTCACAATGTTGACTAAGCATGGTGAAAACACGGCAACGGCAACTGTGTTAACAGCGGATCTGGATAATCCTTTTGGCTACGGGCGCATCCTTCGTTCGAGCGACCGGGTAGTGGGAATCGTAGAAGAAAAGGATGCGACCCCGCAGCAGCGTGAAATCGGCGAGATTAATTCGGGCATGTACGCATTTGAAGGCGCGGCATTACTTGATGCGATTACCGGGCTAAATACCAGCAATTCGCAGGGGGAAGAATATCTCACGGACGTCATCGAGATTCTGGCCTCACGCGGCGACGTCGTAATTGGGGTGAGTGCACACGACACAAGCGACATCCTGGGAATTAACGACCGCTCGCAGCTTGCATCAGCAATGGCAATCATGCGCGATCGAATAAATGACAAGTGGATGAAAGCTGGAGTCACCATATTTGACCCGGAGAGCACGTGGATTGACGTTGATGCCGAATTGGCGCCCGATGTAACTCTATTCCCACAGACTACTGTGCGCGGGCCGACCGCCATTGAAACTGGCGCTCAGGTAGGTCCGGGAACCACTTTGATTTCTGCTGAAGTCGGTGTCAACGCGATTGTTCGCCACACTTGGGCCGAACTTGTCGTGATCGGTGCCGGCGCAACGGTAGGGCCTTACACCTATCTGCGGCCCGGAACCGTAATCGGTGCTTCCGGTAAGGCCGGTGCCTTCGTTGAAATGAAAAATGCTCAGCTAGGTGAGGGCTCCAAAGTTCCGCACCTTTCCTATGTCGGCGATGCCACTATCGGCGTTGGCACCAATATTGGTGCGGGCACCATTTTTGTCAACTATGACGGAGTCGAGAAACACCACACCACGGTCGGGGACCAGGCCCGGGTTGGATCAGACAACATGTTGATTGGGCCTGTGGTGATTGGCGACGGGGCTTACACGGCGGCGGGTTCAGTGGTGACAGAGGACGTCCCCGCCGGTGCGATGGCCGTGGGCCGGGCCCGGCAACGAAATATTCTGGATTGGGTCCTTCGAAAGCGCCCTGGCACGCAGTCAGCGCAAGCCGCACAGAGGGCAACGCAATCCGATCAATCGGGACATGAAAAGGTTTAGTCAAGAACACCCACCTTCCCCGCGCCAGACACAAGTAAATAGTTCTCCCGGTGAGATAGATCGCAACCAGTAAAGGTGGAGCAGTGGCCGAAAAGTCAGTCCCAACCCAGAAGCATCTCTTGCTGCTGTCCGGCAGGTCGCACCCGGAGTTGGCCGATCAGGTCGCTGAGAACCTAGGCATTGATCTGACCCCCGTTACCGCACACGATTTTGCTAACGGTGAGATCTTCGTCCGGTTTCGTGAATCTGTTCGCGGTGGTGACGCATTTGTGCTTCAAAGCCACACCACGCCCATTAATAAGTGGATCATGGAACAGCTGATCATGATTGATGCACTCAAGCGCGCCTCCGCAAAGCGCATCACGGTGGTCGTGCCCTTTTACGGGTACGCCCGCCAAGACAAGAAGCACCGAGGCCGTGAGCCGATTTCCGCCCGCCTAATGGCAGACCTGTTTAAGACTGCCGGGGCTGATCGCCTCATGACCGTTGATTTGCATACTTCACAGATCCAAGGTTTTTTTGATGGACCAGTAGACCACCTCTTCGCATTGCCTCTTCTGGCCGCACACGTCGCAGGCAAAGTTGACGGTAGCAAAATCACTGTGGTGTCCCCGGATGCCGGCCGAGTCCGCGTCGCTGAGCGGTGGACCGATGTACTGGGCGCACCCCTGGCAATTATTCATAAACGACGCGATCCCGATATCCCTAATCAGGTGCGGGTGCTTGAAGTCGTGGGAGACGTCAAAGATCGCGTATGCGTGGTCGTGGACGACATGATCGACACCGGTGGCACGATTGTGAAGGCATCAGAGACCCTGTTTGAAAATGGCGCCTCGCAGGTGATCGTGGCTGCAACCCACGCCATTCTGAGCGACCCGGCCCGCGAACGCCTCCAGAACTCCAATATTTCCGATGTAATAGTGACCGACACCCTCCCGATCGCAGGAGAGCGCCGATTTGACAAGCTCACGGTGCTTTCAATCGCTCCGTTGCTGGCAACAGCGATCAATGAAGTCTTCACCGACGGCTCGGTTACCCGGATGTTTGAAGACGAAGACTTCGGTCGGCACACCTCCTCGCACTAGCTAAAGCAGGCCTTTGTAGACTCTGGGAGTTCCTCGGCGAGGGTGCAGCTAGTGTGGCACCGTGATCGACGTGGTCGGGCTTTAGTCCCTCCCCTTGGCGCGAAACTGCTAAATTTCAACGTGTCGATCAACTACAAGGAGACTCCGTGACTAACGTCAACATTACCGCTTCCCCCCGCTCGGAATTTGGCAAGGGCGCTGCGCGTCGGATCCGACGTGGCGGCCAGGTGCCTGCAGTCCTATACGGCACGGACATCTCGCTCATGCACGTCACCCTGCCAGAGCACGAATTGAACTTAGCCCTTCGTAAACCTCGCGTGGTGCTCAATATTGCTTTTGACAGCCAGACCTTTCTTACGAAACCGCGCGATGTTCAGCGCGACCCAGTTCGCCTTAACCTTGAGCACCTGGACCTTCTGGTGATTACCAAACAAGAAGCAGCACTTCGTAGCGACTATGCGGACGCGGTCGCCCAGGTGCATTCAGCAGCTGAAGAAGCCGGGCTCGACGTCGCAATGGTGATGCAGTCATGGGAAGAATCCGTTGCCAATGGCGAGCTGCCTCTTGACGCAGTCTCTCACGCGGTCGAAGACGCAAAGGAAAAGGCGATTGAACTTGCTGCTGCCGCCGCCGCCGCCGGTGCCAGCGAAGATGCTGCCGCTGCATCCGCCGCCTCCGCATTGGAAGCTGTGGAGACCGACATCGTCCCGGCTGAGCCTGCTGCGGAGTAATGGCTTTTGTCATCGCGGGGCTAGGCAATCCTGGCCCCGCATATGCCGGGACCAGGCATAACATTGGTGCCATGGTTGTCGCCGAACTTGCGGCACAACTGTCATTAAAGTTATCGCGGCACAAAAAGGCATTTGCGGCAGTTGGGGAAGGCCACATTGGGCTCCCCGGTTCCCAGAAAAGCGTGGTACTTGCTATCCCGTTGTGTTACATGAATGAAAGCGGTGGACCGATCAAGTCGATCCTCGATTTCTACGACGTGCCGCTCGAAAACCTGATCGTTGTCCATGACGAACTCGATATTGACTTCGCTGCAATCCGGCTAAAGCTTGGCGGGGGAGACAATGGGCACAACGGGCTTAAGAGCATCAAGAAGTCAATTGGCTCTGGCGAGTACTACCGGATCAGAATGGGAATTGGCAGACCACAGGGGCAGCAAGATCCGGCTGATTTCGTGCTCTCGCAATTCAGTTCAAGCGATCGCAAGGTTCTGCCTGAACTTATTAGTCGTGGTTGTGAAGCACTAGAGACGTTGGTGACTACCGGTTTAGATTTGGCCCAAAATAAATTTAACAGTTAGGCGATTTGTACATATGAACCCAACCGAAGATTTGACCCAACTCGGTGATGATGAGCTTTCGCGCACTGTCGCCCAGCGGGCCGGTGTGCTGCTTATGTCGCTGCGCAAAGAGTTTTTCCGCACCCACCCTGTGGATTCAATGGACAAGGCTGTGAGTGATCAACTTCGCGACCAAGCGGATCGTGCGGCGCACCTTTTCATTATGGATAAACTCTCAACCGCCCGTCCGCTTGACGCAATTCTTAGTGAAGAAGGTAAAGACGATGCGGCCCGACTGGAGTCAGATCGAGTGTGGATCGTTGATCCACTAGACGGTACCTGGGAGTATGGGCAGGGTCGCAAAGATTTTGGAGTTCACATTGCTTTATGGGATGCAAAAGCCGGAAAGCTCAGTGCTGGGACTGTAGATCTCCCCGACCAAGGCATCACACGAAGCGTGCTCGATACGGTAGAGACCGTGGCCTCAAAGGACTCGGTCATCCGGGTTGTTGCATCTCGTTCCCGCCCACCGGCAACGTTGAAGGAAATCGTCACAAGACTCGGCGATCTCTTGACAGAAGCAGAGATTGCTCACAGCCAGGTTGAAATCGTCGACGTTGGCTCTGTAGGCGCAAAAGTAAATGAGATTTTGTGTGGACGCGCAGACGTTTACTTGCACAACACTGGCTTTTACGAGTGGGATGTCGCAGCCCCATACATTGTTGCTGAACACTACGGATTGATCGCATCACACATGGATGGTGCGCCAATAACTTTTAATCACATGCCCCCTTATGTCACTGATCTCGTTGTCTCCCGAGCAGATCTGTATCCGCACGTTCTGCGGGCTATAAAAGAAACCCAGGGAGCGTGAGAGATACACAACAGCTGGCCGGACTTCTTGAATTGGTCAGGTCAGATCCAGCATTTGTTTCAATTTCCGAACAAGCCCAGTTCGCCAGGGAGATAGATCTTGTTGGACCATCGGTCATTTACCCACTTGCAATTGCACAGATTAGGCAGTCGCAGGAATCAGGCGTGGTCCTAATTTTGACCACCACGGGTCGTGCAGCGGACGAACTTGCCGCGGATCTGAGCGCCTACCTACCGGATGAAGGCATTGAAGTATTCCCGAGTTGGGAGACGCTTCCGCACGAGCGACTTTCCCCCTCAGCTGACACGGTAGGAAGGCGCATGGCAGTCCTGCGTCGACTCGCGCACCCAATTATTGGGAGTGTCCATTCTGCGCCTATCACGGTACTGATCACTTCCGTGCGCGCAGCATTACAACCAATTGTTGCTGATCTTGGAGATCAGAAGCCGGTCGAACTAAAAATTGGTGATCAAGCATCACTGACGGAGACAGTGAGCAGACTTGTGGCTTTGGGCTACGAACGCGTAGACCTAGTTGATCGTCGTGGACAAATTGCAGTGCGCGGTGGCATCGTCGATATTTTCCCGCCAACGCAGGAGCACCCAATCCGAGTTGAGTTTTGGGGCGACGATGTGGAAGAACTCCGCTACTTTGCAGTCGCGGATCAACGCTCACTAGAGGATGCTGAAAATGGGCTATGGGCGCCAGCGGTCCGGGAGCTGCTTCTCACCGAAGAAGTCAAGGACAAAGCTCGACTGCTTGGAGCGGCACATGTCGAAGTGGCAGCGATGTGTGAGTACATTGCGAACGGCCAATCTGTTGAAGGAATGGAGTCTCTCTCTTCGGTACTGGCTGGAAAAATGAGCCCCTTACATGAACTTTTACCGCTGGAGTCATCGCTAATTCTGGTTGAGCCCGAGCGAATAAATTCTCGGGCACTTGATGTTGTTAAAACCGCGGAAGAGTTCCTGACCGCGGGTTGGCATAGTGCGGCTGTCGGGGGAGCTTCACCGATTGACCTTTCCGGCTCCATGTTCACAACCATGTCAGAAGTCGTTCGCGAGGTCCGTCATCGAAATGGATCGGTGTGGAATCTCACTCAATTGCCACGTGAGCGCGATGACGCTGTAATCACGTTGAACGCCAACGAAAACAATAACTATCACGGGAATGCCGAACTTGCCGGTAGGGACATAGCCCAGGCCCTCGGGATCGGTTCAACGGTAGTTGTCACCGCAGAGGGCCACGGTTCGATAGATCGAATCGCGGAGGAATTTGATAGCCAGGGCATAAGTGCGGTGAAGTCAGAGTCTGTCGCAATTCCGGCAATACCAAAAGTTGCGCAATTGATCACGGCTCACGTAGATCGCGGTTTTCACCTGGTTGATTCACAACTTTGGGTCTTTAGTGAGTCAGATCTGATGGGTGCAAAGTCAGTGTTGAAAGACATCAGGAAAATGCCAAGCCGACGACGCGGTGCAATTGATCCGCTCACACTCAACTCCGGTGACTACATTGTTCACGAACATCATGGTGTTGGGCGCTATGTCGAAATGATCACGAGAACGATTGGGGGAGCTGAACGCGAGTATCTGATTATTGAATATGCCCCAAGTAAGCGCGGGCAACCAGCAGATCGCCTTTTTGTCCCCATGGACCAGTTAGATTTGATTACTCGCTATGTCGGTGGGGAGGCGCCTAGTGTGCACCGGCTTGGTGGCGCTGACTGGCAAAAGGCAAAGGGTCGGGCACGCAAGGCCGTCAAACAGATCGCCGGTGAACTCATTCGACTGTATGCGGCACGACAAGCGTCTAAAGGCTACTCGTTTGGGGCAGACACTCCCTGGCAGGGAGAGCTGGAAGATGCGTTCCCCTACGTCGAGACGCCTGATCAGCTCAGTACGATCGACGAGGTCAAACGTGACATGGAGCGACAAATTCCTATGGATCGGTTGGTATGTGGCGATGTAGGGTTTGGCAAAACTGAGATCGCCATTCGGGCAGCATTCAAAGCGGTACAGGATGGAAAACAAGTTGCCGTGCTCGTTCCCACGACCCTGCTCGTGCAACAGCACTTCACAACTTTCTCAGAAAGATACAGCGCATTCCCAGTAAAAGTGGCTGCACTTTCGCGATTTACACCGAACTCTCAGGTGAAAGAAATCCTCGAAGGATTAGCCCAAGGAACCGTAGACATCGTGATTGGAACACACCGATTGCTCACGCGCTCGGTTAACTTCAAGGACCTAGGTCTGGTGATTGTCGACGAGGAACAAAGATTTGGCGTGGAGCACAAGGAGCACCTAAAAGCGCTGCGCACCAATGTTGATGTTCTTGCCATGAGTGCAACTCCAATCCCTCGAACTCTAGAAATGGCCGTTACCGGCATCAGGGAAATGTCGGTCATCCAAACTCCGCCGGAAGAGCGCCATCCGGTATTGACTTTCGTGGGTCCCTATGACGAGAAGCAAATCACTGCTGCAATTCATCGTGAGCTTTTACGTGATGGACAGACGTTTTTCATTCACAACCGGGTTGAATCAATTGATCGAGTTGCTGCAAGAATCAGGACACTAGTCCCCGAAGCTCGTATTGCGGTTGCACACGGGCAAATGGACGAAGGCTCTCTTGAGCAAGTAATTGTTCAATTTTGGGAAAAAGAAGTCGACGTACTTGTGTGTACCACGATCGTTGAATCGGGAATTGATATTCCCAACGCCAATACATTGATTG
>JAPKAV010000047.1 GCA_028825115.1 Candidatus Nanopelagicales bacterium | reverse complement strand
CCTCGTACCCATCGGTCATCTGGATCGCGGGAGGGCTGGCAAAAGGGCAGGATTTCGGGGAGTTGGTTCAGGCCCATGCTCATCGGATCAAATTGGCAATTTTGATGGGTTCTGATGCCCAGATTATTGCTGAGACCCTGACCCGACACGCACCAAATGTCCCAGTAATCACACTGGCCACTAGGGACACTAGGGCAATGAGTGAGGCGGTCCAGATTGCGCACGAGCGGGCCAAAAGCGGAGATACTGTGTTGCTGGCCCCCGGATGTGCCTCATGGGATATGTTCACCGACTTTTCGCATCGGGGAGATCTGTTCGCGAGCGCGGTCAAGGACGGATTGATCGGCTAATGCCCCATCGCACCCGACCGGCACCTGGAGGACTCCAAAAAATCTCCGATACCTATAAAAAATCGCGTTTCGCTTTACTCGCAGAACACCCGCTGAGCACGTACTACTTAATCATGGGGTCCACCCTGTTGTTGCTATCACTCGGACTGGTTATGGTGCTGTCCGCATCATCGGTGGAGAGCGTTCGAGTATTCGGCTCCGCCTACGTATTCGCTCAACGGCAAGCCTTATTCGCGGTTGGCGGAGTAATTGCTCTAATTTTTGCACTACGTTCTTCAATTCAGTTCTGGCGCAAAAGCGCTTGGGTCTTTCTCGCAATTGCGTTCGGACTGCTGATTAGTGTCCTGATCTTTGGCGTCGAGGTCGCTGGGCAGCGAAACTGGATTGAAATTTTTGGACCATTTAGATTACAGCCCAGCGAATTTGCCAAGCTGGCACTAGTCGTTTGGGGAGCTGAAGTTCTCACGCGCAAGGATCGGCATGTTCCGACATGGAGAAACATTTTGGTCCCGATTGTTCCCATTGCTGGACTCATGATGATTCTGGTTTTGCTTGAGGGAGATTTTGGTAACACGTTGATGCTTGCCGCGATCTTGTGCGGCGTTTTGTTTGCAGCGGGAGTTCCCTTTCGATTATTTGCGCTATTCGGCGGTATCGGTGTGATCGCAGTGTGGATGTTGACCCTGGCCGCCCCCTACCGCATGGAACGGATTGCCAATTGGCTCAACCCGGATTCGGATCGACTCGGATTTGGTTGGCAGGTAACCCAAGGGCAGTACGCATTGGGGACAGGCGGCGTATGGGGAGTGGGACTCGGCGGTAGCCGCGAGAAATGGGGCTCATTACCAGAGGCGCACACCGATTTTATTTTTCCAGTAATTGGTGAAGAACTGGGCCTGGTGGGGACATTTGCAGTCTTACTTCTCTTTGGAATTCTGGCATTCTCGATTTTTCGATTAAGTAAAAATGCACACAAGCCATTTGTGCGACTAGTCGCTGCGGGCGTGGGTTCTTGGATTGTGATCCAAGCGGTCATAAATATTGGCGCCGTGCTGGGACTTTTGCCCGTTACCGGAGTGCCCCTTCCCTTAGTGTCCTACGGCGGATCATCTTTAATTCCTACTTTGATCGCCATCGGGATTTTGCTGGCATGTGCTCGCAACGAACCGGCCGCGCGTCGCATTATTCGGCGTCGGAAAACCGCCGCAGCCATGCGAAGACGCTAACGTCAAAAATGACCATGGAAACGCTAATGATGGAAAGTGCGCGGTGAAATTCGTTCTGGCTGCGGGCGGTAGCGCGGGTCATGTGTATCCGGCAATAAACACTGCCCGAGCCATTCTTGATCTAGATCCACAGGCAACCGTGACGATTATGGGAACAGAACGCGGTCTGGATGCAATTTTGGTTCCACCTACTGGACTTTCGCTTGAGCTGCTGCCTTCCGCGCCTTTTCCACGCAAGTTAAATGGCCAAGCATTCACATTTCTTCCCAAATTTATCGCGTCAGTGCGTCTTGCTCGCCGGTTCCTCAAAGCACACTCAATTGACGTTGTGATTGGGTTTGGTGGTTATGCCAGTGCCCCTGCTTACCTAGCGGCCAAAAGTCTCGGTCTGTGCATCATCGTACACGAGGCGAATTCGACCGCCGGGCTTGCGAATAAGTTGGGTGCCACACTTACCCCGCATGTGGCCGCGATGTTCGAGGGGGTTATTTCTGGGGCACGGGTGATAGGGATGCCATTGAGCACTGACATCGTGGAACTTGATCGGCATCAAGGTCAGGTCAAGGCCCGCGAACATTTTAATCTCCCGAAAACTGGGCCAGTACTTCTCGTTTTCGGTGGATCTCAGGGTGCCCAATCTATCAATGCGGCGATCGAAGCAGCATTGCCACAATTACTTGCGGCGGGGGTGAGTGTCTTACACGCCGTTGGGACGGGAAATATTGGCGCAACCGGCCCAGTGATCGATTCTGCCGGGGTCGTGTACCGAACCATTCCGTTTATTAGTCGCATGGACTTGGCCTATTGCGCGGCTGATTTAGTTGTGGCTCGGGCTGGCGCCATGACCGTTGCGGAAATTGCAACGGTAGGCGTTCCCGCAATTTTTGTCCCACTTCCCATCGGCAACGGTGAACAAAAAAGAAATGCCCATGCTTTGACGAGCACGGGAGCAGCAATTGAAATTGAAAACTCAGCGTTTACCCCTGATACGGTTGTAAGCAAAGTTTTGCCTTTGGTTCTCAATAATCAAACGCTTACCAAAATGGCGGAGACAAGGCGCGGGGTGAGCCCAACTAATGCTGCCAAGGAATTGGCCGTTTGGGGGTTATCGTGTCCACAAGAACGTCGTCACAATTGAGAAGGAGTGGGCACGCGTGAGTTTGCAGGACTTGGGTCAGGTCCATGTTGTGGGGATCGGTGGCGCCGGCATGTCCGGAATTGCTCGAATCCTGGCTGCCCGCGGTGTGCGGGTCACTGGTTGTGATGCTAAAGATTCCCGTCGCCTTGCCGCCTTGACCGCGGTAGGGGTTGAGACCATGATTGGCCACTCGTGCGGGCACGTAGATGCAATTGACACCCTGGTGTTGTCCACCGCTATTCCTGCGAATAATCTAGAACGAATCGAGGCCGTGGAGCGCGGGAAGCGGGTTTTGAACCGCGCAGAGGCACTGTCGGCGATCATGTCCGGATACACCGGGATAGCCGTCACGGGAACACACGGGAAAACAACAACCACTTCGATGATGACCGTCGCTCTGCAACATTCGGGATCAGATCCGTCGTTCGCAATCGGTAGTGAGCTAAACGAGACTGGATCAAATGCCCATTTAGGCACGGGAGAATTGTTTGTGGTTGAAGCAGATGAAAGTGATGGCACTTTCCTGTATCTGGACCCAACAGTTGCAATTGTGACCAATGTCGAGGCAGATCACCTTAACTATTGGGGGACATTTGATGCGATCGAACAGGGTTTCCTCGACTTTGCACTGGGCATTCGAGATCGAGGCGGGTTTGTGGTGGCGTGCTTAGACGATCCGGGTGCAGCTCGTCTCATCAAGGAAGCCCTAGCCGTCGGCGTTGATATCCGCACCTATGGGGAGGACCCTGAGGCAGATTTTCACATGGTGGATGCCCGGCCGTCAGCATCGGGCTGGAGCTTTGACACCGCACATCAGGGCGTGCGCTTGGGGCGGGCCGAGCTTCAGGTTTTTGGTCATCACAATGCACTCAACGCACAAGCTGTTCTTGTTGCGATGATCGGCATGTCTTACACGGCGCAACAAGCAATAGAAGGAGTCAAACACTTTAGCGGGACGCGTCGCAGATTTGATTTTAAGGGAAAAGCCGGTGGTGTCCGGGTGTACGACGATTACGCTCATCACCCCACTGAAATCGCTGCAACACTACGAACAGCGCGTGAGCTTGTGGGCCCTGGGCGGGTGATCGTTGCGTTTCAGGCGCATCATTACTATCGGACGGCGTTATTTTCCCAAGAGTTCGGAGTTGCTCTTGCATTGGCCGACAAAGTCATCGTGCTGGAAGTTTTTGCACCAGGGGAGACTCCGATCCCCGGAGCCAGTGGACAAACCATGGCAACGAATGTCCCCCTCCCTCCCGAGTGTGTAATTTTCGAACCTTCATGGTCTGCGGTGGCTCAAGATTTGCTGGAAGATGCGCGAAGCGGCGATATCATCATGACATTGGGTGCCGGAGATATTGGTCTAATAGCTGTTGAAGTTGTTCAAAGATTGCAAGAACGCGAACCTGGGCATTTTAATGAGTGATGTCATCAGTGACGAAAGAAGCAATGTGAAGACAAGCAGCAAAAGGCATTCACAATCGAAGGACTTCACCGCGTATCAACTGAAAAAACGTAAAACTCGAATCTGGTGGCTGATCATTCCTGTATTAGTTCTTAGTGCTGGAATCATGATTTGGTTGGTGGGGTTTTCACAAGTATTTGCGGTGAAAGAATTTCGAGTGGTGGGCTCCCGTGAAGAAATCCTTTCAGCTGAACAAATTGCTCAGGTGCAAGCGAACGCCAAGATTAAATTAGATGACCGGATTGCCACACTTGATACCGATGCAGCGGCCCAAGCCGTTGTTGGCCTTCCGTGGGTGTCAACTGTTGAGGTGCGACGCGGTTGGCCTAATGAGGTAGTAGTAGCTCTGGAATTACGGATTCCTTTAGCGCGGGTCAAAGGCGTGGATGCGAGCCAGGGAGTCGACGCCCAAGGTATTGTTTTTGACCATGCCAACCTTGAAGGATTACCCCTAATCCAAGCATCGGGAGGTCCACTTGTTGCGGCGGTCAAAGTCGTTGTTGCTATGCCGGAAAATTTGGCTAATAAAGTCGTACGGATAAGTGCTAACTCGATTGACAGCATTGAAATTGATCTGAAGTCGGGATCTACCGTGAAGTGGGGCAGCGCGGATGAGCCAGAGTTCAAGGCTGCCGTGCTGAACGCATTGTTATCGCGCCGGGCCCAGGTCTACGATGTCAGCGCCCCCGAATTGCCGACCACGACCGATGAAAAAGGGCGGAAGAAGTCCTAAGCAGGGTCGGGCCAGGCTTTTGTCCGGAAAGTTTTTTAAAAAACTTTGGCAAATTGGCTCTTCCGACTTGCGCTTTACTATCCGGACCGTCTATGGTCCGCGCGGCCATGAGCGAACCATTTGCTTAGCCTCTGGTAGAGGTTGAGGGTTTGTGGCACAGGAGTTCGATGGAGCCCCTTCCATCGACATGAACGGAAAAGGAGAGCGGCCGTGGCGGCTCCACAGAACTATTTAGCAGTAATCAAGGTTGTTGGTATTGGCGGCGGCGGTGTGAACGCTGTAAACCGAATGATTGAGGTCGGCCTTAAAGGGGTCGAGTTCATCGCCATCAACACCGACGCACAAGCGCTCCTGATGAGTGATGCCGACGTCAAACTCGACATCGGTCGTGAACTCACCCGAGGCCTGGGTGCCGGAGCGAACCCCGAGGTTGGCAAGAAAGCGGCCGAAGATCACCTCGAAGAGATCGAAGAAGTGCTCCGCGGTGCGGACATGGTCTTTGTCACAGCAGGCGAAGGTGGCGGGACCGGCACCGGTGGCGCCCCAGTGGTTGCCAAGGTTGCTCGCTCTCTCGGCGCTTTGACAATCGGTGTGGTCACTAGGCCCTTTGGGTTTGAAGGCCGTCGTCGCATGTCGCAGGCAGACCAGGGCGTAGAAGAATTGCGCGCCGAAGTCGACACGCTCATTGTTATTCCCAATGATCGATTGCTCTCACTTGCCGACCGCGAAATCTCAGTCATCGATGCATTCCGACAGGCCGACCATGTTCTCCTACAAGGAGTCAGTGGAATTACCGACCTGATTACAACGCCAGGTTTGATTAACCTGGACTTTGCTGACGTTAAGAGTGTCATGCATGCGGCCGGTTCTGCGCTGATGGGCATAGGCTCCTCTCGCGGAGAAGACCGCGCAGTTCAGGCTGCGGAAAAGGCCATTTCCAGTCCGCTGCTGGAAGCTGGGATTGATGGCGCACACGGCGTCTTGCTTTCTATCTCGGGCGGAAGCGACCTCGGGCTATTTGAAATCAATGAAGCGGCCCGACTCGTTGCTGACGCAGCGCATCCGGATGCCAATATTATTTTCGGTGCGGTCATTGATGACACGTTGGGGGACGAAGTCCGAGTGACCGTGATTGCGGCTGGCTTTGATGGTGGGGAACCACCGACCAAGAAAGTTTCGGCAAAAGATGCTGCGATCTCTGAAGCACCGGTTTTTGGACAGAGCGTGCAAAAACCCAAAGCAGTGTCATTTGATGACACCAGCGATGACCTAGATATCCCTGATTTCTTGAAGTAAATGATTCTTCCCCTTGCCAGTGGCGTTTTTGCGCCGGTGGCACCTAGTGACCGTCCAGTGTGCTGGGCGGTCACTGGTCGTTTGGGAGGCCATAGCGTGGGTGAATTCAGCCAAGGAAATATCGCCCCGCATGTGGGGGACGATCCTTTGGCGACTTCGCGCAATCTCAATTCGCTCGCCGCTCTCGTTGGCGTAAAAGAGACGGACCTGGCGCTCATGCGAGCAGCACATGGAAGTTCGATTGCACGCGTGCACGGTGCTGGGACATTCCCTGGCGTTGACTCCCTGATCACCGACCGCGCGGAGGTGGGGTTGGTGGCAATGGGTGCTGACTGTGCCCCATTAATTTTCTGCGCATTTCGTGAGGGGGACACGCCACTGATCAGCGCGGTCCATTGTGGATGGAAAGGGATCGTGGCTGGAGTGGTTGAGGCCACGATCGTGGAACTTCGGGAACGTGGCGCAACCCACATTCAGTCCGTTGTGGGACCTGCCATCTGTGGCGCATGTTACTCCAGTTCGACTGACCGACGCGAGATGATTTGGTCCTCAACTCAGCGTGAGGTGGCTGAGGCTGCTTTGCGTGTACCGGGTGGGATAGACGTGAGAGAAGGAGTAACCACACAATTGAGAAGTGCGGGAATTGAGCCGGTGGTAGTCGGTGGATGTACGTACGGAAACCCGGAAACCCTATTTTCCTACCGGCGCGAAACCAAAACAGGGCGGCAAGGAATAGTTGTGGCCATGCATGAATCCCAGATGCCGTTATGAGCGAGAACGCCAGCTTTCGAGCCAAAGAATTGGACCAAAATCTACAAGCCGCGCATGATCGCATTGACGCGGTAAGCGAGGGAAGACGGGTCGATTTACTTGTGATTTCAAAAACCTATCCGTCATCTGACATTCACATCTTGAACGGATTAGGCCAGCATGCTTTTGGTGAAAACCGAGATCAAGAGGGCAAAAGCAAACATGTCGAAAGTGAAAATTCTGATTTAGTCAGTTGGCACATGGTCGGGCAATTACAAAGTAAGAAGCTTAATTCAATTGCGCGGTGGGCCGACACGGTGGAGACGCTAGATCGGCTTGAGTTGATTATTCCCTTGGACCGGGCTGCGGCCCAGGCGAACAAGAAACTGAGAGTCTTAATTCAGGTGAACCTCGATCCCGTGGAATTTCGGGAAGGGATGAACCGTGGTGGGGTCAACCCCGGGGCGGTCCCTGATTTTGTTGCCGAGCTGGAAAAAGCACCACATTTAACCCTCGGCGGGGTCATGGGAGTGGGTCCACACCCAGAAATGGGCGCTGACGTAGATGCGGCTTTCGGGCAATTGGCGGGTGCGGCTGCACTTGTCCAAAAATTGACCCCGGAGGCAACCATGATCTCCGCTGGAATGTCCGGGGACCTGGAACAGGCGATCCGGGCAGGTGCGACACAAGTGCGACTCGGTAGCGCGATCCTCGGGGAGAGGCATGATGTGCAGTAACGTGGGGAATGCTCCTAAGGGAGATGCCTGTGGCAGCAAGCCCGTAGTGGTCCGTAGTAAAAGGAACGAGAGGGTCGGAAATGGCTAGTTCTGTGCGCCGAATGGCTGTCTATCTGGGTTTGGTCGAAGACGAATCCTACTCAGAAGATTACGCCGACGAGGGCTATGACGATCCTCGAAATTCGCGCAATTCACCGGAAAAATACGAATCCCGAGTTCAGACTTCCAATCGGGCAGGTTCCTCCCGCGGCTTTGACGATGACTACGGATCCGATAGCGTGGGGAAATCGCAAAGATCTCGTGCACGGGAACCACGCGGTGTTCGCACAATTCGCCGCGATCAAGAGTTGCCGAGCCGCAATGCGGCACCTAGTAGCCCCACACCACCTCGCAATCTCGATTTTGCTCGGATTGAGTCCATGCACCCGCGGTCATACAACGATGCACGACGCATTGGTGAAGAATACCGAGAAGGAATTCCGGTGATCATGAATCTGGGTGATCTTGATGACAGTGACGCGAAACGAATCATTGACTTCGCAGCGGGATTAGTTTTTGGTTGCCGGGGTAGTATCGAGAGAGTTACCAACAAAGTTTTCCTGCTGTCACCGTTTAACGTAGATGTGGGAGATCAAGCGCGGGCGCAGGTAGCCCAAGACGGTTTCTTCAATCAGAGTTAGAGCAGGTAGGTTAATCAAATGAATACAGTCGGTGCATGGATCGCCAATATCCTTTTCTTGTATCTCCTTGTGCTGATCGGGCGTTTAGTATTTGATTTCGTTCAGATATTTGCACGTGACTGGCGTCCTTCTGGACCCATTCTGATCATCGTCGAAGGGATTTACACCCTCACTGAGCCACCATTGAAACTTATAAGGCGCGTGGTCCCGCCGCTGAGATTGGGTCAAGTGTCTCTGGATCTTGGGTTTCTGATCCTTCTGATCGGTCTTCAAATCCTGATTGGAATCTTTCGCGGATTATAGGTCTGCCCTTACACCTTTTCAATTCCAAAATTAGCCTCAATTTCACTCTCTGAACCCAGTACAGGAAATCCAGTTACAGGTCCGATCACCTGGGACAGAGCAAGGGCGAGAACCTCATGAGCTATTTCGACCCCGTGCGTGCTTATTGTTTCGGCGATATGCGCGTTATCGGAACTCCAGGTAACGCTAACGCGATCACTTATCTGCAATCCTGCATTTTTTCGTCCCTCTTGAAGGGCGCGCACAATATCGCGTGCCATCCCAGCGAGAGCCAGGTCGTGAGTGATTTCCAAGTCCAGTGCGAAACTTTCGCCGGCGTCTGCTGCCACGGCCCATCCCTGAATCGGGGTCTCTGTGATCACCAAGTCCGCTAACTCAATTGTGACAGTTTCGTCAACCCATTCGATTTCATAGACGACCGTGCCAGCTGTCCGCAGCATATTCACCAGCTCGGTAGCGTCTTGCATAGCAATGTGCGCCGCAACGAGTGGTGTTTGCTTGCCAAACCGAGCTCCCAGCGAACGAAAGTTAGGCTTGATGGAAATGCTGACTAGGGCGCTATCGGAGACATCAAGAGTGAGTAGTTCACCCACATTGAGCTCTTCTGCCACCTCGGCCACCAAGTCAGCGGGAAGCCCGCTCCACCCCCGAGCGCTGATGAGGGCGCGCCCTAGTGGTTGTCGCGTCTTGACCGAACTTGTGGCTCGAGCCGAGCGACCGAGCTCGGTGACCCGGCGAGCGAGGGCCATTTGTTCTTGTAATTGCGCATCAACGAGTGATTCTTCAGGCCAGCTCGCAAGGTGCACCGACGGCGGCAGCTGGGGTTGTGTTTCCCGGAATAGGTCTTGCCACACCCGCTCGGTAATAAATGGTGTGTACGGGGCCATGCACAAAGTCACAATGTGAATGGCTTCATGCAGTGTTGACAGTGCGGCTGGGTCGCCATCCCAGAATCGGCGGCGTGTTCGGCGCACGTACCAATTGGAAAGGTCATCGATAAATTCAGTAATTAAGCGCCCACCCAGTTGGGTGTCAAAATCCTCTAAAGCCGCGTCTACTTGCGAACTCAGTGAGTGGGCCTGGGTCAGAAGCCAGCGATCCATGATCGGGCGCTGTTCCAATGGGGGAGCACCTTCTGCCGGTGTCCAGGGTGCGCTGCGCGCATACAGGGATAGAAAGGAAACGGTGTTCCAGTAGGTGAGCAGGTTCTTGCGCACAATATCCGCGATTGCCGTGTGACCGACCCGACGTGACTGCCAGGGTGATCCACTTGCCAACATAAACCATCGCACTGCGTCCGCGCCGTGTTGATCCATCAAGGAAATCGGTTCAAGAACGTTCCCGAGGTGCTTACTCATTTTGCGACCATCTTCATCAAGAATGTGACCAAGGCACACAACGCTTTTATATGAAGACTCGTCAAAGACCAAAGTTCCAATGGCCATCAGGGTGTAGAACCAACCACGAGTCTGATCAATTGCTTCGCATACGAAATCGGCCGGGTATTGGGTTAAAAACTCGTCAAAATTGTGCCGCGGGTACCACTGTGATGCAAATGGCATAGCCCCAGAGTCATACCAGCAGTCAATCACTTCAGGAACGCGGTTGGCGGTATATTCACATTGCGGACAGGGGATCGTGATGTCGTCAATGAAGGGGCGATGCGGGTCAAGGTCGTCGATCTTTTGGCCGGCAAGCTCGCCGAGTTCGGCGAGGGACTCAACAACGGTTAAGTGCTCGTTTTCACAGCGCCAGATGGGCAGCGGGGTTCCCCAATAGCGATTGCGCGACAAGGCCCAATCCACATTGTTGGTAAGCCAGTCACCGTATCGACCCCACTTGATCGTCTCCGGATACCAGTGCGTCTTCTCGTTTTCGGTCATGAGTCGGTCTTTGATAGTCGTTGTCTTGATGTACCAAGAAGGTTGTGCATAGTAAATTAGTGGCGTGTGGCACCGCCAGCAATGTGGATAGGAGTGCTCGTAAGGTTTTTCACGAAAGAGTAATCCGCGGGTGCGCAAGTCATCAGTGAGAGTCGTATCGGCTTTTTTGAAAAACTGTCCGCCGACCAGCGGTGTATCGGGCATGAATGTTCCATCAGGAGCTATTGGATTCACAACCGGAAGGCCATACGCACGGCAACTGATCAGGTCGTCGGCACCAAAAGCTGGCGCCTGGTGTACGAGCCCAGTTCCATCGTCGGTGGTGACGTAGTCAGCCAGAATCACAAAATGGGATTGGGGAATGTCGATCAGATCGAATGGTCGCTGATAGCCCACTCGCTCAAGTTCAACCCCAGAGAAAGTTTCCATAATTTGGTATCTGGTGATGTTGTCTTCGCCGTCGGCACCAATGGGTGCCCCAAACAGATCTTCGACTAAATCCTGGGCCACCACGTAATGCTGTCCCTCATGTGACACGACGCAGTAGGTTGCCGACGGTTTAACAGCGATGGCAGTGTTCGAGACCAGAGTCCACGGGGTTGTGGTCCAGACAAGTAGCGAAAGATGTGAGTACTTGCTAGCAAGGGTTTCTGCAGTAACGGGGAAGCGGACATACACCGAAGGATCCACAACATCTTCGTAGCCTTGGGCGAGTTCATGGTCGCTCAGGCCGGTACCGCAACGAGGGCAATACGGCGAGACCCGATGATCCTGGACCAGCAGACCGGCGTTGAAGATCTGCTTGAGGGACCACCACACACTTTGAATGTAATTGGTGTCCATGGTCCAGTAAGCGCTGTCCATATCAACCCAATAACCCATCCGGGTAGTGAGGTCAGCAAATGCATCCACATGGCGCATAACCGATTCCCGGCATTTGGCGTTAAATTTGCCGACGCCATATTTTTCAATATCTTGCTTTCCAGAAAACCCGAGTTCCTTTTCAACCGCTAGTTCAACGGGGAGCCCATGGCAGTCCCAACCGGCCTGGCGGACTACGTGGTAACCCTTCATAGTCCGGTAGCGGGGAAAAATATCCTTAAAAGCACGGGCCTCAATATGGTGGGTGCCCGGAGCCCCGTTTGCTGTGGGCGGCCCCTCGTAGAAAGTCCACGCAGGCCGTCCCTGGCTTTGAGCCATGGATGCGGCAAATGTGCCTTCGGTTTCCCATAGCGCGAGCACCTGATGCTCAAGATCGCCCAAGTCCACCGTGGGCGGTACCGCTTTGTACATCTGGGTGCGCTCTTCTCTGAGAAAGACGAAGTAGGCGAAATTTTCGTCTGGGTGCGTGACTAAGGACGGGGTCGTGCATTACTTTAGCGCCCGGGCAATATCATACGCACGTGCGCTAACAGGGGTAGTTTCACATGTTCACATGAAATCGACGCACGGCAGTTGATTGACGGCCTACTGAACTAAGGGGGCGGCGAAGTTGGTCGCAAAAAAGTCACAGTTTAAGAAGAGCTATGCAAAGAAGGTTGCGCCTAAGAAGGTTGCGCCTAAGAAGGTTGCGCCTAAGAAGGTTGCGCCTAAGAAGGTTG
>JAPKAV010000046.1 GCA_028825115.1 Candidatus Nanopelagicales bacterium | reverse complement strand
CATGTAATGGTGAGCCTCGGCTGAGATTATCTTTTCTCAGTACGCTCCCGATCTCCACCTCAGGATGGCAGGCTAGCCGGATGTGGGCCGAGGTTCTTCGTTGTACGATACAGGGATGAAAACTTTGATCCTGACTGTAGTCCTGCCCGCACTCTTGTTCACCACGTCATGCGGAGTTAATACCGAAACAGACACCTCTGCGGATCGGCCAGAGTCTCAAGTCTCCCAAGAGTCTCAAGAGCCAAAGGAGTCTGAGGAGCCAGAGGAGCGTGAGGAGCGTGAGGAGTCTGAGGAGTCTGAGGAGTCTGAGGAGCGTGAGGAGCGTGAGGAGCGTGAGGAGCCAGCGGAGCCTAAACAGAAGGCTCCTGACTCTTCCGACTCGATTTCATTTTCTACCGATCAACTTGTCTGCCCAGAGTCTCCTGTCCCTTCTCGCGAGTTAACGTTGGTGAACTTTTCAAACTTACCTGACGAAGAGGTCATAAATTGTTTCAACTTCGCAGTGAAAAACATAAATCCTTGGGAGAAAGACGTGATGATGGTCATGTATCCGGTAGGGCCTTTGCTTCTTCCACCAGGAGAAGTTGAAAACAATGACACTTCATTTCGAGGCCCCGGGTTTACTCCTGTTGTCAGTGTGGAAGAGCGCAATTCAATGGCAAGTTCTGTTGAGCAATTCTTGTCACCAGTTTGTGGCCCAGAAACGGCCGCTTTCACTTCCACCGAGGTCTCGCGCTTTGCTGAATTAGGTGGCGGACAGCAATCGCAACAGTCATTTGCACCAGAGGGTGAGTGCGCCAAAAAGCGATTGGTCGTCCTCAGTATCGACCCCGACCGGGCAAAGCCTTCCGAAGAACTAGTCACAACTTTCTTCCACGAAATTTTCCATGCAATTCAAAAACCCGACCCGGATCAATGCACTTACTCTGCATCACAAGAAGACTCATTTTGGATTCATGAAGCAGGGGCGACATACTTCGCACTCGAAACTTTAGCGGAATTGGGGGAAATTAGTTCCCAATCAGTCTGGGACAAACAGATGCGCTTCCTTTCGGACCGATTAGAGGAGGGCACCATCGACCGAAAACTAGGTGATCCGGCTATCGCCGAGAAGGGAGCGGTCGCTCTTCACTTACTGGCCCAGCGTGGCGAACTACCCGTTGCAAGCCTCCTCGACGGATCGCTATTTCAGGGGTGCAACGATTCGGATGCCTTCAGTTTCGAAAATATGGAACGAGCTAAAACATACTGGTCAAACTACGGCGAAACCAAAGGACAAATAGTTTTCACTGCAGAAGCACTCGCATAATTCATCAGACTTGATTCCGCCGAAGTCATAGTGCAATCATCTAAAGGATTACGTAGTCCCTGCGAAACGAAATTTCACAGTCCGTTATGTGATTATGAACGGATAACTTTTCTTGTCCAGCGCGACCCAACGCAAAAATGCACGCCAGAATGACTTGAATGAGTACTACTCCTCCAGGAAATCCCGACACATGCATATTCGCCACGGATATTTGAATACGGTCCGATTTTTTCCTTACGAAAGATATTGATCTGACCTACGTGTGGACCAACAACTCGGATCAACGAGACTGTCGAAATATCGGGTGGTACTTCGTGGCGGTTTCATAATTTCTTGTAATTAGATGCTTTTTAACCCAAGTAGGTAGCAGCAACGGTCAGGTAGGAAATTCCGATTCCGGCCAAGATCAAAGTCGCGCCAATCACTTTGAGCCATAAAGGTCGATTGCGGTTCAGTGGGACTCCGCGGGCAATCAACCAAAAAATTGTTAGCAAAAACAGGAACCCCAATGCAGCAATCGGGAAAAGAATTCTGTATTCCACATAGTTTCCTGACCGGATAGCGTCCTGACCTAATCCTTTTCTTAACATTCCTGAGATTACGCCGGCTACAACACCAACAGCGGCGGCAATTACTGTCTTGGCACCGAACAAACGTAGCGCCTTAGGGCGAGCGGCGATCAGGGCCGCTCCAATCGCGGAAAGCGGAATTAGGACGACCGCGACACGCATTAGAAGAACTTGCATCGGCACGCCACTAAGCAACTCAGACACGAGCGTGGAGCCTACCCTCAGGCAAGACCCTTAGGTTTGAGATATCGCTGGGCCAGACCGCCAAAGAAATCAAGTGCCAACGCAATCAGTGCTACAAGTACTGCGCCAACAAAAATTGCTGTCGGTCGACCGTTTTTAAGGCCACCAGCAATGGTCTCACCAAGCCCACCTCCACCGATGAGATAGGCCAGAGTGGCCATACCCACGTTAATAACGGTCGCCGTACGGATTCCACCCATGATGACCGGTACGGCGAGGGGTAATTCAATTTGCCGGAGGCGCTGCAGCCCATTCAGACCCATGCCCTTGCCGGCTTCGATCACAGATTGATCGACTTGCTCAAGTCCAACGATCGTGTTGCGAAGCACAGGGAGCAACGCGAAAGTTGCCAAGGCTAAGACGACGGTAACCGAACCTTGACCAAATGCCACGAAGAAAAGGACAATCAGCCCATAAGCTGGGATTGCCTGGCCAAGTCCAAGACCGGTAACCAAATTGTTCTTCAACCGTGGCGCTCCCTCCCGGGTCACCACGATTCCTAGCGGAATCGCAAGCACGATCACAAGAGCCGTAGACCAGAGAGCTAAAGAGATTTGTTGCTGGAATTGTGTCCATAGACGACTCGGTTCCAAAATGCTCGTTGTAGTTTTATCAAAATCGGAGTAGACCCACACCGCTACCAGTAAGACCGTCAGCAGCGCAAAAAAGATCGGAGTCACAATCAAGTCAAGCTGGCCCACGATTTGGTTACGTCGCGATGGCAAGATCCCGGCCGATAGTTGAGTGGTGGCAGTGGAGCTCATTACTGGTCACCATTTGTGGGCTGACTAATCAACATTGATGCCAGACTCTCAATAGTGCAGGTTCCTAAGTAACTCCCCCGACTGTCCACTACAGCTGACATTCCTGCCGAGCTTTGAAGCATGGAACTCAGCGCGTCTTGCAGAGTGTCTTCCGGTTGTAACTGCACTGTGATTCGCGAGGCCGCGGTGTCCAGCGACTCGGAACGGTTCAGGGCGCGCTCATCAACCCAGGCGACCGGGTGGCGTGAGTCATCAAGAAGAACTGCGTACGGGAAGTGCGAATCGTGCAGTTGTGCGAGCGCCTCGGTACGGTTAGCTGAACGGCTTATTTCTAATGGGTGCGAAAGATCGATGTCACGCAGACGCCGCAATGTCAATGTTTTGAGAATCGCCCCGGATCCGAGAAAGTTTTCAACAAACGAGTCCGCAGGGTCGGTAAGGATTACCTCCGGGACGTCCAACTGAGCGATCTCAGACTGATCACGCAGGATCGCAATTCGGTCGCCCATTTTGACTGCTTCGTCAATGTCATGGGTGACGAACACAATCGTCTTCTTCAATTCTGCTTGCAGCCTAAGGAATTCGTTTTGCAGGCGGTCGCGGGTGATCGGATCGATGGCCCCAAATGGTTCGTCCATGAGTAGGACATCAGGATCGGCACCGAGCGCTCGGGCAACACCGACGCGCTGTGCCTGTCCACCGGAGAGCTCCTTGGGATAACGATCTCGGTACACGCTGGGATCCATGCCCGTCAATTCAAGTAGCTCGTCTACCCGGTCATTGATTTTCTTCTTCGGCCATTTAAGTAGCTTGGGAACAGTTGCAATGTTCTCGGCAATAGTGCGGTGAGGGAAAAGGCCGACTTGCTGAATCACGTAGCCCATGCGGCGGCGCAATTCATTTGGGTCACCCTTTGTTACATCTTCACCTTCATAGATGATCCGCCCCGAAGTGGGTTCAATCATTCTGTTAATCAGACGAAGTGTTGTGCTCTTGCCGCAGCCTGACGGCCCAACCAATACAAGAATCTCCCCTGCCGCGACTTCAAGACTGAGCCTGTCCACGGCCGGTTTATCAACTCCCGAGTACTTTTTTGTCACGCTTTCAAGTGCAATTGTGGGGGTTGTCATCTCGATCTCCTTATTGTCAAAGTTCATGAGCGCACTCCGCTTGGATTGGTAAAGCGTCCAACTGTGCGAAGGATAAAGTCAACTACCAGTGCAAGAGCCAAAGACAGGATTACTCCGGTCCAGATCGCTTCAAGCGAGTTTGGCAGCGGGAGTCGGGCCAGGCCGCTTTTAATAAAGTCACCGAGGCCGCCGCCCGCAACCAAGGTTGCAATAGCGGAAATACCAACGGTGAGAAGAGCACTCACTCGAATGCCGGCGAGCATGATCGGCCATGCCAAGGGCAACTGCACCTTGCGCAAGATTTGACCTGAGGTGAGGCCCATGCCTTTGGCCGACTCGAGGATGCTGTTGTCGACTGAATCAAGCCCAGCGACCGTGTTTCGCATAATCGGTAAGAGCGCATAGAGGAAAAGAGCAATAAAACTAGGTGCAAATCCGAGACCAACGATCGGTATAAAAATCGTGAACAAAGCCAAACTAGGTATAGTCAAAAACACACTTGCGATAGAGAGCGTGAGTTCTTTTGCAAACGGATTGTGTCTAGTTGCGACGCCTAAGATGATGGCGACGATGCTTGCTGAGATTGTTACCAGGACGACGTAGGTCAGTGTTTGCGCAAGCGTCTCCATGACTAGATCTCCACGCGTTGAGAGGTATTCAAACCAACTCGAAATGCCGTCCATGGGGATCCTTCTTGTGTGGAATTTGGTGGATCAATGTAAAAGGACATGGAGGCAGGGTTCCTGCCTCCATGTCCTTTTGCTGACTAACCTGCGATGATTCCTTCTGTTACCAAGAAGTCGGTAGCAACTGCTGACGCCTCTTCGCCATCGGCAGAAACCCGCTTATTGAGTTCGGCCATCTTGTTGTTGTCCAATGGCGCCAAAATGGCAGCGACAATGGCTTCGAACTGATCTGGCGCTTGGTCGTAGGTCTCGGCACGCATTGCTGCTGAGACGTTGTAGAGGATATTTATGCCTGGATCTTCAACCAGCGTTAGACCTAATGCTGGGATCCGACCGTCAGTGGTGTACACCTCACCGAATGTGCAGTTGTTGTCTGCAGTCTCGGTGTAGATAACGCCGGTGTCCAGAATGTTGCGTTGTTCTTCCGCCAATTCAATTCCCGTTGCCGTTTCGGTCAAGATCAGGCCATCTGGACGATCTGGGAATTCGGTCTCCATACATACGACTGCATCAGGGTTGTCGCGCACGTACTCCATGAACGTCTGGGTCGTAAACGGTCCGCCGTTAGCCTCGGTTGTTTCTGGGCTTGACACGAATCCGTACGTGTTGTTGAACGGAGAGCGACCTATCCAAGCAATGCTGTTTTCCTTGAGATCCATCTCCTTCACTTTACCCGTGAGTTCCTCAGCGTCAAAGCTTGGGTTTTCCTGCTCGAGGTGGACCGCATAGCCGGTTCCGTTGTACTCCGGGTACACATCAATTTCACCAGAAAGTAGGGCAGCGCGGGCAACGCTTGTACCACCGAGGTTGACCTTGTCGGTAATTTCAGCGCCAGCGGCACCGAACGCTTGCACCAATATCTGACCGAGCAATAGCTGCTCATCAAAATCCTTGGATCCCACCGTTACTGGGATGCCGTCAAGGCTATTTGCCCCTGCAACAGTGTCTCCCTGCTCGCTTCCACTCGAGTCCGAATCACTCGAGCACGCTGATAGAGCCAGCGCCGACGCGGCCATAACGACCACTAACTTCTTAGTAAACGACTTCATATTTCGTACTCCACTCATCATAGGTATACGGCGATCTGATCCATTCAGACCCAAACTTGCTACTTTTCAATGTATCGGCAATTGCGTGTTATGACACGTTCGTGACATAGTTGGGACACGATTATTGTGTAAACATGCGCAAATTGTTATGAATGAGCACTAAAAATGAGTATTAATTCACGTAATACCGAATTTGCCGCACCAAAGCTTGCTCACGCGAATCCAACTCTCTTAAGAGCGGCCGGGCAATTGAGTCAGGTAAACCCTCACTGTCCCGCAGGCGAATGAGCTCCTCCTGCTCGGCGTGCACCATAGAAACCCCAAGATTGAGCATCTGAGACATCTCAAGTTCGGCGGTCAGCGGCTGCAAAGATTCTGGGACTGACGGACTTCTCAGCAGTCGCATTTCCCGATCGCGACGCAATGATTCAGCGTCCTTAGGGCTCAATGGCGTCCCGGCTTGAGTGAATTCCTCAAGCGCAGTGTCGAGACGGATTAAGGCGGCTTTCGCAAGCATCCCTTGCACCCGAGCGATCTCTGCGGTGTCATCGTCGATCGGAATCTTGAGCATCCGGGCCATGGGACCGAGTGTCTCAGCCAAAATCAAAGTGACCACAATAACGAGAAAACTCACTGCAAGGATGAGGTCTCGGTTCGGAAATGGATCACCACTCATAGTAACTAACGGGATTGAAAAAGCGGCCAAACCTGAAATGGGTCCTCGAGCGCCAGCCCAGGCCATGATCGCAGCCTCACGACCAAACGTTGCGTGTTGCGCCGCTGGCGACTTGGCAAGACGAGTCACACCAACCATTGCGAACACAAACACTGTTCGGGTGATGATCAGTGTTACGACGACCGCCCCACTGAGAATTAAGGCCGTTTGTACTTCAGAGGTCTCGAGCCGTCCGAGGACTTCAGGGATTTGTAAGCCAATCAAGAAAAACGCCAGTGCCTGAAGAATGAAGGTCAAGTGCCGCCACACCACTGCGCTTTGCACGCGGCCCGCCGCCCCGGGTTCAGAGTTTTGCCGGTGTGCAACAAAAAGCCCTGCGACGACTATTGCCAAAATCCCCGACCCTTGAGCCGTTTCCGCAGCTATGTATATAAGAAATGGCGCAACAACAACTAATGAATTCGCGGGGACTAGATCAGAGCTATGCCGTAGGACTCGTCCCATGATCCACCCGCTGAACAGCCCAACACCAACACCCACAAACACGGCGAGTGAAAAATCAATGGCGACTTCACCCACGGTGAATGATCCGGCAATCGCGGCGACAATTGCCACTTTTAGGGCAGTCAGGCCAGTTCCGTCGTTAACCAAACTTTCACCCTCGAGAATTGACACGAGTCGCCTGGGTAGCGACGCCCTTTTAGCAATGGTGCCAACCGACACAGCATCCGTAGGTGCCAGGACTGCCCCCAAGGCCATGGCAACCGCAATGGGCAGCGTGGCGACCCAGAAACCAACGAGCCCTACCGCAAAAGTTGAGAAAATAACAAGGCCAATCGCAAGAACCAGCACGGGTCGCGCGACTTTACGCAGGTCTAAAAACGAAGACCCGAGCGCTTCACCAAACACAAGCGGTGCCAACACGGCGACTAAAATGATTTCTGGGTCTGGGACTTCATTGGGACCAAAAGGCGCAATGCCCAACAGGAAACCTGCCCCAATTAACGGCAATGCCATCGACCAACCCCGCTGACGCAGAAGAGCGGCGATTACAACAGCTACTACCCCCATGATTGCGAGGGCAGTAAACGCGCTGGACATGTCACGACCCTAATGTCTGAATCTTCCTGCTGCTCGTCAAGAACTGGGTATCAGCGGGGATTTGCACGGTAGGTTCAAATAGGGAACGCTCCTACCATGAGCAAGTCCAAGGGAAAGCAGACCACACCGGCCGGAAACACCACCAAAAGCAGTAGGCGTGCCCTGTGGCTGGCTGTTGGCGCCGCGGTCATGTGGCTTATGGTCGGGAGCTGGGCCGGGCCTTTAGCAGGGAGCCTCTCAGATGTCCAAGAAAATGACAACGCCACATTCCTGCCCTCTTCGGCTGAATCCACGATAGTGAGTGAGGAACAGGAATTTTTTGCAACAAATTCGGCAATTCCGATTTTGGCCGTAATTACGCACCCTGACCGCTCACCGCTCACCGCAGCCGATCAAGGAGCTATCACCGAATTTTTGGCCGGGGTCCCGCAGTTGATCCTTGCTGACGGATCGCGGGTTGGTCAATATTTGGAATCGGAACAATTGTTCCCACTCCCCTCGGAGGATGGCAAAGCCCTGCTCGTCAACATTTCTGTCAATAGTGAGCGTGGTGTAGAACGAATCGAAGATGGTGAGTTTGCCTTCGCCGAAATCACAAACGAAATCCGTGACTACGCGGTTCAGTTTGACACACTCCAAATCAATGTCACCGGCCCCGGCGGTTTTCTTGCTGACCTAATCAAGGTATTCGGAGCCATCGATGGCGCGTTACTCCTGGCTACCGCAGTCGTAGTAGCAATAATCTTGATCTTTGTGTACCGCAGCCCAGTGCTGTGGTTAATTCCATTAATTTCGGCCGGATTCGCCCTCGCGGTTGCCAGCGGAATTGTCTACGTCCTGGCCGATAGCGGTGTTCTCGTACTTAACGGGCAGAGTCAAGGAATCTTGACCGTGTTGGTCTTCGGCGCGGGAACCGACTACTCGCTGCTGCTGGTCAGCAGGTACCGAGAAGAGTTACACAAATATTTAATTCATACCGATGCGATTGGGGCAGCAATAAGAGGAGTCCGCGCACCAATTATGGCTTCTTCTGCGACAACTTCAATCGGTCTCATGTGCTTACTTTTGAGTGAACTCAACTCAAATAAGTCAACCGGCCCAGTGTCCGCTGTTGGAGTGATTGCAGCCATGTTGATCATGCTGACTTTCTTGCCCGCACTACTCACTTTCCCGAGCTTCACCCTCCCCATCCTGGCATTCTTAGTGCCAGCAGTTGTCGGTTTCCTGATTGGCCTTTTCACAAATGCCCCATTTGCACCTTTCGCCATTGTTGGAGGCGTCGCGGCCCTGACCACCGTAATTATGTGGATTGTTTTTGGCGTGATTCGTGTTTACTCAGAATCTGGTGGCCCGTTCAGCCGCGAGCGCTTCCCCGCCGGACGTTGGGCTTTTTGGCCCAAAGTTCCCCAACTCGGTGAACCCGATAGCAAACTCACCGGTGTGTGGTCCAAACTCTCTGGACTTGTGGGACGCAAACCACGTGTGACGTGGGTTTCCACCGCGTTGGTCTTACTTGTCTTCGCCGGCTTTAGTACCACTTTAAATGCAAACGGCGTGGCAACTTCGGAGTCATTCACTAACGGAGAAGAAGTTGATTCAGTCATTGGCCAAAACGTTCTCGTCGACCACTTCCCCGGTGGTTTGGGCAGCGAAACAATCGTTACAGCAAATCAAGGCAGTAGCGATCAGGTCTTATCAAAAATCGCAGCAACTCCTGGGGTGGCAGATACCGTTCCCTACGTAAACCCTTCTACGGGAGACCCCACAACGGTTGATGGCCGAGTGCTGTTCTCAGTGACGCTGCAATCACCATCTGACTCCGCACAGGCCGAGGTTGTGATCGGTAACTTGAGGACCAGCTTTGAATCAATTCCAGATGCTCAAGCACGCGTGGGTGGCCCGACCGCAGTTGCCTTCGATATCAACGAAGCAAATCTGCGAGACCGTAAAGTAATTATTCCCACCGTACTCATTGTGATTCTCATAATTTTAATTATTTTGCTTCGAGCCTTTAACGCGCCGATCGTTTTGGTGGGAACCGTTTTGCTTTCTTACTTTGCCACCTTGGGAGCATGCGCTCTCGCATTTAATTACATTTTTGACTTCCCTGGAGCAGACCCGTCCTTCCCTTTATTCGCCTTTGTGTTCCTCGTTGCCCTCGGTGTTGATTACAACATCTTCCTCTTGACCCGAGTACGTGAAGAAACTGTGCTCCTTGGTACTCGTCAAGGGATACTAAAAGGTTTGACCGTGACCGGAGGGGTAATTACGAGCGCCGGCATTGTGCTTGCCGCAACTTTCCTTGTCCTGGCTGTACTTCCTCTTGTTTCATTGCGCCAAATTGGATTCGCTGTGGCGCTCGGAGTTCTCATCGACGCATTTATCGTTCGGACCACTCTCGTCCCCGCGCTCGCCTACGACATTGGCAAAAAGGTGTGGTGGCCCAGCTCGTTATCAAAAAAAGATGTATTCAATTAATCTCCACCTACGGTCTTCAAATAATTTCCCCGCTGGACTGGGGGGCCCCGTCAATAAAAATATTGGCAACACGGGCTTCGACATCAAAGAGTCCAACTATGGAAAGTGCGTCTTCGAGCGGCTCCTGAACGTCTTGAAAAGTCTGATTTACCAGTGGCTGATCAACCGTGAAGGCAACTGGGTCCTCGGCTGCGGCCTGCATGTAAGCCTGCCACGCATAGTTGTGAAGTAAATACGCTTCCTGCGCCGCCTTAATTTTGGTGTGCCATGGCAATATGTTGATTGCGGCGATTTCTCGACCAGCCGCACCAATTGAATCTGCGCCATCAACTGCAATCCTGGCAAGCTCTGCCGTGGCAGCCTTCGATTGCGCGTCAGCCATTGGGCCCTCAAGACCTTCAGCCTCAAGCTGGTCGAACACCACGACAGTTCGGTCTTGCACTGTGCCCATGCTCGCCTCAGACGCCTCAATCGCAGTCACCAATCGCTCCATTTCAATATTACGGGCTAACCAGTCCGTACCCACCGCACCGCCAACGCCTAATGTGATCAGAAAGGCAACTGCGCCCGCTACCAGCGGGATCCAAGTGTTTCGCTTCACCCCCACATTCTCACCTATCGGCGGTCTGGCTCCCACATCCGAGGGGGATCCGCTAGGTTTATAGGGTGAGTTTTACCCCGAATACCACCTATTCTTGGCAAATCGGGTACCAAGCAGCCCTTGATCGAGTACGTTTCCAACTCACTCATGCTCCAAAAAATTCTCCTGTTCACTTAGTAAAGAAAACCAGCAATCTCTTCCGAGACCGGGCGGCCACTCAGGCAAATAGACTGGATGTGCGCTCATTTAGATCAGTTTTCCAAGTAAATCCGGTCAATCACACCGCTGAAGTGGACGGCATGACCACCTACGAAGACCTTGTCGCCGCTACCCTCCCCTACGGCCTGATGCCGCTTTGTGTTCCACAACTGCGCACGATCACACTGGGTGGGGCAGTAACCGGGCTTGGAATTGAAAGCGCGAGCTTTCGAAATGGAACCCCACATGAGTCCGTACTGGAAATGAATATTTTGACGGGAACCGGCGACATCATCACGGCGAGCGGTCAGGAAAATGATCCGCATCAGGACTTGTTTTATTCCTTTCCCAATTCCTATGGATCACTCGGCTATGCACTCAGACTCAAAATAGACCTTGAGCCAACTAAGCCATTCGTGCACATCACACATCTCCGATTTGATTCGGCGGCAGCACTCACTGTCGCAATGAAGGATCTATCGGCCTCTGCAATGTTTAACGATTCCCCGGTTCATTTTCTTGACGGCACGGTCTTCTCACCTACGGAGCAGTACCTCACGGTCGGCACCATGATTGATGCTTTGCCCGGCGGGAAGACCTAGCGACTACACCGGCATGTCGATTTATTACCGATCCATCCAGAACCTTCCTGAAGACTACCTCACCATTCACGACTACTTATGGCGCTGGGACACTGACTGGTTTTAGTGCTCGCGTGCATTCGGAGCCCAAGTTCCAGTCGTACGCTCCCTGTGGCCAAAATCGCGACTGCGCAGTGACGTCTACTGGAAAATGATTTCCATCAACCGTAAACTCAAGTTTGCCGAAAAGCTTGACGCGCTCAAACGAAATCCTCCTCGTGAACCCATTGTGCAAGATATTGAAATCCCAGTTAACCGTCTACCCGAATTTCTCGAATTTTTTCACTCCCAAATCGGAATAAAACCCATCTGGTTGTGCCCACTGCAGCAGCGTGATCCAAAAGTGCGCTGGCCACTCTATGAATTCGACCCCAGTCAGCTCTACGTGAATGTGGGTTTTTGGTCCACTGTTCCGCTCGTAAATGGGGAAAGACCTGAGCAGGGAGCAAAGAATCGAGAAATTGAGCGGGAAGTTACCAAAATGGAGGGTCGAAAGTCCCTATACTCAAGGGCGTTCTACGGCAGAGACAATTTTTGGTCGATATATGGCGGCCAGGATTACGAACGAATTAAAAACAAGTATTACCCTCGGGGGCGCTTCCTGGGTTTATACGAGAAAGTGATTGAACAGCAGTGAAACTAGCTGATGCCTTTGCCATGGTGGTTGGGCCTGAACGCAATGTGAGTTTTCGAGCCTATGACGGTTCAACTTTTGGCCCAC
>JAPKAV010000045.1 GCA_028825115.1 Candidatus Nanopelagicales bacterium | reverse complement strand
ATAGACCCAAGAGTGCTGACACCACGGCGCGAATAACGGACCAAACAAGAAGCGGTCCAAGGCGACCAAAAGCTTTGCCGAACCCGTAACTCAAGGTTGAGTCGCGTCCGGACAGTTCCTCATCAGCTGCAGCCACCAGAGCTGCCCCCGAGATAGTGAAGGCGAAGTTGGTCAGGATCAAGGCAATAAATCCGACTACTATCGCCCATAGGTTAATGTCCTCAATGGCGAGGATAATAGCGCCGCCACCAAAGAGCGCCAATGGAATCAACGCCAACAGGAATCCAATAACTGGGAACCACAAAAAATACTTATTTTCTTTCAGTAGTCCCCAGCTTTTATTACTTAATGTCTTTCCATCCGCCCATTTCCCCATGCGCGGAAGCTACCAGCAGTCTCGGGAGTGATTCCATAGGAGTCACAATTTTTTGCCCAATAATGACCAACACTTCTTACTCAGTACGCGACTTTCAGCTCATTTGTTCATGGGGAAAGCGTACTCGTGCACAGAATCTGACCTAAAGAAAGACCGGGTCGTAGCCGGGGTTTGGTGGTGACAGCACGGGGTGAACTTGCTAGTGTGCGACAAAAAGCCCCAAAGTGACGATTCGTAGGTGAAGCAAGGGGAGAGACCTCCGTGAAAGTCCATTTTCGTCCGGGCACCCAGGGGCCAAATCTGACTAAAGGGTTGCCGCGAAAATTCTATTTGTAGAGAACGCGGCAGAATCAGTGAACCTGGTGGGAAAGATTCAAATCTTGAGAAGGTGTGAAGTAACCGCTCGCTGCACGTGCTGTTGGAAGGATCAATACTCAAGCCCGACAAGAGTAGACTTATCTGGTTCGAGTGCGTTTGGGGTGAACTAAGATCTGGAACTCCACAAACATATGCGGTCCTTGTGAAAGTGTTTCTTTTCCGCGCAAGCCATGCGCAACTTGATCCCTTTTGCCGGCTTAACTAAGTCTCGAGGCTAGTATCTAAGCATGGAAATAAATGAGGATTACGAACTCCTCGAGTTAATGGTGAAGGATAGTGCGTTGGCTGAGGGGATATATAGCCCTGGCCCCTACTGGAAGAGAAAATCTCAATCAGCCTTGAGGCAAATAAGGCAGGAGGGTATCTCGGACTTCAGAGGGCGGTCAAACTCGATTGGACTTTCCTTCACGGACTCCGAACTGTTAGATGTCACTACGGTGCTGGTGGGAATGAAATATAGAATTCTGTCGTGGGTTTTGTCGTTTCCTGGATTGGCACGTGTACATAAGGCACAAGTGGCCGCAACTCAGTCACACTCCGATGAGAAAATGTTTTGGAAAAGAGCTCAATTGGCTGGCTCTGCGCGAGTTGATGAGTTATTGACGAAGTATTCTGTGGAAGACACCACGAGGGCTGGGTGCTTCGACAGTGTGGAAGTTGACAACCGGACAATTTCCACTTTGTACTTGGAATTGTTGGATACACATGACCGCCTCTCTGAACAGATAGATTATGCGCGAATGCACTCGATGCTTGAGATTGGGGGAGGATTCGGTGCTTACACACATCTCCTAATTTTAAACTACCCGAACCTGAAGAAGTTTTTATATCTGGACATTTCCCCGAACCTATACATCGGAACCCAGTATCTAAAGTCGCATTTTCCGGGCGCAGTTCGCGATTATCGTGAGCTTGGCAAGCAAGATTCGATTCGATTCACAAAGGATGACAGCTTGGAAATCTTGTGTATAACGCCCTTCCAACTTCAGGAGTTTGTGGGATCACTTGACCTGATACACAATTCCAATTCGTTCGTGGAAATGCCGGCTGAAGTAGTGGCAAATTATGCGGATATCAGCTTTCGTTCTCTAGCTAATGATGGAGCGATCACTTTAGTATCGTATGACGGCTTTGATAAAAGCACCATTGCGCCTCAAGACTTGCCGGGCTTTTTTAGCGTGGAGTTTGAGAGTTCAATCATACAAACTCTTGGGCCAGGAAGAACGAACTACCTTTTTGTTCATAAGCCGCTGACGTGAATGGTCATACAGGAACGATCCTTACGAGTGCGTTTGAACTGTGAGGAGGATCAAGGATTGGCTCTGATTCGAGTAGCACTCAGACACATCTGGTGTCACTCTGGTGTGCCCCGTCGTAAGGAAAATGTTCGCAAAACGTTCGCATACCAGGATCGTGGCGCGGCCCAACTTGACCCGGGGATACTTAACAATGACCCCGGATGCACACATACGCAACCCAAAGAGTGATGTGCGTGATATTTCCTTCCCACTCTGGGATAACCGTTTGCACGTACTGTTGTGAGGGTCAATATGCAAGAACTATGTAAGTCAAGAACTACGCGAATTCGTTAAGGCTCTGACGCACCAAATCATCTAAATTGTTGGGTCACCGAAAATTGGTGCACTGGACATTAAGATGCGGTCATGCCGATAAACGTGGAGGAGACTGCATCTAGCGAAGGCAAATGGTATTATCGTGTGCCACTGCGCTTGGTGCGATGGGGAGTGTCTTCGTGGTTGATTCTCGGGATCTTCGCAGTGTCGGTTGTCATCTACCTGGGACTGTCTCAACTCACCAGTTTGTTGATTCCTCTCGTCGTGGCGGTTGTTATTGGCATGCTCTTCTCGCCGGTCGTCGATCGACTTACGCGTGCAGGACTGGCACCCTTTGTGGCAGCCTCACTAGTGCTGATCGGACTTGTCGCGATCACGGCCTTGTCTATTTTTCTCGCCGTAAAAGGCATCTACGATCAGCGCGACCTGATTGTCGAGCAGTTCTCCCGCGGCTGGGAAATTATCCAGGTGTGGCTCGGTGAACGAGGAATATCACTCGGCAACATTGATCAGGCGTTCCAGACAGTTAATGCGGGGATTTCAAGTGGTGCTAGCGGAGCCATTCAAGCTGGCCTTTCGAGTGTCTTTGCCTTCACACTGGGGCTCCTTATTGGATTATTTCTGCTGTTCTATGTGTTGAAGGACTGGCACGTGATTAGGGACTGGGTTGCGCGCCACATGGGACTGATCCCAGCCGATGTAGGTGCGGGCATAATTAACGATGCCACACGGTCTATCCGCTCCTATTTTGCTGGACTGGCAGTAACTGCAGCACCTGTCGCTTTTCTTATTGGTGTGGCGATGTTGATTCTCGACATTCCGCTCGCCTTCACCGTGATGCTCGTCACCTTCGTGACGTCATTTATCCCGTATCTAGGGGCAATCGTGAGCGGGGCGTTCGCGGTCCTTGTTGCTCTGGGAGCGGCGGGGGTTCGAGAAGCCATTATCATCTTGGTCGTCGTAATCGTTGCGCAAAATGTCTTGCAAACTTTGATGCTGACGAAGATAACAAGTGACAAACTTGCTATTCACCCGATCGTTAACCTGGGGTCCACGATCATAGGTGCCACGTTGGCTGGAGTCGTAGGTGCCACTTTGTCTGCACCAGCCGTTGCGACCATGATTTCGGTCAGTCGACGTCTCTCGCGATATCAAAATTCTGTTGGTGATGAGCGGAGGGCTGCCACCTCCCGGCTAAGTGGAGCGCGAGATGCCAGCCTGGAGCAAGTCGAGGAGTAGTTGAGGATTGCTGTCGAATCACCATTGAATCTATGTGCACCCACCCGAGCCGATGGCTTCGCTCCTGCGTGAGTCGGCACGAGGGTTTTCAAGGTTAAAATGAACCTCGGCACCGGACCTCTTATGAAATGATTCTGGAAAAAAAGCAGACCTGCGCGGTGGCTACCTCGTTATTTTTGCAGAGATCTCGTGGAGCGGGTGACGGGAATCGAACCCGCATATCTAGCTTGGGAAGCTAGCGCTCTACCACTGAGCTACACCCGCAAGTTGGTGTGTCAACTGGGGGCTCGCAGTCTAATGGGGGCTGATTACGTGCGCTCAACACCTTCACTGGGTACGTTGTGCTCATGGAACAGGTACCCCAACAACGCAATGTCCATGGTGGCCCACTTGAGGTGTGCAGTGTTGAGCCTTTGACAGGCTTTTTCCGCGACGGCTACACAAACACAAGTCCTGACGATTTTGGTTCGCATACAGTCTGCGCGGTTGTGAGTGCCGAGTTCTTAGAGCACCAGCGGTCAGTAGGTAATGACTTGATCACACCCATGCCGCAATATGGGTTCCCAGGATTAGTACCAGGGGATCGCTGGGGTGTGTGTGCTGGACGTTGGTTGCAGTCGTATGAAGCAGGTGTAAAAGGTCCGGTCTTATTGGCCGCAACCAATGAGGCAGCACTTGATTCGGTCCCATTTGCCGCACTCGTTGAATGCTCGGCAGATATTCCGCCAGATATCTCAGGATTGGTCGAGTAGTCGACCGTATCTGTGCATGGTGCGGGAGACTGCTTGCTCCTTGATCCAGTGGGTAAGTTCAATGCGGCCACATCCGGTTACCGGAGCCGGGTCCACCGTGATGCTGGCTTTGTGGGCGAGTTCGAACAATTCATCTGTCGCCGGTGCGAGCAACCGCAACCGCATTTCCCCTCCTGAGCGTGACATTCGATTTCCTAGGGCAGTGTCGGATTCATCACTGCGCACGGAGATTTCTAGAGGGACGTCGGTCAATGCCGATGCTGCTCGCATCAGATCAATTTCTGGCGCGGTTGGATCGCTGCAGCGAACAAGTACTTTGTCGATGGGGAAGTACCGTAAAATATTGGCTTCACTCTTGAGATCTGTCGGGTCGTGTTCTTGGGTGAAGTAGTTGTTCCACTCACTTGAGTAATCGGCGATGGCTGCACCAACGTTGAGGTTCTGATCTGTCCAATTCCCGTACCCGGAAAGGTGATTGGGCCCTCCGGGTTTAAGCCCTGGTCCAATACTTGACTTTTTCCAGCCACCAAACGGCTGTCGCTGCACAACTGCTCCGGTGATATGACGGTTGACATAAGCATTGCCGACCTGCACGTTGGCGAGCCAATAATCAATTTCCTTGGGGTCAAGGGACTGAAGCCCTCCGGTGAGGCCGTAATCAGTTGCATTTTGAAGTTGCAGTGCGTGGGTCAAGTCTTGTGCTCGCATGAGACCCAAGACCGGGCCGAAGCACTCAGTGATGTGAAACCAGGAATTTGGTTTCACATGTTTGCGTACACCAGGGGTGAACGTGGTGTCATCGATTTTCCTTGGCTCAACGAGCCACGATTCACCTGGTTCAAGGCAGGTCAGTGCGCGCAGCAAGTTCCCAGTGGGCGGGCTGATTACTGGACCGACCATATTGGTGAAGTCCGTTGCGGGACCGACGGGGAGTGAGCGAACCGCGTCAGCCAAACGCACATGGAAATTTGGATCGTCGTAGACGGAAGCCTCAATGATTGCCAAACTCGCAGCAGAGCATTTTTGCCCCGCGTGACCAAAAGCGGATTTGACCAATTCTTTGATGGCTTGATCAATATCTGCAGCAGCCGTAATCACCATGGCATTTTTCCCGCTGGTCTCAGCGTTGAGGTGCATTGATGGCTTCCAGCCGTGGAACATTTGAGCGGTATCAATGGAACCGGTGAGCATGACCATGTCGACGCCTGGGTGAGTGACCAGGTGAGATCCGACTTCGTTGTCGGGGGTGCACACAAGTTGCACGAGATTTTGTGGGACACCGGCCGTGTGTAATTGGTCAACGAGCGCTGCAGCAACGGCGCGGGCTTCCGGTGCCGGTTTGAGGATTGCAGCGCTGCCAGCAGCAATTGCTGTGACGAGGCCGTTGAGAGGAATTGCAGCTGGGAAGTTCCATGGCCCAGCAACGAGTACTAGGCGGAAGGGTTTCCAGGTGAGACCTGATGCGATGTATTGCTCGTGCGCGAGCGTTGCGTGAGCAGCGTAGTTGGCGAAATCGATTGCTTCAGAGATTTCTGGGTCTGCCTCACGGGGGGTTTTACCCACACTCTTAGCCATGATTGCCAAGGTCTCACCGCGATGGGACTCCAGGACTTCTGCGACCTGCGCAAGCACTACTCGGCACGCAGCCCAGGAGGTGGTGGACCATTCCTGTTGGGCTGCGTGCGCGCGTTCGACGATTTGGTCAACTGCTTGGGTTGAGTAAATAATCTCCGGTTGAGGAACTGCAGTGTCTGCGAATTTTTTAGTGACCCACTCTCGGCTCGCGGGGAGGGTGAAGTCCGTGTCGGGGCTTGGGAGGAAGCTACCGTCAACGGGGTAGCGGATTGTTTCATTGCTGCGGTTCTGGATTCGGCGTGACGCACGGGTAACGGTGTGACGATCACGGACGGAATCGCGGAACCACTGTGATTGGCGCTCCCATTCAGCAGATCCCGCAGTGATGTCAAATAGGGCGCGCAGAAAATTCGCAGGTGCGGAGTTTTCGTCTAGCCGACGTGAGAGGTAGGCAATTGACGCATCGCGGTCTTCTTTCGCAACGACAGGTGAGTATAAAAGAAGTTCCCCTGCGTCATTTCGGACCGCACGCGATTGTGGTGGTGCCATTCCCTCGAGCATTTCAATTTCCATAATGTCGTGCGCGTTCAGTTGGTCTCTCAAGGTCAGCGCCCAAGCAACTTCAAACAAGTTGTGGCTGGCAACGCCCAAACGCACCGCCCCTCGGTCCGCTTTAGTGAGTGCGGTTTCCAGCATCGCTTTGTATGAAGCATCAACATCATGTTTGGTCGGGTACGGTGCTTGGGGCCAGTCGTGTAATTCGGCTTCCACGGCTTCCATCGCGAGGTTAGCGCCTTTGACCAGGCGAATTTTTATGGGTGCACCGCCATTGCGGTAGCGCTCGTTAGCCCAGTGGATTAACTTCAAGAGGGCGTCGTGGCTATCAGGGATATATGCCTGCAAAACAATCCCTGCCTGCAGTGGCGTGAACTCTGGCTTGGAAAGTACGTGCATAAAGGCATCAACGGAGAGTTCAAGATCGCGGAACTCTTCCATGTCGAGGTTTACAAAAGTGTGTGGTGTTGTGGACGCTGCCGCACGATATAGGTCGCAGAGTCGTTCTTCAATCCGCTGTAGGGACGCAGTTTTCGCAAGTGCATCCAGGTTCGCGCACACGGCTGAGATTTTTACCGACACGTAGTTGACGTCGGAACGCAGAATTTGATTACGAACTGATTCGGTGCGCTTGGTTGCTTCGTCATCTCCCAAAATCGCTTCACCCAACACATTGATGTTGAGATTGAACCCGTCTGATTTTCGATTCTTCACATATTTACTAAATGCTGGATCTTCGGATGGCAGGATCACACCGGCGGTGTCCTTGGAAATTCGCCAGCTGACGGCTTTTTCGGTGATTCGAGGAATCAGTGGCGCGATCTTTCCCAGTGTGGCTAACCCGAAGCGATCGAACCCGCCCAGGGATACGGGCACGCCTTCGGCGGTGAGATCGTGCAACCTGCGCGCCGAGCGCTTTGCTTTTCGAATTCGCAGGACTTGGTCGGTGAGGTCAAGGAGCAGGTCGCGACCTTGGTCGTCAGCGAGCAGGGTCGCAAGGCGGGTGGCAGAAGCGGCCTCTTTGCGAGAGGTGTCCGCGAGCGATGCCTCGAGCAAGGCCAAGGCCCGGGTGTAGGCCAAGTCAATTAACTCGTCGTCGTGGGGCAAGTCGTTCACAGATGTCATGGGGCTATCCAAGTACTGGGCAGGGGGTCTGTCTTGTGTAAAGGTGTGCACGTGAATGTCGAATTAGTACAAAATCAGTCGGTGGTGTTGTTTCGACAATTAGTTGATGGGGTGCCCCAGGTCATGGGCTCGATCAAGGACCTTAACGATCGGCATGTTTATGTCAATGACGGGTTTTGTGCTCGATTGGGGCTCAAATCGGGTGATGTGCTTGGACACACTGTCCGCGAGCTTTTCGGTGATGAACTCGCAGATTCCTATTTGCAGCAAGATGAATTGGCACTAAAAACAGAAAAGCCGCTGCAGAACCATTTGGAGTTAATTGTGCGATCTGACGGCCAACTGGGTTGGTATGTAACGAGCAAATCAGTGATAGTGTCGGCACTGGGTGAACCGATTGGAATCGCAGTCTTGTCGGTTGACCTGCACTCGCAGGTAAATAGCGCCCACGCTGGGCTTGCCCGAGTTATCGCGGTGATCCGGGAGCGAATCGAGCTGCAGTGGCGTGTCGCACAGATGGCCGAGATCGCAGGGGTCTCCTCGCCATCGCTTGAGCGGCTGGCCAGGCGGACATTGGGTCTGCCTCTGCAACAACTTTTGCAGAGGCTTCGCCTGGAGCATGCGGTGATGCTGATCACGCAAACGTCAATGTCTATGGGGAATATTGCCGCGGAATGCGGGTTTTACGACCAGAGCTCGTTTACCCGACAATTTCGCAAAGTTTTAGGACTGACTCCCGGCGCCTATCGCCGCGCGGGCTAGTCAAAACCGGTAACCTACGCACGTGCTGCTATCAGACCGAGATCTATTGACTGAGATCGACAATCAACGTGTGGCCATTGAGCCGTTTGATGTGGAAATGGTTCAGCCTTCGAGCATTGACATTCGGCTGGACCGGATGTTCCGAGTGTTTGAGAACCACCGTTATCCACATATTGATCCCAGTATTGAGCAGGCCGACCTCACCCGACTGATTGAGCCTGAGGGCGACGACCCGTTCATTTTGCATCCGGGCGAATTCGTCCTTGGGTCAACCCTTGAGGTTGTGTCCTTACCCGATGACATCGCGGGCCGTTTAGAAGGCAAGTCCTCCCTTGGTCGGCTCGGGTTACTTACCCACTCAACGGCCGGTTTTATTGACCCCGGGTTCTCGGGTCACGTGACCCTGGAACTTTCTAATGTTGCCACCCTGCCGATCAAGCTTTTCCCCGGAATGAAAATCGGGCAGTTGTGCTTGTTCCGGCTGTCGAGCCCGGCAGATCACCCGTACGGCTCAGAGAAATATGGATCCCGCTACCAGGGGCAGCGTGGCCCAACACCTAGTCGGTCATTTGCAAATTTTCACCGCACCAAAACCTAGAGGTACCCTGTTAGTTTTTAGCTCACGACCTTTTTCCTGGTCGCTTCTAGGAGCAGAGTTGCAACATCAGAAACAACAACACCCTCGGCTTGGCCTTCTTGTTGGCGCGAAGTAACAGCGTCGTTGAGCATTACGGAACAGAATGGACAGGCAACAGCAATTGTCTTTGCCCCGGTCGCGATTGCTTCGTCACCACGGTTCTTGTTCACCTGGGTGCCGATCTTTTCTTCCATCCACATTCGGGCACCGCCGGCACCGCAGCAGAAGGATTTGTCGCCGGAGCGTCCCATCTCAATTTTCTTTGCACCGGTTGCTTCGAGTAATTCACGAGGTGGCAGGTAAATATTGTTGTGACGACCGAGGTAGCAAGGATCGTGGTAGGTGACGCTTCCACCAGGCTCGGTGACCGGTGTGAGTCGATTGTAATTAACTAATTCGCGCAGGAGTTCGGTGTGGTGAACAACGTCGTAGTTGCCACCAATTTGGGGATATTCGCGCTTTAGGGTGTTTAAGCAGTGTGGGCAGGTCACGACAATCTTGGTTGCCTTGATCTCGTTGAGCATTTCGACGTTTTGCATTGCCTGCATTTGATAAATGAATTCATTTCCCGCACGACGCGCCGGGTCACCAGTGCAAGTCTCGCCGTCGCCGAGGACCATGAAGTTCACGCCTGCGGTGTGGAGTAGTTCTGCTACTGCTTTTGTGGTCTTCTTTGCACGGTCTTCGAATGCACCCGCGCAACCAACCCAGAAGAGGTACTCAATATCTGCTGGAATTGTGTTTTCACCATCGCGGCCGAACACCCGAACCTCAAAGTCAACTTCGGTGATCCAAGAATTGCGGTCTGCTGCGTTCATGCCCCATGGATTTCCCTTTGTTTCAACGTTTTTGAACATTCCGTTGAGTTCAGTGGGGAAGTCTGAAGCAATCATGACCTGATTCCGGCGCATGTCGGCGATGTGGTCAACGTGCTCAATATCGACCGGGCATTGATTGACGCAGGCGCCGCACATGGTGCATGACCACAGGACGTCGTTTCCAATGACTGGGAGTTCAAGTGAGAAGTCTCGGTGGCCGTCGTATGTGTAACCATCTGTTCCCGCGTGCTTGGTGTCCATTCGGTCACCAATGAAGGGACGTTGCAATAGTTCCTGCTGTTCTGGTGTGAGAGTGGCGAGCGCCGCTTCGTCCAATTCACCGGCCCCAAGCGTGGTTCCTTTTGCTGCAAGTAGGTACTCCGAAGAAGCGAATAGATTGTCGCGAAGATCCATGATGAGAAGTTTTGGACTTAGTGGTTTCTCGGTGTTCCAAGCGGGACATTGGTCTTGACATCGCCCGCATTCGGTGCAGGCCATGAAGTCGACGTAATTCTTCCACGTGAATTCAGAGATATGGCCTTTACCAAAAAGGGCATCTTCCGGTGGATCTTCAAAGTCAAGGGGCTTGCCGTCATACATGATCGGCTGTAATGGACCCAGAGCATTGGGTCGACGTGATGTGTACACGTTGACCGGTGCGGTGAAGATATGAAGATGCTTGCTATTGAGAACGATTAGCAGCAATATGAGAATTACGCCGATGTTGAGCCATAGGCCCGCTGTTTCAATCCACTCATTGGTGTGGATGCCGAGTCCGTTGATCCAAGTTGCAAAGTATTCGGATGCGAAGGCGCCATCGGGGAAAGGAAACACCCCCGTGTTTACCTGAGCCGCGCGGTAGAGGAAAAGCGTCCACACCACGTTGAAGATCATGAACAAGATCAGCCAGGCACCGGCCGTGTGTGAACCGAAAAAGCGTGAGGCTCTCCCCTCTTTGCGGGGGTCATTTGTGAGCCGGATCAGCGCAAAGATCGTGATACCGACCAGTACTAAAATGGCAAACAGATCCTCGGCAAAACCGATGATTGCCCATGTGCCAATGATGGGAACAGCAAAGTCAGCCACGTAGAGCGCACCGAATGCTTCGATGATGGTGAGACCAAGAACAAGGAAACCCCAGAATGCAAATACATGGGCGATGCCGGGGATGAACCACTTGAGCAGTTTGCGTTGACCGAGTACTTCAGTTGCTTCTGCTTCGACTCGAATTGTTGGGTCGGTGAATCGGCCAACCGATTGGCGACCGGTACGGGCAAGTGAAAACAGGAACATGCCTCGTTTGGCTGCGAAGAAGAGAAGTGCGATGGCGAGAACTGTGCCGACGATCGCACGAATGAGCATCTGGTCCATTGATTAAATGTACTCATAAGTCCAAATATTTTTCTTATGACCCGGTGTTTATCGGGATTGACAGATGCACGTGTCAGGGCGACGCGGGTAATATACGACGGTAGCTACAATCCTGATCGCTTATCTAGGGGAACATTTTTAGTTCACTCAGGCACATGCCAATGCTTCGGTGTGTTAATCCAGAGGATCTACCACGTCAAGTAAGTACAAGGATGTAGATAAGTTTTTAATGCCATTGGTGTGCGATCGAAGGTTTTTTGCGCCAGCTTTGCTTTAACCATTGCGATGGGAGCCTAGGCCGTGTTCATATCGAGATTTATGTTGCCGAATTGGGCACGTTACTTCACAAAAATTTCCCCCTGCTGCCACGCTCTTACTGCTTTTGTCCGGGGATTGAAATCAGGATCGTGTCCAAGGCCCAGCGCTGTGAAGGTTCGCTGGACCAAAGCCTCGGTCGAGCGGACAGAGGCGCCTCGTTTTTTGGCTATGGCGGCGTTTGTGTAGCCCTCGGCGATGAGGAAAAGAATTTCACCTTGTGCTTTGCTGATACAAAGTTGTTCCCCTACACGTTTTTGTGGCACCGTCGACGGGGAGTGCGTGGTGATTGATTCTTTGACCGCGGTTACAAGTTCGGAGATTGAACTGACTTGGCTTTTTATCAAGTAGGTGAGGCCGTCGGTGAGTTGGTTTCCGATGGGTAATGCCAGTGAAGCCGATAAGTGCGAGGTGAGCACGACTTTTCCGATCCAGGGGTGGTGCTCGTCTACGTGAGCGAAGAGGTCGGCACCGGTGGGAGCTCCATGACCAAAATTTAATTCGGTTACTAACACGTTCGGTGAAAATGATTCGATTGTGGAGATTGCGTCGGGCACAGTCGGTACCCCACTTACTGCAAAGTTGGCTGCGGCTAATGCTTCGGTCACAAGAGTGAGGGTGAAGGGATCATTGTCCACTACCAGCACGCGTACTTGGAATCCTTGGACCATCATTCTCCTAAATTCGTTTTTTTATTGTGCGGTTTTAGGTTTTTGCACGCGCGAGCGTGTAGGTCAAATGTGACCTTT
>JAPKAV010000044.1 GCA_028825115.1 Candidatus Nanopelagicales bacterium | reverse complement strand
AGGACCCGAGCGCGAAAATGAGCAAATCCAGCCCGAGTGGTTGTGTGTTTCTCCTTGATGAAAATAAAGCAGCGGAAAAAAAGATCAAGAGTGCAGTAACCGATTCTGATGCTGTGGTCCGCTTTGACGAGTTAAATAAGCCGGGAGTCTCGAATCTGTTGGCGTTACAAAAAGCGATTAACAACACGTCAATAGAATCACTCGAGTTCAAATATTCCGGTCGTGGATACGGGGATTTGAAAAAGGAAACTTTTGAAGTCATTCTTTCAGTTATCGAGCCAATTCGAACTCGAGTCAATGAACTACTCAGTGATCCAGCGGAGCTCGAATCTCTCATGAACAAGGGAGCCCAAAAAGCTCGAGATGCTGCAGAGCCGACGTTGAATTTGGTCTATGACAGAATTGGGTTTCCGGCTAACCCTCAAGGCTAATTTTGCCTTTAGGGGTTGAACCTATGCGGTTCTTACGTTGGGTGAAAGCAGACCGGATTCCATAAAGAGCAAAAGCGATTATGGCCGAAAACAGCAGCATCCAACCGATTGCTAACCCGTCCAGGCTCGTCCCTGCAGTGGCTGTTTGCATCTCCTGGATGGAAACCCCTCGATCAATGATGGGTTCTGTGATATTTTCCCGGGTAGGGAATGCTGCGCTTTGCAAAGGGAGCGTGTTTTGTCCGAGAACTCCCACCGCAGTGACGCTGTCACCATTTGCAAAGGCCCAACTCAACAGTTTCTCAGCGGCGTCAGCGCTCGCTTCTTTAATGCCCATGAGTGAAACAATGTAGGTGGTGCCTTTTCGTTCGGCTGCACCAATAAAAGTGCGTCCCGCATTGGTGGTAAAGCCTGTTTTTAGACCGATTGTGCCGGTGAAGTTGGTGAGCAGCATCCGGTTTGTGTTGTACACGGTTTTGGATTTTTTCTTATTCGAAAACTTATATTTCTTTTTACCCACCACATCACGCAGATAAGGCAGAGCAAGGGCGGATCGGCCAATTGTGGCTAGGTCGTAGGCACTGGAAACCTGGCCTGGGGAATCGAGTCCACTGGGGTTATTGGCAACGGTGTCAAAGGCACCGAGTGAATCAGCAATCTGGTTCATCTGGTTCAGGGTAGATTTTAGACTCCCGGTCCCTTGGGCTAGAGCTATTGCGGCGTCATTTGCACTGGGCAGTAGCAACGCATGGAAGAGGTCGTTGGCGCTATAAGTGCGGCCGCGTACCAGACCAACTTTGCTGCCGTAGGTGTTTACCGCGCGCTTTTTGGCCTTAATGGGAGTTGTCGGATCTAATTGCGGCATCACAGTAAGTGCGGTCAAAATTTTCAAGGTGCTCGCGGGTGCTCGCAATATATGAGGACCTTTTGCTGCCAGAATTTCACCGGTATCAGCATTGGCCACCACCCAGGTTTTCGCCCGGACAAGGGGAAGTGGATCAGAGTCCACACCGAGGGAGACGATTTTACCTTTACCGGTCAGCAAGTCACCGCCCACCGTGGCCTCTCCCGGTGCGGCATAAGCGGGGGTTAGGCTCAGGGTCAGACACGCTGCCAGCGCGCCCACCGATACTGCGCTGAGATTTCGGCGGGTTTTGTGAGGCATAACATCATTAGTCTAACCCCAAAGTCACAGATAGCCACCAAGGCACTTGGGCAAGTACGGTACTCCAGTTCTGGCCTGGTCACAGGTTACGCAACAAGGAGCGATGACCACTAGATTCTGCATGTACCCTCTACCGGGAAGGTTCCCAATGTCCGTGACATCACTATCGCAAGAATTGCCCGCTAGCACGCCAACCCGCCTGCTCATTGGGGGAGAATGGATCGCTACGACGGCAGGGCTTGAGGTGATCAACCCAGCTTCTTACGGAACTTTGGCCACAATCGGCGATGCTGGGGTAGCTGAAGGGATCCAGGCGGTTGATGCAGCCCATGAAGCATTTCAGACCTGGTCCCTGACGCCCGCCCGAGTTCGCGCTGAAATTCTCCGTAACGCCTTTAACATTATGACCGCAGAAATTGATGACTGCGCCAGACTTATTGCCCTCGAGAATGGCAAGGCGTGGCGTGATGCCATGGGGGAGGCTCTCTACGCGGCTGAGTTTTTCCGTTGGTTCTCGGAAGAAGCACCCAGAGTTGAGGGTGGTTTCCGTTATGCCCCCAACCGCGACAAAACGATAATCACCGATTACCGCCCGATGGGTGTTGCCTACATGGTCACCCCGTGGAATTTCCCGGCTGCCATGATTACCCGCAAGTTGGGGCCGGCACTGGCGGCAGGTTGTACGGCGGTGATCAAGCCGCCGGACGAGACTCCCTTGACGGCTCTCTGGATTGGTGAAATCCTCGGACGGGCAGGAGCGCCGGCCGGGGTTGTCAATATTGTGACAACCTCACAATCGGGTGAAGTGTCGAGTGCGATTCTGGCTGACCCACGGGTTGCCACCCTGTCATTTACCGGATCCACCTACGTGGGAAAGCTGTTGTTGAAGCAAACCGCTGATCGCGTTTTGCCGAGTTCAATGGAGTTGGGTGGCAATGCCCCGTTTATCGTGCTGGAAGGGTCCGATGTTGATCGGGCAGTTGACGGCGCCATGGTCGCAAAAATGCGTAATGGTGGCTCTGCGTGCACGGCGGCAAATAGGTTCTACGTCCATGAGTCCATTAGCGGGGAATTCGCGGACAAGTTTGAAGCGGCATTGCGCGGACTCAAGATTGGTCCTGGAATTGATGAAAGTAATGAGCTCGGTGCCATGGTGAGTGATAAGGAGCGCGACAAAATTTTGGAACTGGTTGGCGAAGCAGAAAACGAAGGAGCTCAGGTCACCGAAGCCGGCACGGCTCCGACAACGGGCGCATTTCTTGCCCCTCGCATTGTGCGTGGGATTGAACACGGCTCGGTGCTTACTCGCAGTGAAATATTTGGTCCAGTTGCCCCAGTTGTTTCGGTATCAAGCACCGATGAAGCAGTGCGCATGGCCAATGACACCGAATACGGGCTGATGTCCTACGTGTTTGCGAGGGACAACGGTGAGGGCATCACAGTTGCCCGTCGGATGGAGTCCGGCATGGTCGCGATCAATCGCGGAATCGCCTCGGACCCGGCCGCACCATTTGGTGGAATAAAGGAATCGGGGCTTGGTCGCGAGGGTGGTTTTGCAGGCATTCACGAGTTCCTTGAAGCCCAGTATTTTGCCGTCGATGTGTAGATATTCTGTGACGGACGTCTCATGAGTTGGGGGTGCACGGGTGCGATCACCCAACTACTGTTTGATTACATGAATTTGAGAGGAATTGCGCGTTGAGTACAGTTACGAGCAACGATCAGCAGGGAGTTACCACACCGGGCGAGCGGGCCAAGATCAAGGCTCGCACGCTGCGCTCAGATAGGTGGTGGATTCAGCCGGCAGTGATAGTGGGGGCCCTGATTGCTTTCATCATCTATTCGACGTGGCGGGCTTTTGAGAACGCGTATTATTATTCTGAGCCCCTCATCTCACCGTTCTACGCACCCTGCTTGGCGTCGTCCTGTATCGATGGGTCCTCATCGTTTACGCCGATTGGCTCGTGGTGGATTCTTTCGCCGGCCCTGATTATTCTGGTCTTTCCGCTCGGCTTCCGCATGACCTGCTACTACTACCGTAAGTCGTATTACCGCTCGTTTTGGCTCTCCCCGCCGGCCTGCGCAGTGAGCGATTCGCACAAGCGCTACACAGGGGAAACCCGCGCTCCGCTCATCTTGCAAAACAGCCATCGCTGGTTCTTCTTCGCAGGCCTCGTCTTCAACGTCATCCTGACCTACGATGCGCTTATCGCCTTTCGCAACAGTGAAGGCGAGTGGGGTCATATGAGTGTCGGTACGGTGGTGCTACTTGCCAACGCGACTTTCCTCTGGATGTATTCACTCTCATGCCACACTGCCCGACATGTGGTGGGTGGACGCTTGAAGCATTTCTCGGCCCATCCGATTCGGTATCGGGCCTGGACGTACATGTCAAAGCTGAATGCGAAGCATCCGCGATATGCATGGATTTCCCTCGTGGGCGTGGCAATGACTGACTTGTATGTGCGCCAAGTGGCATCGGGCTCAATTACTAACTTTTACTTCTTCTAATTCGCGAAGGGATTTCTCATGACGGACATCGAACACTTCAAGCACGACGTTGTCGTTATCGGCGCTGGTGGGGCCGGTCTGCGAGCTGCGATCGAATCACGCGAGCAGGGTAAGAACACAGCGGTCATCAGCAAGTCCCTGTTAGGCAAGGCCCACACGGTGATGGCTGAGGGGGGCATTGCGGCGTCGATGGGGAATGTCAACAGCAAAGACAATTGGCAGGTGCATTTTTGCGATACCATGCGTGGTGGGAAGTTTCTCAGCCACTACCGGATGGCGGAGTTGCATGCGAAAGAGGCACCAGCGCGAGTCTGGGAACTTGAGTCATGGGGGGCTCTTTTCGACCGAACGGCGGAAGGAAAGATTAGCCAGCGAAACTTCGGCGGGCACGAATATCCGCGATTGGCTCACGTAGGGGACCGTACCGGTCTAGAACTGATCCGCACCTTGCAGCAAAAAATTGTAGGGCTGCAGCAGGAAGATAAAAAGATCAGCGATGACTACGAGTCGCGTCTGAGGGTCTTTGCGGAGTGCACGATCACTGACATCCTACTTGCAGGCGAGGGTGAAAATCGCCGGGTCGCTGGCGCATTCGGCTACCGGCGAGATTCCGGCAAGTTCGTACTTTTCGAGGCGCCCACGGTCATCATTGCTACCGGGGGGATCGGTAGGTCGTTCAAGGTTTCCAGCAACTCGTGGGAGTACACCGGCGACGGGCACGCGCTCGCGTTGCGATCAGGCGGGACGCTGGTGAACATGGAATTCATCCAGTTCCACCCCACCGGCATGGTGTGGCCACCAAGCGTCAAGGGTCTTCTCGTAACGGAATCAGTACGAGGTGATGGCGGGGTGCTCACCAATTCGGAGGATCGTCGCTTCATGTTTGACTACATACCTGATGTCTTCAAGGACCAGTACGCAAAGACCGAGGAAGAGGCTGACGGCTGGTATACCGATCCGGAAAACAATAAACGTCCCCCGGAGTTGCTACCTCGCGATGAAGTTTCCCGGTCAATTATGGCTGAGGTAAAGGCTGGTCGCGGTTCTCCACACGGTGGGGTGTTCCTTGATGTGTCGAAGCGACTTTCCGCCGAAACCATCAAGGAAAAGTTACCGTCCATGTGGCACCAGTTCAAGGAACTCGCTGACGTTGATATCACTGAGGAGTCGATGGAAGTCGGTCCCACGTGTCACTACGTCATGGGGGGAGTGGAGGTCGATTCGGACTCTGCGGCTGCTGTTGGAGTGCCGGGTTTGTTCTGCGCTGGAGAGGCAGCTGGTGGTTTGCACGGATCCAACCGATTGGGTGGGAACTCCTTGTCGGACTTGCTCGTTTTCGGACGCCGAGCTGGCATGGGCGCTGTCGAGTATCTCAATGAGATGGATGAGGCTGGGGCAATACGTCCATCGGTCAGACAACAAGACGTGAACGCGGCAGTGGAAGCTGCATTAGCGCCTTTCAATCAGGTCGAGGGCGAAAACCCGTACACAGTTCAACAGGATCTACAAGATGTTATGGCGGATCTCGTCGGCATTATTCGGACGGGAGACGAGATGCGAAGCGCATTGGATCGCCTGGCGGAAATGCGGGTGCGTGTGGCAAACGTGGCCGTGATGGGTGGCAGAGAATACAACCCGGGTTGGCATCTAGCCTTAGATCTGCACCACCAGATGTTGGTTTCTGAATGCGTGGCCAAATCTGCTTTGGCTCGCGAGGAGTCGCGTGGCGGTCACACCCGCAACGACTTTCAAGGCATGGATCCGAATTGGCGGATGGTCAATCTCATCTGCCGACTGAGCAAGGATCAGGTCGATATCGCCAAGCAAGATCTGCCGTGGATGTCCGAGGAGCTCATTTCGCTTTTCGCCGTAAGCGAGCTGAGCAAGTACATGACCGAAGTCGAACTTAACCAACTGCGAGTGCCGGAAGGGGCGGTGTAGTCATGGGATTAAAGCGTAATTTTCGCGTGTGGCGTGGCAATAGTGAGGGCGAGGGCGCCCTTAAGGACTATGAAGTGGATGTGCTCGAGGGCGAGGTTGTTCTCGACGTTATCTTCCGAATTCAGGCGACGCAGGCGACGGACCTAGCCGTGCGGTGGAATTGTAAGGCCGGGAAATGTGGCTCGTGCAGCGTCGAGATCAATGGTAAACCTACCCTAATGTGCATGACCCGGATGAACACTTTCGAGGAAAACGAAACGATCACGGTGACACCACTTCGTACCTTCCCCGTAACCCGTGACCTAGTCACTGACGTCTCCTTTAACTACGCCAAGGCTCGCGAAGTCCCAGCGTTCACTCCTCCCGTTGGCTTGGAGCCCGGCGATTACCGCATGTCCCAGGAAGATGTTTCTCGAAGCCAGGAGTTCCGCAAGTGCATCGAATGTTTCTTGTGTCAAGACACCTGCCATGTGATTCGCGACCACGAGGAGAACAAGACGAACTTCGCTGGACCGCGCGTTCTGATGCGGGTCGCCGAGCTCGAAATGCACCCTTTGGACACCCTTGATCGCACCCGGATGGCGCAAGAAGAGCTGGGCTTGGGCTACTGCAATATCACGAAATGCTGCACGGAATCATGTCCGGAGCACATTCAGATCACCGATAACGCGTTGATTCCACTGAAGGAACGCGTGGTCGACGTCAAGTACGACCCGGTGAAGTGGCTTGGCAACAAGATTCGGGTGCGAAGCAGCAACGACTGATTCATTTATGGGGAAAACGGAGTCAACATTGATCCGCGGGGTTTGTGCGAAGACGATGGATGTCAAGAAGGTGTTCGGTGGTCACTAGTCCAAATCAGCTAAAACTTGTGTTGATTTTCTCGTTGGGTTCGGGGCTCTATATGTTAAGGCGGATCAGATGAGGCACTGCTGCCAGCGCGGGCGTTCATTAGAATCAGCCTCGTGTCTGCCTCCAGCGTATGCTCGGAAGAAAGGAATTTCCGGCAGGCAGGGCACCCGTCCGTTCTGCTATGACGTTGGTGGCAAAAAGATCGCAGGACGTAGACTGCGGCCATGGTAGGGCGCTTGGGTGAGTCAGGGTTTGATATCAAACCTGTATACAGCAGTGCAGACTTAGCAGATTTCGATGAGGGAAGCCAGCTAGCTGAGCCAGGAGCGTTTCCGTACACGCGCGGGGTTTATCCCAGCATGTACACCGGCCGGCCATGGACCATGCGTCAATACGCGGGTTTTGGTACTGCAGCCGAATCCAATGAGCGCTACCAGCAACTGCTTGCTGCCGGCACAAATGGTCTTTCTGTTGCTTTTGATTTACCGACCCAAATGGGAATGGACTCCGACAATGCGCTTTCCCACGGAGAGGTGGGCAAGGTCGGTGTTGCGATTGACTCGATGGACGACATGCGCACACTGTTCAATGACATTCCCCTTGATCAGGTCTCAACATCCATGACGATCAATGCGCCGGCTGCAATTTTATTGCTCATGTATCAATTGGTTGCTGAAGAAAATGGAATTGCGGCAAGCGCACTCAATGGCACAATTCAAAATGATATTTTGAAGGAGTACATTGCCCGGGGAACATACATTTACCCGCCGCAACCGTCACTGCGTTTGATCACCGACATTTTCTCCTACTGTAAAGCGGAACTTCCCAACTGGAACACGATTTCAATTTCCGGTTATCACATGGCTGAAGCAGGGGCTAACCCTGCGCAAGAAATTGCCTTCACCCTGTCCAATGGGAAGGCCTATGTGCAAGCGGCTATTGATGCGGGTCTTGATGTTGACGACTTCGCACCGCGCTTGGCTTTCTTCTTTGTCTCTCGCACGAGTTTTTTGGAGGAGGTTGCAAAGTTTCGCGCTGCCAGAAGGATGTGGGCACGAATAATGCGCGATGAGTTTGGTGCCAAAAACGCGAAGTCCCATATGCTCCGTTTCCACACTCAAACGGCTGGTGTTCAACTCACCGCTCAGCAACCCGAAGTGAACCTCGTTCGGGTGGCCGTGCAAGGACTTGCCGCTGTCCTTGGGGGCACCCAGTCACTTCACACAAATAGTTTTGATGAAGCTATTGCCCTGCCTACCGAAAAGGCTGCGCGCCTTGCTCTGCGAACGCAGCAGGTGCTCGCCTACGAAACCGACGTCACGACGACTGTCGATCCCTTTGCGGGCTCTTATGTTGTTGAAAGTCTCACCGACGAAGTGGAAGCAAAGGCATTGGAACTCATGGAGCAAGTTGAACTTCGTGGCGGTGCGGTAGCAGCAATCGAGCAGGGATTCCAGAAAATGGAAATTGAAAACACTGCTTATGTGATTTCCCAGGAGATTGATTCGGGCGAAAGAATAGTAGTCGGTGTAAATAAATACACGGTCAGTGAAGAGGATCACTACGAGCCACTTCGAGTTAATCCTGCAATTGAAGCTGAGCAATGTGAACGGCTGTCAACTTTGCGTGCGTCTCGCGACAATGAACTGGTGTCCGAACTCTTGGCCAAGATCACCGAAGCAGCGAGAGGGGATGCCAATTTGTTGTACCCGATGAAAGAAGCTCTTATGGCCAAGGCAACGGTTGGTGAAGTATCTGATGCTCTGCGGACGGTCTGGGGTAAGTATCAGCCGAATGAATTCTTTTAATTAACGAGTTCGTAGAATGACAAACTGAAATCGGCCTTCGACGAAATAAGATTTGCTGTACATAAAGGGTTTTCCATCTTTATCAAAATGAATTTGGTCTAGTAAGAGAAAGAGGCCTTGCTCCGGCTTTTGCGGCCCCCAAGCTATTTCTTGTGAGAAGACGGCATGTAGTTCGGCGAGAGCGCGGGCTGGAGTGATGCCGATTGTTTCAAATACTTCAAACACTGAGCCCTGCCCCATTCGTTCGAGCATTTGTGCGTCGAGTGTTTTAATGGGAATTACGTCGTAAGAATATGCGACAACCTTACCGTCGGCATAGACGGCTCGTTGCAGGTCAAGCACTTGCTCGCCAGGCATCAAATCTAGGCGGATGCTTTCGTGTTCGCTGGCAGTTCGCGTTTCACCTTTGTGGCGCTCCATCGAAGGTTCGAAGCCCATTTCGCGGATTGTCTCGGTGATTGATCGTAGTTCTTGGATGCCTGCCTTGATTTCAGTTCCGAAGTCAGAAACAAATGTCCCCGATCCATGGCGAACGTCAACCAGGCCTTGTGACTACAAGAGTTTGATCGCCGTCCGTACGGTGACTCGCGAGACCCCATAGTCAAGGGCGATTTCTGTTTCGCTTGGCAGTCGGGCTCCGGGGGAGACCTCACCTTGCATTATTCGTGAACGAAGGTGAGCAGCGACTTGACGGCCGAGGCTGCCGGACTTGCGGGGCGCATGCAGTGCCAAGGGATTGGACGTGGGGCGATCAGAGGTTAACACCGGCGCATCATCTCGCACCTTGGCAGAATTTTGCGCAGGGGGATCTGCAGCGGGTCTCATTTAGATACCAAATTATTCTCGCGTGGGCGCGTGGGTTGACATGCCGGCGGTGCCCCCCTACTTTTATCCAAGTTGTAGGACGACTTACGTCATAGGAGTGATTGGTGACCGAAATACAGGCAGTTCGCTGGGATCAGGAATCACTGGTCCTTTTGGATCAAACGAAGCTACCCGGTCAAGAAGTTGATTTTGTCGCCCACACGGTTGATCAAGTCGTGGATGCCGTGAATCGTCTGGTGGTTCGTGGAGCCCCTGCGCTTGGAGCAGTTGGAGCATTCGGCGTCGTCGTCGCGATAGACCAGAGTTCGCGTGAATCCTGGACCGCCGAGCGGCTCAGCCAGCAGATTCTTCGGGTCCGTAATGCACGTCCAACTGCTGTCAATCTAGCCTGGGGGGTGGATCAGGTGCAACCATTTGTCGAGCACGGTCGAGATAAGGTGCTGGCGCAAGCACATCAAATAGTTGTTGAAGACACTGCAGCCAACCGTAAATTATCTGAATTGGGGGCAGATTGGATTCTCCAACGCACTGGCGCGAGTAAATTACGAGTTCTCACACACTGCAATACTGGGGCCCTTGCTACAACAGGTTGGGGCACGGCCCTTGGGGTCATTAGAGAATTACACGGGCGGGAAGCGTTGGAAATTGTCTATGTGGACGAAACCCGGCCCTTGTTACAGGGTGCCCGCCTCACCGCATGGGAGTTAGAACGCGAAGGGATTAATTACCGGGTTCAAGCCGATGGCGCTGCTGCGTCAACTATCTTGCGCGGACTGACTGATTTTGCCATCATTGGTGCGGACCGGATAGCTCGAAACGGAGATTCGGCCAACAAAATCGGATCAGTAGGTGTGGCTTTAGCCTGTCAGGCCGCTGGAATCCCCTTCATGGTCGCTGCGCCGTCATCCACGGTTGACCTAGATACGGCAAGTGGCGAGGGAATCGAGATCGAATTACGCGATGGCGCCGAAGTCACTCAACTGGCCGGAGTGAATGTTGCTCCGGCGGGTGCCCAAGGCTTTAATCCGGCATTTGACGTGACGCCCGCCAAGTATATTTCCGCCATCGTCACTGAAAAATGTGTAGTCGAGCCGAAAGACTCACCCGATGTCAGTGCACTAGTAAACGGAGGTAGCAAATGAGCGATGCAAGTGAAATCCCTGAAGCGCTGCAGCAGCTAGTGGATCGCAGTAATTTAATTGGCGACGATATGTCCTTAGTTGTCTATGGCGGCGGCAACACTTCGTCCAAGGGCCAGGTGAAAGATCATCTTGGACGACTGCAAGAAGTTATGTGGGTCAAAGGATCCGGCGCAGACATGCGAGGTTCAATAGTTAGCGACTATCCCGGATTGCGACTGAGTGAACTCGTTGCGCTAAGGGATCTCGATGAATTGACCGACGAGCAGATGACCGATTTCGTGACTCGCGCGCTCATGGACCCAAGCGCGCGCCGCCCCTCAATTGAAACTTTGCTCCATGCGTTTCTACCCTTTAAGCATATTGATCATGTCCATGCGGATGCAATTTGTGCATTAACAAATCACGTAGATGGAAAGCGAATAACGTCCGAAGCGCTGGGTGAAGGCTTCGCCTACGTTGACTGGATGCGACCTGGTTTTGAGCTCAGCAAGATCGTAGGTGACCTTGCCAATTATGACGGAGTGGTGTTGGCCCATCACGGACTTGTCAATTGGGCCGAAGACTCAGACGCTTGCCTAGCGCGCACGCGGGAAATTGTTGCTAACGCACAGAACTTCGTAAGCGAGTACAAAATTCCAGCGGGACCACCAGCCAGGCATGACGATCTTGATGAGACTGAAATCAGAACATTGCTTTTGCGGTTGCGGGGGTCAGTCTCGCGTGAGCAACATCGAATTGTGCGTGTGGACGAACGACTGCGTGATGTTGCTGATCATCCAAAACTTGATGCAATAGTGGCGGGCTCGGTCTCGAGCGCGGATCACATGCTACGGATTAAGCCACTTTCGTTGGCGTTATCAGATCAAGCTCGAGGACACGAAGATGGAATTCGTGAAGCTGTAGACGCCTATCGCATTGATTATGACGCTTATGTGGAGCGCAATCTGGATCTCATGCCTGAAGGATTCACCGGGCACGATTCAAATCCTCGAGTAGTAATGGTTCCGGGATTAGGCGCGATTACTACGGGAATCAATCACACCGACGCCAAAGTCGCGGCGGACATTGCGCTTCATACGCACACGGTCGCGGCGACCGTATCGGACACCTTTAGCGCACCAGAGCCACTACCAGAAGCAGAAACATTCAGGTTCGATTACTGGCCTATGGAGCTTTACAAACTGTCATTGAAACCGGCTCCCAAGGAGTTTGCGGGCCGGGTAGTTGCAGTGACGGGCGCGGCCTCAGGTATCGGCCGCGGCATCGCAAAGCATCTTGCGGCCCATGGCGCGTCTCTTGTTCTGGCAGATTTAGACATGGAATCACTAGAGGGCGTGGGCGCAGAGATTATTAGTGCGGGGGGACCCGAGCCGCGTCTTGTGGGTGGCGACCAATCGGACCCACTGGTTGTCTTATCCACAGTTCAATGTGCAATTGACTCATTCGGCGGCATTGATGGGATTGTTCCTAATGCAGGAATCGGAGTCCCCGGTAATCTCGATGATCTCACCCTCGAACAATGGGAGTTGGGCTTGCGCGTTAACTTAACAAGCGCGTTTCTCCTCACGCAGGAAGCAATCCGTGCCTTCAAGATCCAAGGTATTGGGGGCGCTGTTGCATATGTCGCCAGCAAAAATGCATTCGGCCCAGGTGCAGGTTTTGGTGCGTACTCTGCGTCCAAGGCTGGCATGATTCAACTGATGCGGATCGCAGCGATTGAGGGCGGCAAATTTGGGATCCGG
>JAPKAV010000131.1 GCA_028825115.1 Candidatus Nanopelagicales bacterium | reverse complement strand
GTGACTCGGCCCACAGGAATGGATATGCCTTTTGGGTCATTTTCCAATTTTGAGCGAGTGAAGAGAGTCCTTTAAGAAATTTTCCTTTAGCCACGGGTTCACCCTATGGCAATGCGAATTGACGTTTAGTTAAGGGTAACCACCGTGATTGGGTCACCGGTGTTGATCACACCCGGGCACTCGACCCATCCAGTTACTCCGCGAAGGTTGATGGCAGCTTTGGGGAAATTATGCGCGGCAGTGTCGTATTTTTCGTGCACCATTTCTCCAGCGATCGTGCACGGTGCATTGGCCCCACCGGTCATGATGCTGGCTCCGCTGGGGAAGACCAGCCGGGTCATGCGCGGCAAAGCGGTGAGATCGGGGAGACCTTCAGTACAGATATTGTCTGCGATTGTTCCGGGCTCAAGTTCATCTATCCCTAGGTTAGCCGCGATTTTGGCGAGTTCTGCCGTGTCAACAATTGAGATTTGGCGGTAGTTGTTGATCTCGGTCCCACGTGCGAATGCGTGGGCTTCCCGGGCAGCAGCGCGCATGGTGCGACCGTAGTGTCGATCTCCTGGGATGCCGGCAAAATCCAAAGTGACGTGGTCAACGCGGGCGGGGACCTGTGAATCGGCGGACCACACGTGCAAGAAAGTAACCGCGGCACTCATGAATTAACAGCTCCACGCTTTTCGATCGCTTGGGCGTACAGCCGGCCGGCGCGGTAACTCGAACGCACCAGCGGGCCACTCATGACGCCCGCAAAACCGATTTCGTAGGCGCGCCGCTCCCATTGCACAAATTCCTCAGGGGGTGCCCAGCGAGTGACCGGATGGTGCAGTTTCGAGGGGCGCAGGTATTGGGTGATTGTGATCAAATCACAGCCGGCCTCGTGCAGATCGACGAGTGCCTGATCAATCTCGTCTGCTTCTTCACCCATGCCAAGAATTAAATTACTTTTGGTGACTAGGCCGGCATCGCGCGCCTGAGTAATGACGTCCAGACTCCGGTCATAACGAAACGCTGGTCGGATTCGTTTGAATATTCGTGGCACAGTTTCGACGTTGTGGGCCAAAACTTCGGGGCGGGTGGCGAAAACAACGGCGAGGAGTTCAGGGTTCCCTGAAAAATCAGGGATCAGCACTTCTACACCGGTGTCGGGGTTGAGGAGCTTGATTTGAGCGACCGTTTCCGCGTAGAGCCAAGCGCCTTCGTCGGGGAGGTCGTCACGGGCGACACCGGTGACGGTCGCGTAACGCAGGTCCATTTTCTGTACCGACTCAGCGACCCGGCGGGGTTCGTCAACGTCTAAGGGGTCAGGCTTACCGGTGTGGATTTGACAGAAGTCGCAACGTCTAGTGCACTGCTCTCCGCCAATTAGAAAAGTGGCTTCCCGGTCTTCCCAGCATTCGTAAATATTGGGGCAACCAGCTTCTTGACACACAGTGTGCAGGCCCTCGCTCGCCACAAGGTTACGAATCTTGGTGTATTCGGGTCCAGTCTTCATGGTGGTCCGAATCCACGATGGCTTTCTTTCGATGGGAACCTCAGCATTGCGGGCTTCAATCCTCAGGAGTTTGCGACCTTCAACGGTGGTTCCAGTAAATGCAGCATCGGTTGTCATGGGGCATTTCCTCCAATGGGAGTGAGTTCGCGAAGATGGCTCTGCAAGATGGGGAGTACTGTACTAGGGGTGACTTCACGATGCGATTCTAGATTGAGCGTGGTGACGGTGGCATCGGTAATTCCGCAAGGAACGATGCTGTGGTAGGCATCGAGTGAGTTATTGCAGTTGAGGGCGAACCCGTGCAGGGTGACGCCTTGGGAAACTCGAATCCCAATGGCGGCAATCTTGCGCGCAGGTGTTGGGTGAGTGACCCAGACGCCACTGCGTCCGTCAACCTGTTCGGAAACTACCCCAAATTCACTACACACGCGCATCAACATTTCCTCGATTCGGCGCACGTGGGCGACAACGTCCATGGGATCACCGAGTCGAAGAATTGGGTACCCGACAATTTGACCGGGGCCATGCCAAGTGATTTTCCCGCCGCGATCGACATCGACTACCGGCACATCTGATGTTGGTCGCTCATGTATTTCTGTGCGTTTGCCCGCTGTGTACACGGAAGAGTGCTCCAGAATCAGGATCGTGTCTCCTCGGGCACCTGAAACGACTTCGGCGTGAACCTTTTTTTGGTAGTCCCAAGCCTGCTGGTAGTCAATTTCGGTACCGAGCAATTCAATTTCCAGCATGTGAAGCTCCTTTACCGATGCTCTCGGAGAGAACGGTGTCAGCCGCGCGTCGACCGCTGACCATCGCTCCTTGGATACTGGAACTGGAGAGGTAATCCCCCGCCAGAAATATCCCATCGGAAACTGCGGGCGGGTTAAAATCGTGCGGGGGAGTCATGACGGGAAGTGCGTGTTGAATTGGGTAATGGCCAACTAACTCCCACGAGGAGGCGTCCGTATCGTGCATTGTGCTCAGTCGGGCCACAAGATCGAGGTTACGTTCATGAACACCGATTGCTGAAGTGGAAATCAATTGCATGCCGGGTGCGTAGCTGGGAACCGCATTGGTCAACACGACAC
>JAPKAV010000130.1 GCA_028825115.1 Candidatus Nanopelagicales bacterium | reverse complement strand
CAGATGTCGCGGCCCGATGGCGAGATGTACTCGGACAAGATTTTGACGTGGTAACTCGGGTGGATCTCGCAGAGGATGGATATTTTCCCTACTTGAATCCAGATTTTTCAGAAAGATTGGGTGACTTTATGGTGATTGCCCGCAGCGACGCGCTGCTGGCCAGTACCTCGGATTCGCGTTCCAGTTCATTTCTCGGCCAACATGGGTCGATGTCGATGGGTGAGATGCGCATCCCGTTTAGAGTTTTCCACTCGGGGGCTAACGCCTAATATTGGTGGTCGGCAAGGCCAGATAGCGACAGCTGGGTGAGACATGGAATTATGTAGCAGTGGCTGAACTCATCTATTACGTGGGAACCATGGATTGCGGAAAATCGACGCTGGCTCTGCAAACTGACCACAACCATGCGAGCCGCGGAAGGTCTGGCCTGGTCTTTACAAAGTTTGACCGAGCCGGAGAATCCGTGCTTTCGAGTAGGCTCGGCCTCGAGGTTCCCGCAATCGAGGTGAGCGACGGGCTAAATTTGCGTAGGTTCGTTGTGGACCGACTCTCTACTGGGCATCGGATCGACTATTTAATTTGTGACGAAGCACAGTTTTACACGCCCGAACAGGTTGAGGAAATTGCGCAGCTGGTTGATGAACTGGCAATAGATGTGTTCGCATTCGGGATCTTGACTGACTTTCGAACGAAACTCTTTCCCGGCTCAGCTCGACTATTGGAGCTTGCCGACCGGGTGCAATACCTGCAAGTGGAAGCGCTGTGTTGGTGCGGGAGCAGGGCCCTGCATAACGCGCGCACGATTAACGGGGAAATGACTACCGACGGTGATCAGGTAATGGTGGGAGACGTCAGCAGTAGCACCGAAGTCTCCTACGAGGTGTTATGTCGGCGCCATTATCGGGCCCAACTCACGTCAAAGCGCGCAAACAATGCTCACTTGTCCCGTGAGCCACTTCCATTTGACGCGGAGTGACCGCTAACCCAACGGGTAAAGTTATTCCTCAGTGGAATTATTACCAAAGAGGATTTCGTCCCAGCTGGGGACTTTGGCGCGGCCTTTGCGCACTTTTTTTGCCGGCGCGGGAGACGTTGACGCTATCTCGGGTTCTGGCAATTCTTCCAAGTTAATCAGCTCGAGCATTTCAGACTCCAGCTCGGGAACCGCCGCGAGCTTGACAGTAGCCGTGTGTGTTTGCTGCGCAACCTTTTCTCCTCGAGGTTGAAGTTGTGCCCCAGTCGTGTCGACGATAATCGTTGACTCCACCGCAGAACCAATTCCGGCCTCACGCGCGGGGTCCAGGCCCATCAGGGTTCGGGCCAGCGTATTTAGTGGATTGACCGACTTACCTGAGGGCTCGTATGACCACTGGGCACTTTCGGTGGGCGACTGTGCACTTGGGTGCGGCTTGAGTTCAACCAGCCATTGACCATTTATGTGAGCGCTATCCCAATCCAATTGTTCGGCCGTGATTCCCAGGGAGTCGCCAACCACCTCTGCAAGGGTCGCACTGCCCCGAGATTGTTGAATCTTGACTTGGCTTGCGCATTCGGCCACGTATGCACGCTCACGAACCGGTGGCTCCGCATAACGATTTACTCGCCCCAAGTCCCAGCCGGTCTCCTGCGCCACGAATTCGGGAGATTCACCAGCGCGAACCCGCTGTTGAATCTCACGTGGACTCAGGGGATTCAAAGGGGTGCTCCTTAGGCTAGAACTTAACGATTCTCACAGACTAACTTACTCGCTGTCCCTGTTATCCATGAACGCGCCGGGGGCTGGCCCTGGTATTGGATCCTGATTCAACGTAATCGGTGCTGCATGGGTGGGTTCAGTTCCACGGAGGGCAATGGCCCGGTTCCAGCTATTTCGGGCGAATAGGACGCTGGCCAAGCCAACCGCAGATCCAGTTAAGGCGAGACCAAATGCGACTTCAGTCCCGAATCGATCTACGAGGAAGCCGCTAAACGAGGCTCCGAGCGCGAAGCCTGCAGCGAGACCGGAGTTGGTCCAGGTAAGGCCCTCAGTGAGCAGCCTTGCCGGTGTGAGTCTTTGCGCAAGTGAGAAAGTCACAATTAGCGTGGGGGCAACCGCAAAACCCGAAATTGCGATGGCCGCAATGAGCACTGGGGCTGAACCAATAAATGGTAGGGGCAGGACCACAACCATGGTGATCAGCGTCGTATACGTCAACTGGCGGGAAAGAGGCGCCTGGAAGTGACGGCTTCCATAGACAAAACCGCCGATCATTGAACACAACGCAAAAAGCGCCAATGGGAGTCCGGCCAACTGGGGGACCCCCGCTTCTTGCATAAATGCCACAACCGAAACGTCCATGGTGCCGAAGAGCGTGCCTAGCCCCAACGCCACAAAAACGGTTGCGATCATGCCTGGAGAACGAATTGCCGATCCTTGTCCTTCGTGTTCGTTTCGGGGGGCTGGTGGTGGTGCCGATTCACTAAGTCCTGCCAGTAGCAGTGAACCAACAAGCGTAATGACGGCGCCCACCAGAATCGGACTTGCGAAACTCACGTTGAAAGCGAGGGCTACGGCTAAGACCGGACCTATTGTGAACATCACTTCGTCGAGGATGCTTTCCCAAG
>JAPKAV010000129.1 GCA_028825115.1 Candidatus Nanopelagicales bacterium | reverse complement strand
GCTACGAAACCCCACTCACACAACCGTTAAATTTTGAGGTTGGCCCCGGGGAAATATTGGTGGTTGTAGGTGAAAGTGGCTGTGGAAAATCCACTCTGTTAAGCACTCTTGCTGGGGTCACCCCTGCCTTGAAAGGGGAAATATATTCGGGTGATCGGTGCCTCAATGGCGTACCTATCCACAAGCGAAATATCGGATTAGTCTTTCAAGATCCGCTGCTCTTTCCACACTTATCTTTGCTCGACAATATCGGCTACTCACTTCGGGCGAGTGGCCAATCACGAGATGTAGCGCGCGCCCGCTCCCGGGAACTACTCGACTGGGTGGGGCTGGGCGATATTGTCGATCAGAAGACTTGGGAACTCTCCGGGGGGCAAGCCGGTCGGATTGCGCTGGCGCGCGCGATCGCAGCAAAACCTGCGGTACTTCTGTTAGATGAGCCCTACAGCGCTTTAGATTCACCGACCCGGATGCGGCTATTGACTGACGTGAAAAACCTGGTAGGCCTCGAAAAGATCCCCACGATCCACGTCACCCATGACAACGGTGAAGCACAACTGCTCGCCACCCGGACCTTGACTTGGTAGCGCTTGAAGCATCATTGCTAATTGCCCTGCGATACTGCGGACGTGAACTCACAGCGATTTAAGCCCACCGCGTATTTTCGGTTAACCGTGTTCACATCCCTTGCCGCATTTTTTGCTTACTTGGTGAGCGACGCTATTGCATACGCTGCCCCCTTACCTGCGGCAATTACCGCCGTAGTAGCAACTCGGGTAACTTTCCACCACGCAACTAACGAAATATTCCTTCAGTTGCTCGGCGCGCTGGCGGGTGCAGCTGCGGCTCTTGCCATTGTCTCAATTATTGGCAGTGGAGCAGTAGTGATCCTGCTTTTGGTTGCTTTGAGTTTTTTTATGGCCCGTGTAATGCAGTTCAGCATTCCACATGAATCCCCCGCAGTGGCTGCCAGTTTGGCAGTCACGGTGATTCTGGTTGTTGGCTCGCACCTGACCACCGAGTTGGCTTTAGAACGATTCACCGGCGTCGTGATTGGCGCCTTGTTTGCACTTGTTGCCTCCTTTCTCGCCTCGCCCACTCGAGAGACGCAAAAACTTGCGGCTGGTTTGGCTGCGGTTCAAATTCAATTGGCCGAAGTACTGGCCCGAATTGCAAGTGACCTGCGAGGTGAGCCAAACACCCAAAATGCAACGGCTTGGCATGAGCAGGCGGTTGAACTGCGCAATCAAGTTTTGGGGCTCTCTGTGCAATACGAAGACTTGGCCAAGCATTCCAAGTGGAGCCCACGGACTAACAGCGTTGATTTAAGTTTGCTCAAAGAGTTGCTGCGATCCAATCAAATAATGAGCGCTCGGGTGCTCAATATTGCCAACGATCTTCGCAGTGCAACCCGCTCGAATCTGAACACTCAAATTCCTTCGGCTGCGCTTTCCCCGCTCGCCGACCTACTAGAGATGGCGGCCAACAATTTGGCCACCGATGACCCGACGCAGAATATTGGGGTTACCGCCGCCCACCAGGCGGTGCGGGGGGCCGATATGACCGCGCAGATCGCACTCATTGGCGGAATCGTGTCGCACGTGAATGAAATCAATAAGGCAACTACTCACCAAAGCGACGACACTGGGCCTGTGAAACCGACCCCAGAAAAAAGTTAGACGAGTTCGGCCAATGCCGCCGCGTATTCGTCCGCATTGCGCTGTTCACCTGGTCCGTTAATTACCGCCCAGCAAACAAAACCCTCTTTGTCAATGACGAAGGTGGCCCGAGTCGCGAACCCCTTGTCTTCAAACAATGCTCCATACTCATCGGCGACAGCACCATGAGGGTAAAAATCGCTGAGAAGACTGTGGGTGAAACTCTCCTGCTCGGAGTAGGCTTTCAAACTGTGGACCGGATCACAGGAGATACTTAAGAATTCCGTGTTCTCGTTAATGAAATCGCTGCCGCGATCACGAATCGTACATAGTTCCCCGGTGCAGAGCCCAGAGAAAGCAAATGGGTAAAACATGATCACCACATTTTTTTTCCCACGAAAATCGGAGAGGGAAACGTTCACTCCATATTGATTGGACAGCGTGAATTCCGGGGCGCGATCGCCGATACCAGGTGTCATGCGGTCAAGATTAACGCTTAGCGCGGGGTGGAACCAACTGGGTGCCCTGCCAATTCTCGCCAGCGCTGATTGTGCTCGTCTGGCGTAAGCCTGCGGTTTGGGCGGCCTCAGCGATGTCTTCGGGCTCAATGTGACCTTCGCGTCCTGGCTTAGGGGTCAGCAGCCACACAACGCCTTGGTCTGCCAGCGGGGTAATTGCGTCAACGAGTGCGTCGGTCAGGTCGCCGTCGTCCTCACGGAACCAGAGAAGGGCGGCGTCAACCACGTCGTCGTAATCCAGATCAACGAGGTCCATACCAATAATCTCAACGACTCCTGCACGCAGATCGATATCGCAATCGGAGTCGTATCCGACTTCTTGGACTACCTGGCCGCTCGCAAGGGCAAGGCGGGTAGCCCGCTCAACTGGTTGGGGTGTTGCGCTCACGACGCTAGTTCACCCAAGTCGGAGCCATTTGGCAAGTGGATTGAAT
>JAPKAV010000043.1 GCA_028825115.1 Candidatus Nanopelagicales bacterium | reverse complement strand
ACTTAATCCTTGACGCTGTAAAAGCGGTGATGGATGGCTCCAGTATTAGTGCAGCCGCAGTCACCATGAACGAAGCAGGAGCCACTTCAAAGCGCGGCAACCCTTGGAACGGAAGCACCCTCAGAAGACTGCTGATGAACCCCACACTGGCTGGACTAAGGCACTACGAAGGCGAAATTCAACTCAATGAGCAAGGCAAAGTGTTTCACGATTCAGACACCGAAATAATTCCACTCGTAACGTGGCGTGAACTTCAAAAGGTTATTGGTTCACGAGATGTGACACGCAAAGTTGGTACTTCTGGTGAGCAACTAATGCTCGCTGGGATAGCCCTTTGCGGTTCCTGCAACGCTTTAATGTCGCGGGACACCTACAAAACCAAAGAAGGTCGTGCTTCCCAGTACCGGTGCTCAAGCAAGACACGGTTCACTTGTCCGTTGCCGGTTACCGTTGTTGCTGCTCGACTTGACGCGTTCGTAATCGAGCAACTTCAACCTCTGGGTCATTTGCCGGTGACGAAGTTAGTGTCGGAAGAGGAACCTGCCACGGTGATTCAAAGAGAAACCTTGAGCCTGCAAATTGAAAGCATCGCTAGCGAGTTTGCCACCGCTGCACCAGACCAAATCAGCGAGTTAGCCAACACACTCTGGGGATTCAAGCAGCAGTTACTCGCACTGCCTAGCAAACTGGTGGAGCACTATGAAAAGGCAGGTGAGACCTTCGCTGAGGTACTAACCCACAGCCCTGCACTCTGTGGCACAACAGGCGATTGAGGCCGTCATTGTGGCTCCACCAGCCGAGAAGTACCAACAGCGTCTTGACGGTGAGCGTGTACAAATAATGTGGAAAGAACCCACACACTTTGACGCCGATTAACGGCCTTCGCTGTACCATTAAGCATCGACAGTAATGGAGAATTCAAATGGCATCAGTTACTTGTGCGAAGTGTGGGCAGGTCTGGCTCCGGGCTGAAGACGTAGGGTTCTGTGCCAAATGCGGGGCGGCGTTATTTAACCCGAAGGCAACAGCGCTTCCTGAGGCAGACACGCTAAAGGAGACTCCGAAGAAAAAGGCTTCGATTGCATGGGGGCCAACGATTCTTGCCTTCTCAGTTCTTTTTGCTCTCATCTTCGGCCTTGCTCTAGTTAGCGAAGATATTAATTCTGGCCTAAAAATGATCACTGGTATCAATTTGCCTGGTCCATTCACAGCAAATTACTGCGAATGACTTGCTCTAGTAGTGCGTGTGCCTCGCCTGTGACTTCCGTGGTACCGGTTTAGGTTTCCTGGGTTTAGTGCACGGTTTTGCGCCCCGGTTCATGCGCTATCCGGTGAAGGTGAGAAATCGTTTTGAATATGCCGATCCCCAATGCGACTCGCTCGATTACCGTTAGGCAGAATCACGCACCGGTAAGACGTTGGGAAGCCCTCGGAACCTGTGTAAGTCAGGGGTGTGCGGTGTGTGACACTGGCGGTATAAATGCATTGACTAACACAATAATTGGCGTTGCAACGGCGGCTCTTCTGGTGCCGTTTGCGGTTCCGTCTATTGCCCAAGCTGTTGACCTGCCGAAGCCAAGTAAATCAGTGTGTTCAAAAGATGGCGTCGCCAATAAAGATTATGCGTGCATGAAAGTCAATGCCAAGAAAGTGCCTTCGGGCGAGACTGCCACTTTCACAGGAAATCTCAGTAAAAGTGCCCGTAAGAATCTCGAGAGTTGGACGAGGGGCGAAAAAATTGTGTGCCTTACTCGATATCGGACTAAACCAGAGACCTATGGCTGGCCCTCACAGGTCCTTGAGGCTGCATGCACGGCCATTCGTAAAAACGGTGAGTTCACCATTAACGTTGAACTTGGCCGCAAAGGCACGTATTACTATGGGATAGAAATGGGGCCGTGCCGCGCAAAAAATATAGTGGAGTGTGATGAAGGTGACCCGGGACTGATTGGTGTTGGTTCTAACAAAACGAACAAGGCACTTCGACTAAAAACCACGTGACCTCTGGTGTCGAGGAGTGTGCTGGGTAGCGGTCCAAGCGGTGGACGTTTTTTAGGTAAGCCCTCTGATGCCCTCGGCAGCGCCTGTAGAAATGTGAGAGGCTATATCCCGTTGGGAGTGACCCAACTAAGTTATCCACAGGTTATCCCGGCGTCCGAGTCCCGCACAGCCCCGCAGTCTTCCCCCTGGCCCTCTCACCGCCCCGCCCGATATTTAGAGGCGGGGTCTAGGTTCTTTATAATTTTGTTTATAACTCCAGCATCAGATTCCTTGTCCGCTTCCATTAACTAATAAACGCTAATTTCAGAATAAGAGGAGCCAAATGTCCCAGAACAAATTCTCGGGCGATCAGTTTGACGGTCTCGAAAAAGAAGCCAATAAGCTAAAGGTGTACAAAAGTTCAGGGACGGCCGGGCCCGGATACGTACAGCGTCCAAAGATGGCGTCTGCGTCACATCCAATCAAAGAAAATAACACTGGCCTACCAAAGATGGCTCTACCGGAAAAGCGTCTACCGAAAAAGTATTCACCATAGGAACTCACCGAGAAGCCAGGGGGCACCAGTGCCAACACCCTCAGCCGTGAGTGATGACACCGATACCTGCGTTACCTAGATTGTGCGGGTGTTAAGTAAGCGAGTGAAGTAATCCACAGGAATCACTTCAGGCTCGCCTTCAGGTGCTGATTTGACTTTGTTTTGCAGGCTCTCAGTCTCAGCCATCGCCTCAAACACTTTATGCATATGAGCAGTCTCGTCAGAACTTGTTATTAGTAACTCCTTTTATTTGGGCCGTATGATCGGAATGAACCAACCGCGAGCAAACGCGCAGCATCATCAATTGACAAATTATTTGCGAGGTGGGGTCGGCCATTCGAATCAAGCCTTGTTATCTTTACTTCAGACCTGACAGCAACGTAGGGGCGAGCAACAGCAATATCAGCGTCGGTATATCCGCGCTTCACGATAACAGCCATGGTGTGCCCTCGACCCTGTACAAAACATCGTCGCTCAAGATCAACTTAGAAACAGACTTTGGCATTGCTGCCAGTGGCCAACCTACGTTCGGTGCTTTAACCGGCAGGCGTAGTGCGTTCTGAAGGTTACCGCCGTCACCGAACCCACGGTAAGGGCCAGCACTCCAGTTCACATCAATAAACTCGCGCTCCGGCCTATCAAACATGAGTGCCTGTTTTATCTCGTGCCATTTTGTACCTTCGGGCAAGCCCACCCGAATGTCAGAAACTTCTAGGGCTAGTAAATTGTCGGTGCTCCTGTGGTCACCGACTTACTTGACGCGAGTAAATGGGCAAAAGATTTTGCCTTGCTTGAGACCTCGTGGGGATCAAGCGCCGAGCCCTTGTGACCACGGATCAGACTGGTACGACCTGAGCGTGCAAATCGCAATTCATCAGCCATCTTCTTACTTGCCTGCATGCCTGACTCAAGAGCGCCAATTTCGTTAATCGAATTTTGGACGATGCTATCGGCGTTAACAATCGTGTTAGCGAGTTCGTTAAGACGCTCCACTATTTGAATTCTCACTGATGGATCGCTCATCAATTCGGTGCATAGAGTATCAAGAGCGCGGACTGCCTATGCGCGCGCCGGATTTACCGCGTTCACCGATCCACTGCCAAGCCGAAAGAATCCAGAAAAGTTTTATATTGCAATGTCCCGGGAGATAAAGCGCTCCCACTCAACCTAATTGTTCACTCTCAACGAGTGCTTTTAATCGCACCAGCGTTTTTAAGATCGCTTTTTCATTATTGTCATAGGCATTTATCAACTTCAATGCGGGCGGGAAGCGCGAAGTTGATCCGTCAAAAGTCTCGACTACCTCTGTTTGATGGTCATTGATTGCAATAAGTTGGTAGCGCCAACGGTGATGACCGGGATGACACCAAGCAATCTGGCGATCCTGTTCAAATTCTTTGACAGTGTTTTTTATTCGATAATTGACAACCCAGTGCATGTCAATACCGAACTTGGAATCAAGTTCAAGCACATCTGGGCCGCGAACATTTCCTTTCACCGTGCCGGAACCGTCAAAGTCAACGTGTTTGCGCGGATCGCTCAGATACGCAAAAATACTGTTTGCCGGGGCATCAATAGTAATTTTTCCCGCCCGCACGTATTTTTCGCCAGTGTTGATGTGGGTTGCTCGCACACGCTCCGCCTATTCTGTGGCTTATCCCGGTCTGGGAGTGAGACCTTGCCCCCATGTCGGGTCGGGTAAATTGTAGCCACACCACTTCGGTTGTTCCAACAGTTTTCTCGTATGCTTGGGGTCATGAGCGTGCGGGTATACAACGGGCCCCACTCAGCAAGTGGCGGCAATCGTTCCAATTGGGTTGGTTTTCTTCCTTGGGTATTTACCGGTACGACCATTTTCGGCCAGATTTTGTGGATTTTGGCGTCAGGAGAGTTTCGCACGGTACTCACGGTAATCACGGTGACAACTTTTTTCCTCGCCAGTGTGAGCCACGCATTCTTGCTCCGTGGACTCGCTTGGACCCTGTCGTTTTTTAGCATCACCTTGGTTTTTGGTTGGCTCATCGAGGTTCTTGGCACCAGCACCGCATTCCCGTTCGGTGACTACACCTATTCCGACACACTCGGCGCCACTTTGCGAGGTGTACCCATTCTCATTCCTATGGCCTGGTCCATGATGGCGTATCCGGTAATGATGGCAACCCAGCGAATGGCTGCCACTCCGCTAACGACCGCACTTATTGGCGGTTGGCTGCTCGCATCATGGGACCTGTTCCTAGATCCCATGATGGTTGGTGAGGGTTACTGGAAGTGGAATGATCTCGGTTGGGTACTTCCCGGAATTCCGGACATCCCGATGCAGAACTTCCTTGGCTGGCTACTCGGTGCCATTGTTCTGGCTTTTGCGTTGAATCTGCTCCCCCGCAAAGTTGCCAACGACACGGTCCCGAATACGTTACTTATCTGGATTTACGTCTCCAATGTGATTGCAGCCGCAATCTTCTTCGGCCAAATCGGGGTTGCGCTGTGGGGTGGAATTGCAATGGGTCTGGTGATCTTCCCCTGGGTCTGGCGAATCTGGAGTCAGCCTCAGTGGTAGTTCTCCCTTTGGCGAGTGCACTTTCCATTGCCGTCACCGCACACACTGCATTTAATCTCGCTAAATTGCGGGCACCGAGTTGGAGCGGTGAGCTGATCCGTGAAAAAGTGAGTGTTCTGATCCCGGCTCGCAATGAAGAGGGTCACATCGCACTTACAATCGAAAGTGTTCGGAACCAAATTGGTGTGTCCGATTGTGAAATAATTATTCTCGATGACCAGTCATCTGACTCCACGGCCGCAATTGTTCGACACATATCTGAACATGATCCTCAGGTCACTCTCTTGACTAACGGCATGAATCCACCGGATGGTTGGTTGGGAAAACCACATGCGTGTCACCTGCTTGCGCAGGCGTCGACCGGAAGCGTGCTGGTTTTTGTGGACGCAGATGTGATCCTTGAGCCGACGGCGATTGCCGCCTGCGTGAATTTGCTCAGAGACAAAAACTTTGGTTTGGTCGCGCCATATCCCCAGCAGTTGGCTGACACTTCAATTGAGCGGCTTGTGCAGCCACTCGTGACTTGGTCCTGGGTTGCCACCATGCCACTGGGGATTGCCGAAACTTCCCTGCGTCCATCACTTTCGGCGGCGAATGGGCAGTTCCTGATTTTTGATTCACTCGCGTACTCCACGTCCGGTGGCCATGCCAAGGTTAAAGGCGAGGTGCTTGAAGACATCGCACTTATGCGCTCTCTAAAGTTAAGTGGCTATCAATGCGCAACTGTCAACGGCAGTGACTTGGCACATTGCCGCATGTATGAGGAGCCAGATTCACTCGTGAACGGCTACACCAAATCTCTGTGGAACGCCTTCGGTTCCCCGGTGGGGTCGGTTGCCGTGAACTCGCTTCTTGCATTCACTTACCTACTTCCCCCACTTGTCGCGGCAACGTCACCGAAAAAATCTCATCGTGTACTTGGAACTCTCGGTTACCTTTCCGGCGTCGCGAGTCGTGCCATGGTCGCCGCCCATACCGGATCCCGACCACTCCCTGATTCATTTGCTCACCCAGTATCAATTGCCACCTTTATTGGCCTTAATGCAATGAGCTGGTCCCGACACGTACGGGGGAAAAACAGCTGGAAAGGGCGCGCTGTGACAACAAGTGCCCCACATGAGTGAATCAAGCGCCTCGCACGTCGTAGTGATTGGAGGTGGCGTGGGTGGGCTAGCGGTTGCCGCGCGGTTGAGTGTCAAAGGCCACCAGGTCACCCTTTTGGAGCATGCTGATCGGGTGGGCGGAAAACTCTTCACCTACGAGCGCGAAGGGTTCGCATTCGACACCGGACCCAGCCTGTTTACCCTTCCTGCCGTGTACCGAGATCTTTTTCTTAAAACCGGTAAAAGCCTCGAGCAAAGCGTGGACCTACAAGAACTCGATCCAGCATTCCGTTATGTTTTTTCAGACGGAAGCGAGGTGACCCTTCCAGGAGTTGATCCGGCCAAGTGCGCCACGGCTTTTGGTGACGCATTTGGCACTCAGGTCGAAGCCCAGTGGCGCGAGTTCACTGGGCGTGGCGCGCAGATGTGGCGCCTCACCCGTGGCCCATTTCTGCAGTCACCACTTAAAGGCTGGAAGTCACTCATCCCTCTTGCAAAAGTACGGGACATCAAATCGATTGCGCCATTTACCTCACTGCGCACACTTGCTCGAAAATATTTTACAGACCCACGGATGATCATGATCGTTGATCGCTACGCCACCTACACGGGTTCTGATCCGCGGCGAGCGCCCGCGGTATTGGCAACGATTCCTTACATTGAACAAGTTTTTGGTGCTTGGCATTTAGGTGGCGGATTGGGCTCGCTGGCCAAGGCTCTTGAGAAGCGTTGCACTGAGCGCGGGGTTGACATTCGAGTCGGTGTAACCGTCACGAAAATTGATACCCAGGATGGCAGTGTTTCAGGCGTTCGCCTCGATACCGGCGAATTTATTGCCGCAGACATTGTGGTTTCTAACTCCGATGCAACGTTGACAAATGACTTACTGTCACAACTGGATCAAAAGCTGACGCCTGAAGTTACCGATTCACCCTCTCTCGCGGGGTTCGTTTTACTGCTGGCGCTTGATGGAAACACGGCCGGCATCGCACATCACAATGTGTGGTTCCCGGAAAACTACAACGCCGAGTTTGACGCAATCTTTGGAAAGGCGCCGACCCCGCCCAATGACCCGGCGATCTACGCCTGCGTGCCCGACGATCCGCAGATGCGACCATCACAGAATTGTGAATCGTGGTTCATTTTGGTTAACGCGCCTCGACATGATTCCAGTGGAAGCAATGGGTTCAATTGGAACGCCCCTGGGTGCAAAGAGCAATATGCACAGCAGATCCTTGATATTTTGGCCGCCCGCGGAACCGATATCCGCTCTCGGGTTAAGTGGCAGGAAATTCGAACCCCGGCCGACCTTGAACGCGACGCCATGGCTCCAGGGGGAAGCATCTACGGAGCCTCAAGCAACGGTCCTCGCGCCGCGTTCACTCGACCGGCCAATCAATCAAATATTCCCGGTCTTTATTTGGTGGGTGGGTCCAGCCATCCAGGTGGCGGACTACCCCTGGTGGGCATGGGTGCCGAGATCACCGCAGAACTTATTGGTCGGGCGGAAAAGCCGAGCCCATAGAGCCGTACCAGCGCGCCAACCGCCCACCGGTTGAGAGCGCCCGGATCCGTTCCTCAGCACGTGCTTGCACTTCAAGTGTTGCCACGATCACCAATTGATCTTCAGCCCGGATCCTGGTGTGCTCATTGGGCACTTCTGCGGCGCCACCACGAATCACGAGTGACACCGAGGCGCCTGTGGGTAAACCCATCTCCATGACGAAGACCCCGACCAGCGCCGATCCTTTTGGTACGTCAACTCCCAACACTGTCGCTGACATTACGTCCAGCGGAGCGCTCTCCACTTCTAGTTCCCGCACCTGGTCGGGTAAACACACTCCGATTTTGCGACCCATCGCTGGAATAAATGGTGTGTGAATCAGTAGCAGGAGCAGCACCGCGATCAGGGTGGCATCAAAAATCAGTTCGGCCCCTGGGACGTCAAATCCCAACGGGATGGCGGCAAAAACAATCGGTACCGCTCCCCGCAATCCGGCAACAGAAACAAAAGCAATTGTTCTGGCACCCATGCGAAATGGTAAGAGTGACACGATGGCGGCCAAGGGTCTGGCGACAAAAATGAGCAGGAGTACAGATCCCACCGCGAGTGGAATCGCCTCTGGCAAACGGCCGATATCGGCCAACAAACCCAGCATCACGAAGAGCCCGATTTCAGCAATCCAGGAAAGGCCGTCGGAAAAGCCTAGAATTGACCTTCGGTGTGGAAGCTGCTTTGCAGAGCCGATCAGGATCGCCGAGATGTACACGGCCATGAACCCCGATGAATGCAGCACCGAAGCCGCCCCGTACGAAAACACGATCAGGGCTAATGCGGCAATCGGATACAAGCCGACTCCCGGTAATGCCAATCGGGGCAAAATAAAGCGGCCCAGGTAGCCGACTGCGATTCCTACTGCGGCTCCTCCAATAATTTCAGCGACAACCAGAAACGGAATCGTCCATGCGGCCGTCTGTTCCCAGGCGCCACTTGCCACGATACTGACAATCACCACAACGGGTGCATCGTTAAACCCTGCTTCAGCTTCTAAAAGCGTACGAACTTTTTCGGTGACTCTCATCCGACGCAATACTGAAAAAACTGCCGCGGCATCGGTCGCGGCGAGCACCGTTCCCAGAACCACCGCCAACTGTGGGTCGAAATCAAAAATGAAAATCAGGGGCAACGCCACTACGGCAATACTTACCGCGATTCCCACGGAAGCCAAGGCCAGCGATGGTGCCAGCACCGGGCGCAATTGATCAACCCTGGTTGTTAATCCGCCGTGGGCCAAAATCAACACCAATGCCGAGTAGCCCAGGACTGTTGCCAGCGTCGCGTCATCAAGGGACAGCGCCGGGATCGTGGCGCCTAAAACCATGCCGAGGATTAGGTAGAGCAGCAGACCAGGGACCCCTAGTTTGCCGGCAAATCGAACCGCAAAGATGGCAATCAACACGATTAAGGCGCCCACGAGCGTGGCCAGAGCCAAAGACTCAAGTGTCATGTGCGCCCCTCCCCACCGGTCGTAAACGCCCCGCCAATCTGGTGACTGCCGCTTTCCCTGAGGTAAAGGTATCTTGCGCGTGTTACAAAGGTGGTTTCTGTGGCCCACCGATCAATGCAGCAGATGCTCGTCGGTGGGTGCCAAGTACACGAAGGTAATAGGCTAGACGGGTGAGTAATGAGGTCAAAGGCGGTTCCGTCGCCACGGACATTCGCCCACGGATCCAAGCTAGTCTGGATCAGTTTTTAGCCGAGCAAAAGCCAATTCTTGAGTCAATCTACGAGGACACCTTGCCGTTGTGGGACAGTGTTACGTCCCTGCTCAATGGTGGCAAACGGCTCCGCCCCCTATTTTGTTACTGGGGTTGGAGTGCGGCCTTTGGCGACTCGCAGCACCGTGAAGGCGTTATCACCGCGGCGAGTTCCCTTGAATTCCTGCAGGCGTGCGCCCTGATTCACGACGACGTAATGGATGGCTCTGACACCCGGCGCGGGCTACCGGCTGCGCACCGCCAATTCGCCAGCCTGCACCGAGCAAGCCAATGGCAGGGGAACCCGGATCGATTCGGTGAGGGTGCCGCGATCCTCGTGGGCGATTTGTGCTTGTCGTGGGCTGATCAACTCTTGCTCACCAGTGGACTACCCGCACAGAATCTCGATGCTGCGAAAAATGTCTACAACGAAATGCGCACAGAGCTGATGGCCGGTCAGTACCTGGATTTACTCGAACAGGCTCGTGGTGGTGGCTCGGTGGAGCGAGCATTGCGCGTAGTTCGATACAAGTCCGCGAAATACACCATTGAGCGTCCACTGCACATCGGTGCCGCTCTGGCACTCGCCCCGCCTGAAGTTTTTGACGCCTATAGCGGCTATGGCCTACCACTGGGTGAAGCATTCCAATTGCGCGACGACATTCTCGGCGTATTCGGTGACCCCAAAGTTACTGGCAAGCCAGCGGGCGACGATCTCCGAGAGGGCAAAAGAACCGTGCTGATCGCTATTGCAACTGAGCGGGCCGATCCGAGCCAACTGCGCTCAATTCACGAACTCCTCGGTGACGCACATCTCGACCTCGACGGGATTGACACGTTGCGGGCAATTATTCGCAACACGGGGTCCCTTGACTTCACCGAAAACTTGATTGCCGACCTGCTCAAGCAATCAATTGCGGCTCTAGAGCACGCACCACTTGACCCCGCTGCGGTGATCTCACTCACCGAGCTTGCCCACAACGCCGTTCAAAGGAATCTATAGAAAAATGTTGAACTCATTTGTGTCTCGCCTACTTCCGACCCAGCGAACTGTCTCTGGCCCGACCGAGAACATAATCGTTGTGGGCGCCGGTCTCGCCGGTCTCTCCGCGGCAATGCGATTGGCCGGCGCCGGGCGAACTGTCACCATTGTCGAGCGAGAAGCGATCCCCGGTGGCCGAGCCGGACGCATCGAAATGAAGTCAGAGAGCGGCACGTACCACGCCGACACGGGTCCAAGTGTTTTGACCATGCCCGACTTGATCGCCGACTGCTTTGATTCGCTGGGTGAAAATATGAACGACTGGCTCACCCTTGAGCCAGTTTCGCCCCTGTACCGCGCTTTTTACGCCGATGGATCAATCCTGAATGTGTTCAGCGACGTTGATCAAATGGCCCAAGAAATCTCAGAAGTAATCAGTGACGAAGAAGCCCAAGGCTTTCGCAAATATGTTGACTTTGTTTCCAAACTGTACAAGTACGAGATGTCAGACTTCATTGACCGCAATATTGATTCACCCCTAGACCTGCTCACTCCCAATCTCGCGAAACTTTTCGCCATTGGTGGTTTTCGCAAGCTGACGCCAAAAGTACGTCAATACATGAAAGACCCCCGCACCGAGCGGATCTATTCCTTCCAAGCAATGTACGCCGGCCTCTCCCCCTACGACGCGCTGGCAATTTATGCCGTGATCGCGTATATGGATTCTGTTGCCGGAGTCTTCTTCCCAAAAGGCGGGATGCACGCTGTCCCCAAAGCAATGGCGGGCGCATTGGAAAAGCACGGTGTCACCATTAAATACAACACCACCGTGGAATCGGTCGTTCACAGTGGTGGCCGGGCATCGGGAGTACTCACCAGCGATGGTGAATTCATGGACGCTGATGTAGTGGTCCTCAACCCCGACCTTCCCGTTGCTTACCGGGAACTCATTGGCACTGAGCCGTGGTCGGTTAAGCGCCTCAACTACTCACCCTCTGCCTTCGTCATAATTGCTGGTTCCACCCAGAAGTACTCACAAATCGCCCATCACAATATTCACTTCGGCAAGTCTTGGAAGAATGTTTTCACGGAGTTGATCGATGAGAAGAAATTGATGACCGATCCCAGCATCTTGGTGACAAACTCAAGTTTCTCTGATCCGAGCCTGTCGCCCGAAGGCAGGGAGCTCTATTACATTCTGTTCCCCACCCCGAATCTTGATGCCTCAATCGACTGGAAAGAAATTGGGCCTCGTTACCGAGATGAGTGCTACCGGGTGCTGGAGGAACGCGGCTACGTCGGTTTGACTGACTCAATCGAAGTCGACAACATCACCACCCCGCAGGATTGGGCCGACCGCGGCATGGAACGTGGAGCCCCGTTCGCGTCAGCCCATTCATTTGGTCAGACCGGTCCGTTCCGACCCGGCAACATGTGGGGCGAAAACGTAGTGTTTACCGGTTCAGGCACGCAGCCTGGTGTCGGTGTCCCCATGGTGCTGATCTCAGGTCGGCTTGCCGCAGAGCGCATCACCGGCAAAGACCGTAATTACCGGTCACGAGCCACTCGGTGAATCGCCTGCATGAAAAGGAGTACAAAGAAGCGGGTATTAGCGACCCCGATCTCATTGCATCCTATGAAGTGTGCCGAGAACTCAATGCCAAGCACGGAAAAACGTATTACCTCGCGACACTTCTTCTTCCCCCAGGCAAACGCCCTTATGTTCACGCTCTCTACGGCTTCGCTCGCTACGCCGACGAAATAGTTGACGACCTTGATTCAACTTTGAGCGATCAAGAGAAAGCTGATTGGCTGAAAACGTGGGGTGATGCGTTTATGGCCGATGTCCAAAGTGGCAAATCAACTGATTCGGTGTGCCGTGCTGTCGTACATACTGTCCGTCGCTGGAATATTCCCCTTGACCTTTTTGATGCCTTCTTACATTCCATGACCATGGACCTCACCGTCACCGAATACCAAACATTCGACGATCTTTATGAATATGTGTATGGGTCGGCTGCCGTAATTGGACTGCAGATGCTCCCTATTTTGGAACCAACCGACCCCAAAGCCTACGAATGCGCAAAGGACCTAGGTGTCGCTTTCCAGTTAGCAAACTTCATCCGCGATGTAAATGAAGACTTGGACCGCGGTCG
>JAPKAV010000128.1 GCA_028825115.1 Candidatus Nanopelagicales bacterium | reverse complement strand
GTGATTCGTAAGTCTTGGGCTCGCGCTTTTTCGATCTACCAGCGGCGAGGCTAGGAGGCAGATTGCTGTGATCCTGACATGATTGACACGTGTCTTTCACCCTCAACATAAATGGCGAAAAATGGCGCACTCACTTGCGCGCTGTTGTTAATGCAGTCACTACCGCCAGTGGTAGTTCACCTGTTCCGGTAATCAAAGGAAATGGTTACGGACTCGGCCAGGAATTGCTCGGTGCAACCGCCATGGAACTTGGTGCTGACACGATCGCGGTGGGAACCGTGTTTGAAATTGAGTCGGTTGTCAGTGTCACCCAAGGCGACATTGTTGTCCTTGAACCATTTGATCCACGTGACGCCGGAGCCGCCGCTAAATGGTGGGAAATCGGCGAGAAGTTTTATTCTGGTCGCATTATTCGCACCGTTGCAAGCCTTGAGGCGCTCAATGAATTAGTCACCGGATCCAGTGGTGTCCGCATTATCATTGAGGCCCGCAGTTCCATGGTTCGTTTTGGCTTCGCAGAGCCCGAACTTATTGGCGCCTTAGGAAACGCTGACATTCGAGCCGCACTTGCCACCGGGCAGATTTTTATTGAGGGGATTTCGGTCCACCTTCCCATTGAGCGCTCAGCCCCGGATTCACATGCCGTTGAAGTCATGCGATGGGCCGGGTTGTGGGAAGCGGAGACCGCGGTCTGGGAGGGTCACTCGCCCCCAGCCCCTGTTATTTGGGTTTCCCATTGCACTGACGCCGAACTCTCAACTATTCGCCAAAGTGTGAGCGAGTTGATTGTACGAATGCGGGTAGGAACTCGATTGTGGCTCGGTGATCGTTCCACGCTTTCTGCATCGGGCACGGTGTTAGCTGTGCACCCGGTCTCTGAAGGTGTGAAGGTTGGCTACCGTCAACGAAGCGCCGGAAAGAATGCCACCTTGGTTGTGGTGAGTGGAGGTACCGCCAACGGGATTGGTTTGAGTGCTCCTTCTCCAACTGCTTCCCTGCGACAGCGAGTTACTTCATTTGGAGTTGGTGCCCTCGATGCAGCCGGTAGATCCATGTCCCCATTTAGTCTGGGTAGGAAGCAGCGTTGGTTCGCAGAACCCCCACACCAACACGTTTCGATGCTCTGGTTGAGCAATGAATCCGTGTTACCGCAAGTGGGTGATCAGGTGAGCGCTGAGGTTCGATTTACAACCTCACGTTTTGACGCTGTTTTTGTTAACTGATCATTCCGCGAGGAAATGTCGAAAACAATCCAGATTGCAAAGTACAAAGTTGCCGCAATGTGTACGAAGGTTGCTGCGGCATACCACTGCGGGGTGAGAGTTTTACCATCATCGATTCCGTAGCCGGCCAGAAACCACCAGATCGCTGCGAAGTAGATAACTTCGCCAAACTGCCAGATCAAAAAGTCCCGCCAATTGGGTCGGGCCAGGACGGCAAGTGGAACAAGCCAAAGAACGTATTGTGGTGAATAGACCTTGTTAGTGATTACAAAAGCAGCAAGGATAAGAAATGAGATCTGCGCAATTGTTGGCGTAGTTGGAGCTTTTTTCACCAGGATCGCTATCGCTACAAGCAGCACCGCAAATATTACGGTCGAAGCGAAATTAAGCAGGTTCTCAGGAACTGTTGGCAATCCAATTTGGGTGATGGCGTACCAGAAAGATCCGAAGTCAATTGCTCGACCGAAATTGAATGTGTAGAAAGCCGCCCAGCCTTCGAAGTGTGCGGTTGCGAATGGGATGTTAATTGCAAGGAAGGTCCCAATTGCTGCCACAATCATGATGAGTGTGGGTCGCCAAGATTTTGCTCGCCACGCTAAAAGAACAAAACCCACCAGTAAGAAAATGGGATAAAATTTGGATGCAATTGCTAGACCAAGGAAAATTCCCGTGAGCACGGCTTTGTCTTTTGACCACGCCAAGAATGCGACCGCAACGAGGGCAATCGGGATGAGATCCCAGTTGATTGTTGCCGCAAGGATCATGGTGGGTGCGAAAACCACCATCGCTGCCCGCCACGGATATCTTGGTTGGGTTAACGCGGTTGCAATCACCGTGATCACAAATGGGATAAACAGCAACACTACGTTTACGTCAAAAAATGCTCGGTAACCATCGGGATACAAAGATGTGACCCACCCGGTAAGTGCGGCGGCGATATATATGAAGATCCCGGTTCCGACCGGATACTCCAAATAGATGCCGTTTGACCCAGCTTGAAGGTACGGGACGATACCTTCAATAAATCCACGATCCGCGTAAAGTGCAGGGATGTCCGAGTAGCACAGGTGCATGTATCGCTGCGGATCCACCCAGCCATCCATAACACACGAGAAGTCGAGTAGATAGCCAAATGAATAGGTGCCGGCCGCCAACACAATTAACACGTGGAGCGGTGGTAGAAGCGTGTAACTCCGATTGGCGCGCTGGCCAAATGGCCCGCCCAAACGCTCAGAGATTTTTGAGTCGCTCACGGGTGAATTATGGTCTGCCTTCATCAATCGGCTGATCCGTTGGGGCCGGTTCAGGGCCAAACTCATTTACCGGCTGCTCGACTGGTGCTGGGTCTACCGGTGCTGGGTCTACCGGTGCTGGGTCTACCGGTGCTGGGTC
>JAPKAV010000127.1 GCA_028825115.1 Candidatus Nanopelagicales bacterium | reverse complement strand
GTTGTTTTTCCGAGTCGTAATGCACGCCATTGCCATACGGCAAAAGACCAAGGCCCCCGAATGCGGGTTGTAAAGCGGTGCCATAAGAGTCCGTTGGGCCGCCCACATGCCAGCAAATCGAACCTGCGCTCACTCCAGCAAGTACAGTTCCCCCATCCCAAGCCTGTCGCATTAAGGAATCAAGGTTGTGGGCTTTCCAGATCGACAGCAAGTTCACCACACTTCCACCACCTACCCAGATCACATCACTTTTACTGACGATTTCTTCAGGAACGTGGTTGGGCATTGGGAACAGCGCTAGGTGGTCAACAATACAGTTGAGTTCACTCAACGCGCTATACATGAGGGAGAGATACCCGGGGTCATCACCGGATGCGGTCATGACCAACGTGATGCGAGGCCTTTCCACGCCGGTCAGTTCGAGTGCCCGCTTGATCAAGCCGCCGGGTCGAGCGCCACCTGAATTAACGCGTGGGAGGAAACCGCCACTGGTAGCCAAAATCTGTCGAGTCACTGTGATGCCTATTTGCTTTTCGGGGTGGTCACAATAATTGTGGTCAGCATGTCCACCGCTGCGGGAACGTAAGTGCGATCCATGCGCCCTTCAATAACCAGTGCGGCAATCCCGTGCACTGAAGCCATAAGCACAGTCTCTAAAAGGTGCGAATCTTCTTGTGCAAATCCGTATTCAGCCTGAAGGTGACTCAGGGTTGAGACAAGCGAACTCTCAATGTATTCAGGGCGATGCATTGCAACTTTCCCGTTGAACATCACGTGAAAGAGGTGTGGGTGATCAACTGCGAAAGAGATGTACGCGTTGGCCGAGTGACGCATGAGTTCCAGTGGACCGCCCAGACGTGAGTCGACCGAAACATGACAGAGGATAAATTGGTCAAGTTGGACAAATCCACGTGCGCTGACGGCCTCCATCAATGCTTCTTTGTCAGCGAAATGATGGTAGGCAGCACTGGGACTCACCCCGACCGCTGCAGCAACTGCTCTAAGGGATACGTGTTCAGCCCCAACAGCGTCCACACTGGCCACGGCTTGTTCAATGAGAGCTTCACTTAAATCACCGTGGTGATATGCGCGTTTAGTGGTCTCGCTCATGGGTGCAGTCTACTAAAGGTTGGGATTGGGCCGGTGGTGCAAGGCTGCAGGAATCTTGATTGCTTAAGCGCACATTCACAGCCCACAGCATGAACAGGAGTGAGATTACGGCCAAGAACGGTTGGATCGGGGCAAACCAGGAAATCGCACCACTGGAGCCAAGTGCGAGAAGGACCAGTTTGTTGCATACCGGGCAGCCGACCGCGAAGAAAGAAATGAATCCACCCAGTGTGCCAAGCCGTAGTGATTTGTCCGTGCTCTCAGCAGCAATCTCGGGATCGGTGAACGATTCGCGAACGTAGGATGCAATTAAAAGCCCGCCAAGAAGTGCGCTGAAGACCACGGTCGGGTAGGACCACCAAGTTGTCTCAATTGCGCGACCAAAAATTGGGTTAGAAATGATTGCGGTTGGTAGTGCGATCAGAAACCCAATTCCTAGGCCTGACAACACGGCTATAAACCAACGGCGTGGTGACCACCCGGACATGGCGCCGCGCCACATCTGGGGACTGATTTTCAGGCTTGATCCGGTGAGCATCCCTGCAGGATACCCCGGGACGTCTGGTCATTGAAAATACCCATGGGGGTATAGACTTTGATGGTGAAGTCAGCATGAACATGCCCGCACGACTCAGCCAAACAGCCAGCCGGCTTGGTTCGGCACGGTGATGGGGACCGGCGCCACCTCAAGCCTGCTCTACTCACCTACGGACGGTGTGGGCGTGTGGCTCTTCCTTTCCCTTTAAACGATAGTTGCAGTGCTCGCGGATCGCGTGGCCGCGAAGCGCAGCCGGTAGAACATTTGCCGGGGGCCTGCTGGCAGGAAGACTGCCCTCGCTTACGGTGGTGCAGCAATGCTGGATCCGGGGAAGCGCCACCTGCACACCGGGATTGAACGAGTTGATTCTCTCGTAATGGACCCGCATAAATGGTGGTTCGCTCCGTTTGACTCGGCAGCGTTGCTCTACAAAGACCCGCACTTGGCAAAGGGTGTGCATACCAAAGATGCGTCTTATTTGAATGTAATCCATTCAAGTGAACTCACCGAGCACCGAGCACCGAGCACCGAGTTTAATCCCAGTGACTTGGCGTATCACCTCACCCGTCGAGCCCGGGAAATGGCGCTGTGGTTCTCACTCGCTGTCAACGGCCTTGATGCGTACCGCGATGCAGTTGTGGCGGGTAATGAAATGGCACGGTATTTAGCCGACCAGATCAAAGCGCACCCCGACCTAAAACTGGTCCGCGAACCTGATCTCTCCGTCTTGTTGTTCAGACGCAATGGTTGGACTAATGGGAACTACGACCAGTGGTCAACGGATCTGCTGGAAAGGCAGGTTGCCTTCGTAACTTCATCAACCTGGCAAGGTGAAACCGTTGGTCGTTTAGTTTTCTTGCATCCCGGAACCACGACAGCAATGGTTGATGACGTACTGGCTGCGCTGAACTAGTTGTTGCGCAGGTTCAGTTTTTCCAAGCCCTTCCACGATAGTGGAAGTAGGCCAGCGGC
>JAPKAV010000126.1 GCA_028825115.1 Candidatus Nanopelagicales bacterium | reverse complement strand
CCTAGTTCCGGCTTCATCATGCCCAGCAGGCTTCGGGCCGTAGACGCTGTTGGTGAGCTGATCCAACGGGATGCGCGCAGGCGCTCGTGGAGAATTGAATACTGATCTTTCTGTGCTGACCCCACGACAACGCGTAGGTCATACACGGCGTCATCGAAAATACGAACGATCTGGTGCCAGTCAGAGGGTGGTGACATTTTCCAACCGACAAGCCACCCGAAAGTGGTTCTGTCACAGCTCAACGATACGCAATGGGCGAGTCGTTGCCGCAGCAAGAATGTTAAGGCAGGTAAAACTTGGCGCTTTTCCAGCGGCCCGTGCGAGTTACCAATATCGGAAAGATCATTTGCTCCCGCGTAGGCGAGTAGGCCAAGGACTAGTTCGTTTTCGGACTGGTTTGGGTCTATTCCTCGGCTGAGCAAAAACGCATCCACTGCAGTGACTGTTTTAATGGATTCCATTAGAACGACCTCATTTCGACTCGGTGTATTGCAGCTTGTAGTTCAATTTCGTCGTTATGCATATAAACAACTCAAAAATATTTACTAGTACTTAATAGAAAAACGAGCCAAACCACCACTTCACCATCGAGTAATCTAGGTGTGCCCGGTTCGTGCTCCCCCTGCTCCGCGTCTGGCTTTCGCAGGGGTCGTGCTAAAACTGAAGCTGTTTCGCTATTCGGGCTATTCGGCGTTGCTCACGGCTCCACGCACTCGTGCGACAGTTCGTCTTGCAAAAGCGAGTTTTGGCTGTTCGCTCAGTAATGTCATTCCCGCAGTTCTCGCAGTTCCGCATGTCTTATTCCTTCCGTTTGGTAGTGCTACTTCTCTGGCTAAAAAAATTGGGGGTCTTGCTATTTAGTTTTTACTTTCTCTTACAACAACTAATTGCCAAACCCGAACTTCAAATGGCATTTCCCCGGTATTCAGTTATTAATTTCCCCTACACCTACTAATTGCCAAGCTCTCACTTCAAGTTCCTCTCAGCTACTACAGGTGCAGACCTGAGGGGGTTTCTAAAGTTCCTCTCAACTACTACAGGTGCAGACCTGGGGGCCTTTCTAAAGTTCCTCTCAACTACTACAGGTCCAGACCTGAGGGGGTTTCTAAAGTTCCTCTCAACTACTACAGGTCCAGACCTGAGCGGGTTCGCCGAAAAGCTCCCTCACCTATTACAGGACTTAGAGGAAACCAAGGTACGATGAGAAAGCCCGTGGATTTGGGCACGATTACGTTACAGAAATGTAAGGCTCTTAGGGTGGCTTAAAAAAATCATTAGAGCCGCCCAAAAGAATAACTATGGTAAATTACAGTCACTGCAAGCCGCTCTTGATCCCCATTCCTTCTCGACGCACTTCACTCAAAGCGAGAGGATTTGACCCGTTGGTCCTGATTTCGCGATACCTCTCCCAGGCAGGCTACCCAATCGCGCATTGGCTCATTGACCAGAGGGCCGCTGGACGCACGAAAACGCTCGGAACTGCTGATCGAAAAAATGCTTCCCAAGACGCATTTCGGGTAAGACCCATTCCGGATCGCTACGTGCGCAACCCAATTCCCGCCATTGTGATTGACGATGTCGCCACGAGTGGCACAACCTTGACTGCCGCTGTCTCGCAGCTTCTGCTGAGCGGGGTCCACGTCACCGGATGCGCTGCGATCGCTGGAGCCCGAAAATTATGAGCCATCGGGAATACTCCAGATTTAGCCAGGGTAAGCCGTGGCGGTCCCCGAAATCCGCCTAATCCAAGTGCCGGTCGAATTTTCATATATCGAGCCATCCGCTGACGTCACCAGGGTTGCAAGTCCTGGTGCTGCGGCAATTGATACTGGGTCGGTGGGGGAACCTTGGGCTTGAATGTCTCCACGGCCAAGATTGATTTCGTAGATTTGTAAAGTTCCAGCGGTTTCGCTGCCGATCAGCGCGATCGTATTTGCACTGGACCACGCCAATCCGGTAACCACACTGAGTTTGGACTCCACTCGAATTGGCTTTTCTAGTCGAATTTGCGTGGCATTCGCGGGTGAAGGTCGATCCACTCGCGCAATGAGAAGCACCGATCCAGTCTCAGTAGACACAATCAGTGCAGCACGGGTGCCATCTCGAGAGGGCACCACGGACTGCACGAAGGCCCCCGTTTCTAGTCCGTCAATTGCAATGTCGAAAGATTCACCGTTGGACAAAAGGGTTTGCGCCACACCTTTTTCATTGACAATCCACGCATTGGTTTGGCCATCAAAAGCAACTGATTGGGCTTCGGTACCTGCCAAGATCGGTCGCGGCACAGCCCCGACAAGGAGGTCGCCCCAGTAAAGGTCTCCGGTAGTTGTTGCCGCAATCACTCCCCTACTATCGGCCGACACTGCCAATTTGCTCACACCTGCGTCGTCTACACCGAATCCACCTGCCACCGCGAAGTTTCCGTTAGCAGTCAACCGCACCACTCCGCTACCCGTTGCTGCATAACCAACAGACCCCCTGGCAAGACCGCCCGGATCAACATCAGGCCAAGAATCCCGCGATTGGGGTGAGCTGGTTCCTGGCACGCTAAGTGGTGTTCCGTTTACCGCTATGTCCACGAATTGGACTTTGGGGATTTGCCGCAACGTCCATACGATCTGTTGCGACAAAGCGACCCGGGCTGCGTCATTGGCTAAGGCAACGCTCGCGTTGAGGTTGACCCTGGCGATTCCAT
>JAPKAV010000125.1 GCA_028825115.1 Candidatus Nanopelagicales bacterium | reverse complement strand
AACTAGAAGCCTGATTGCCAGGTTGCGGGTAGTCAGGGGAAGCGAAACCCGGCACAGCCAAGGAAACCACAACAACTGATAGCGCACCAGCACTGACAAGGGAATGCTTAGGATGCCGCAAGGCTTTTAGCATGGTCACCTCTCATCAAGATTCGAAGTTATGAGCTTAGGTCGAGTGTGCCGAGCAGGGCCTTTTAGCTGCTGGGGAAATTGTCCATGGATTCTTCCTCGTCACCCTTCGGGTCAGCCTCGCCACCGGGGTCCTCGTCAGCCTCCTCGTCAGCCTCTTCCGGATCTGGTTTCGGCTCTGGTTTCGGCTCTGGTTTCGGCTCTGGTTTCGGTTTTTTTGTCGGCTTACTCGTGTCCGTTTCACCAGAATCATCTGGCTTTTGGGTAGGAGACTGAGTCTGGGCAGGTGTCTCATCTTTTTCGATATTGGCACCTAAACCACTAGAGGACAAAAACTTTTTTAGTCGGGAAGACTTGAGGGTTGATTTGAGAACCTTCAGGAGTGTCAGATCTGATGCGTCAATTTCAATCTGACTAGCTGAACCAAGCATGATTGCGCTGGGAAGCGTGAAGTCTGCGACAGCACCTTCCCCCTTTTCATTGGTTACGGTGACCTGAGACTCCCCACCTTGATCTGCGGGCTCAGCCGTGAGTGTGACGTCTGGGCCCACAACAAATCGGATAGTTACCAGTCCATTCGTGAGCGTGATATGCGTTGCTGCACCACCAGTGCTGCGCATGGAAACGGCCCGACTTGCAGTTGTATTGAACTGCAGATCACCACTTTGATCCCGACTAAGTTCAGCCTGGACTCGGGGTGCACCGGGAATATCGAGCGACGCTTTCACGGGATCTTTAGATTCTGCGTTTTCTGGCTGGTGATTAAGATTCCAACTCACTTGATCAACTTCACCGGGATCCCATTGCGCAGTGAATCCACTCGCTGCCGAATCGCCGGTCCGCAGCGGGGTGTAGATCACGGGTGAATCACCGTCAGATGTCAGCTGCTTGACTGTTTTGGTTTCACCTTCTACCTCAGCGGAGACAAGAAGATTTGTTGTTCGTGCAGGCGCAGTGACAAGCACGTGGGCTCGCACCGACCCTGTGTTCACACCGGTAGCGCTGACGCTGGTGGAAAATGGGGGCGTTTGTGGCAGAGCACGAACTGCAAGCGGAGTAATGTCCAGAGAGCCAACGCCTCCACCTATGGCACTACCGATCGAAGCTCCTGCAGCATCGATCGGTTGGTAGGCCCAAGTGTTGTCGGGGCTTGAGACGTTAAGTAGCTGCTGAACACCGGGAACGTTATTGTCGTACAGGCTGATTTCCCACCCGGAATCCACCTCGACTATTGATGCTGGAGTGACCGTATGTCCCGCTCCGGTTTCGTCGTAAAGTCCCATTGTGTAAATCGCCCCGTCTACCAGGGCAGATTGCAACATTTCTGCGATAGCCACAGGCCCTGCCCGGCGTGATTTAGCAGCGGCCTCCTGTGCACTGGAAAGCAACTGAGTTGCCCAAAGCTGCTCGATACTGCGCTGCAGATCCGCATTTTTTTCATTAAGGGCGTAGGCGAAGGGGGCCGAGTCATTAAATTTTTGGACCGACGCGATGTTCTGGAAAAATTGTTGCGATAAAACGGCCATGCCTTCGCAGCGACCTGCTGTAAGAGCCGAGTTAACTTGGTCGAGCCATTGCACGGCGCTGGGGAACAACTGGCAATCGCTGATCTTGCCACCAATGCAGACAGTTTCAGGCCCAAATAACGTGATTAAGCTTTCCGTTTCTAAGGACCCAGACTGTTTCGCGTTCGCAAAAGAAAAACCATCAGGATCGCTCAAAAATCCGGTGTTCACACTAATCTCAGTCGCTTGCGGTGATGCGCTTGCAGACGCTTCCCCCATGGGTGCAGATTCGTCGTCACTGGCACAAGAGGTGGCCCCCAACAGGAGCACACCAATCGCAACAAAGCGAACCGCGCGCCACTTCTGCTTACTTGACCTCATTGCACGTCCTCCAAAGATGTGACTACACGAATACTGGGAAGGTCCGTTTGCATTTCCACGACGTCTACTCTAGTTCCGTCCACCAACCAGTACTGCTTGCCGTCAAAGTTAATGCCGTCAAAGCGCTGCAATGAATTAGTGATTGTGTCAATAGTTTCTTTTACCGACGTGCCTGCGGCGTCACCATCTTCCGGATCCTTTGGGATCGTGGCGACAAAGCAGTTACCTGTGGTCGAGCAAAAGGTTCGAGCTTGAGACTCGATTGTTCCACTCGGTGTCTCTGGCACGAAAATTATTGAGTAACCCGCTGCCGCTGGGGCCGCATCAGGCACCCAAATTCGACTTACTCGATCCCTCATTTCCCCTGAGTTCGCTGCCGGTAAATCTAGGATCAGGAGGCCGGCCGCAAGCTCACCCACTTGAGCACCTTCAATTCCTTCAGTTCCAGCGTTACCGCGTAGGCCAGGTACGACTTCATCAGTCGCCCCAGCGGCCAAGTCACTTTCACCTGGCGTACCGGTTTCTCCAAGGGTCTGCACAGCAAAACCACCGACCCCAGCAACCAGTAACGTAGAAGCAGCAAGTGCCAAAACTTTCCATAGACGTGGTCCTTGTGTTTTTTCCAGCCTTCGTTCGGCAAAAGAAGGCACGTCGCCATCTGAGGAAACTTTCGAAGACGGGAGTTGATCAAGAACTAACTGGACAAGTCGTTCTGGAGCTCCACCCACCTCGTGTGCGTCAGGTTCGAGAAAAGCACTGTAATCAACGA
>JAPKAV010000042.1 GCA_028825115.1 Candidatus Nanopelagicales bacterium | reverse complement strand
CCCGCCAGCACAGGCAAGCTGGCACTCAACACCCGCACCCGCACCCGCACCCGCACCCGCACCCGCACCCGCACCCGCACCCGCAGTCGAACCGGCACCCGTAACCATGGTCACAGTGACTTATGATTCACAAGCAGATGTTTGCCCGGAGTCAGCAACAGTGGCCCAAGGCCTTAAGTACGACCTTCCCACTGCAGGCGAGTGCACGCGAGCGGGCTATACGTTGGCTGGATGGGCGTCCAGTTCAACAGGAAACGCAGAATTCTTACCTGGGACGCATTGCACGGCCCCCAATGAAATTACGTTGTATGCGGTCTGGTCTCTGGCCGCATACTTCATTGAAATCACTTACGCAAATATGCTCGCTATGGACACATTTGAAGCTCTAAAACAGGGGGTCGAATGCCAGAGCTTAGTCTTATTGGATGTAAATGCGACCCTGTCCAAGTTTTCGCCGTGCGAGTACATTGTTACGCCAAAATACGCTGAACGTTTCGTCGGGTGGAACACAGAAGCCGATGGGTCCGGGCTTCAGTTTAAGAATCCCTCCTCTGCGATTGAAGAAGCAAGTTTTAGAATCAGCGATCAATTCCCTTCCTACTTGTCGTCTACGGCACTCCCTAAATTCCTCTACTCTCAATGGGGAGGTAGTTGCCCAACACTTGACAGTAACGGCCGGTTAGAGAATTTCAAGACAACTTCTGCTAACAGCACGGACTTGGACAATGGCAAAGAAATAAACCGCGCTTGGTTCGCGTGGTCGGGCTGCGACCTAGCCAACCTGAACCTCACAAATGATAGGTCTACTTGGACAGCCACTGTAAGATTCCTTGAAAATGGTGATTTTCGTCAGGGAGACCTCTTTACGATTGCGGACCTGAGCCATGCGGATCTAAGCCAAGCGAACCTCGAAGACGTGTTCTTGGATGGTGCAATCTTGACCGGCGCGAAGTTGTTCAAGGCGGACCTGAGAAAGGCGAGCCTGAAAGGTGCGAAGCTGAACAAGGCGAACCTGAACAAGGCGAAACTAAATGGCGCGGACCTGACCGGCGCTGACTTGAAGGGTGTTTCCAGCGGGAGCGTCAGTTTGTCATTTTCCCCGAAACTCCCTTCTAAATGGAAAGGTGTGAACGGCTACTTGATGGGACCCGGAGCGAACCTGACCGGAGCGAACCTGTTTGGCGCGGACCTTTCTGGCGTGGACCTGTCGAAAGCGAAACTAAACGGCGCGGACCTGAACGGTGCGGACCTGAACGGTGCAAAAATAAAAAACGCGGACCTGACCGGCGCGACCCTGAAGGGTGTTTCCAGCGGGGGCATCCGTTTTGGAGGGTCGTCGACACTCCCTTCTAAGTGGAAAGTTGTGGCTGGCTACTTGATGGGACCCGGAGCGAACCTGACCGGAGCGGACCTGTCAGGCGTGGACCTGACCGGCGCGGACCTGTCGAAAGCGACCCTGACCGGCGTCATCTGGTCGAACACAACGTGCCCCGACGGCACAGTCACCAACACGGGTTGTTAAACGATTAGCCATTTGAATTAATCACCGATGCCTGACGGAAGCATCAAGAACTCTGCAACATAGGAACCCGCTCGAGAAGCGAGGGGATACCAGTGCCACCACTCGTAGCCTGAGTGATGGCACCGATGCAACCTAAGCCGGTGCCGCCGAGGAAGCCACAGACGAGGCACACACATTACTGATGCAATCTGGTGCTGGACATCTGCAAGTGGGCTGACGTTTAGTGTGAGTCCACTTGAGTTAGTCGGTGTCGAAGTCTTGCGGGGTTTCACACCAGTGGATAGTGACTCTATCTTGAAACTTACCTTTGGCTCCTTTCTTTATTGGTGGGCTTAGTGCAAGAGTTTCAATGGCTTGATTTACCACTCTCCGGGGGTCAGTTTCTAAGACTTCCCCAAAAGTTTCGCCTGTTTCCACGATTACTGATTCGGTGTTTGGAATAAGGGTTGTTTGCTGCTGCTTCAATACGGAAACTTTTTCTGCGATCTCAGTGAAGTTGTGTGCATCAGCGGTTTTCATTTCGGCAAATAGATTTTCAATTTGGAGACTGATACTTTCACGCTGAAGTGTTGGAGCAGCATCCTCAGTTTCTAGAATTGCGGTTACTGGGAAATGCAGCATTCCTGAGAACTGATCCAGAACGTAATCGTCAAGATGTGCCGCTGGTGCAGTGACTGGGCGTGGGCAACCTTTGATCTTCCCTTTAGGGCATCGGTACTGGGGAAGTTTCTTATCACCGGACATGTACCGATCTCGTGTTAATGCTCCACCGCAACTGCCACATTGTGCAATCCCGGCGAGTAGCAACTGCTCGTGTCGAACGTTCTTCACGCGCTTCTGTGTGCGCTTCTTCATTGCTTCTTGCAGGGAACGCCAATCTGCCAAACTAATAATCGCTAAATGAGTGTCGACAATTGGAACACCGTCAGCGTCGGTAGTGATCTCACCTTGGTAATGGCGCAGGCCACACAGTGAAGGATTGCGAAGCAATCTGCTGAGCGAGTCACCAGTCCAAAATGAGCCTCTTCGTGTTCGTGCGCCATCATCACTAATCGCTATTGCTGTGGCTCTGATCGAAGATCCATCAATAATCAAGTTAGCAGCGTTGCGAACGTGGACTGCTTCACTATCGTTGATAACACGGAACGCGCCATCACTTCGGTGTTGAACAGTAAAGCCATAAGGTGGAAGCCCAATACTGCGGCCCTCGCTTCGGCGTTGACCTTGAGAGTAAGCCTGACGTTCACTAATCGCACCAGATTCAGCCTGAGCAAACACGCCCATCATCTGGATAAACATGAGGCCGTTGCTTGTGCTCGTGTCCACACCAGAACTGGTAGCAACAAAAGCAACACCGTGCAGTGAAGCCTCCTCCACAAAATCCAGAGTCTCGCGGAGGTTGCGTCCTAGACGGTCAACGGAGCGACACACCACTGCCGTCAGGCCGCTAGTCGCTAGAGACCGCCGGAGGCGTTGGTACTCAGGTCGTTTACTGGAGCGTCCAGAGAATCCGTCATCTTCAAACCAAGAAACTTCCTCATTTTTACTGTCGGCATAACGTTGAATCTCATCGCGTTGGCTGGCGAGGCTTGTACCTTGCTCCGCCTCACGTTCTGACAGTCGAATGTAGCCGTAGATAGTCATAGGGGGATTTTACATGGCTTATAACGAAAGACGCTGGCGAGATGCAATCCACAAGCAATTTCGATATAAGTAGATTTACCCGATGCGCTCTCGGATCACCTGAGCAATCACGCGAGCAGTTGTTTCAAGTTCGCGAGTATGGACATATTCATCAGTTGCGTGAGCGATCGAGACGTCTCCCGGCCCGTACTGCAGGGTGGGAATATCCGCCAGACCCGTAAGCAGCCGTAAATCTGAACCGTAGGGAGCTCCGTATTCCTCAAGTGGCGCGCCAACGACCTGTAAGTGCGCCCTCTGGAGACTTCTGAGCAGGTCTGAATGTGGTTCAGTTTGCCCCGATGCGAATTGACCACCCCACCACTCAATCTCCACCGGGTTCTTGGCAAGCCATAGGTCCCTTGCACAGGCATCTCGAATGCATTCTTCAAATATTGACCGGGCAGATTCGATGTCCTCGCCGAGAGCAACTCCGAATCGGCCCTCGGCCACGAGCAAGTCCGGAACCGTTGATGCCCAGTCGCCACTATGCACTTTTCCAATTGAAATGGGGTAGGCGACTGGCCATCGCCGCATCCGTGAATCGACATCTACATTGCGGCGTGCTTCAAGAATCTCGAGTGCCTGGTAAATCGGATAAAACTTTTCGATCGCGCTTACGCCTTCGGTTCGCCGTGAAGCGTGGATAGCAGCACCGTGCACGAGTAAACGAAATGTTAACGCCCCACCGTTGGCTGAGATAGCGGCCAGTGAGGTGGGCTCGGGGATAATCGCTCCCGAGACTTCGTGTTCGGCAAGGCTATAAAACCGTGGCAAACCCTCGGTGATCAGTGAATAGGTGCCAAGACCACCGTCTTCTTCGCCGATCACGGGAGCAAAGAGCAGGTCACCTCTTGGGGTGAAATCGGTAGCGCGCAAGAATTTTACTGCTGCCCAAGCCGCAATCAGACCACCTTTCATATCGCAGGCGCCGCGGGCCATGATCACTTTTTCACCGTCAACGGTTCTCGCGCGGGGGGTAAAAGGATCGGCACTCCAGGCGAGTACATCACCGGGTGGGACTACATCTGTGTGCCCGTTAATCAGAAGGGCGGGTGCGCCACCGGAGCCCCGCCAAATACCTAAAACGCCCAGCCCCTGTTCGCGCACCACTTCTTGACCGGGAAATTGTGGGTCCGCGGTGATGGCGTCGAGGTTCATCTCCCAGGTGTTCACTTCCAACCCGGCAGTGCGCATGAGCGTGGCCATGAACTCTTGAGCGTCCCGCTCGCCGGTCGTCCCACCTGTTGACGCGATCGAAAGTAGGGTCGCCAATTCTTCGTGCATAGCGCTTGCGGAGCACAGATCCTGCGCGGAAGTAGGCATGGAGGAATTGTGCCGGTCAGCAGGGCCGGGCGTGTGAATGAGGGTCATTTTAGATAAATGTCCGTTTTGTCGGATAAAATTGAGCGTTTTTCGCCGCCACGCCGAATTGTGCCTGTGCGTAGCGCATGGGGGGGACCGTTTCTGCCCTATGGTGGAGTCGGCCCTAGGGCCACGAGGGTGGCGCCCGCCACCACCGCTGCGGCGGAGATTGTCAACAGGAGGACCCATGGCCGAGGAAAGCTATACCGGCGAGGCATATTGCGTTAAGTGCAAAGCCAAGCGTGAATTCACCGGACACGTGGAAGAAACCAATGGTCGCCGGTTCGCGAAGGGCATCTGCCCAACGTGCGGCACCAAAGTAACGCGCATTTTGGGTAAAGCCTAAATACCGCGTTTTATCTCAGTAACTCTTTAAAGGGGCGGCCCAGCTGGGTTGCCCCTTTAAATTTGCCTAGTTCAACGGCTTGGCTTGGAACCAAATTTCGCACAGGGTGAACTACTTGCGGGCCAACCGAGGCGGCCAAAGCGACAAGGCTGCATTACCGTAAAGACATGTCACAATTCCCGTTCGGCTTTGGAGCGTCAGATAGTGGTGAACCCGGTGGCTTCGACATGAACAACCTTGGAGCCATGTTCACCCAGTTCGGTCAAATGTTGCAACAGTCCCAAAATGAAGGACCGCTTCCTTGGTCCACGGTGATGCAAGTGGCGCGATCGGTGCTCGGCACTGATCCAAGTGTGACAGATGCGTCGGTGCGGGCAGTCGAAAGCGCGATGGAATTGGCTGATCTGTGGCTCAATGAAAGCGTGACTTTTCCAGCAAGTAGCACCGTGGTGAAAGTGTGGTCACGTAGTGAGTGGCTCGTTGAAACGGCTGATGTGTGGCAGAAAATTATTTTGCCTATTGCCACGACAATGTCGCAAAGAATGGAAACGATGCTGCCGGGGCTTGCGGACACTGAAGATCCCAGTGGGCTCGAAGATCAGTTACCCGAGGAACTTAAGGCAATGTTGCCTGACGGCGTGACACCTGAATTGATGGCGATGCTTAAGCCGATGCTGGGCATGGTCACACAGCTTGGCGCCACCGCATTTGCCTACCAACTTGGACAAGCCCTGTCGGCGCTGGCCAAGGAGGTGGTCTCTTCAACTGACGTCGGGATTCCATTGGCCCCTGCCGGAACCAGGGCATTGATTCCATTGAATATCTCAGAGTTTGCGCAAGGGCTCGGAATTGAAGAGCGCGATCTTTTTCTTTTCTTCGCGCTGCGTGAGAGCGCACATCAGCGGCTATTTGATCACGCCCCCTGGCTTCGCCCACATTTGATGTCAGCGGTTGAGGAGTATGCGCGCTACATGGATGTTGACGTGGCATCTCTGGGGGAAAAGTTTGAAGGATTTGATCTGACCAGCCCGGAAGCCTTGCAGCAAGTCATGGCATCAGGGGTAATGGAGCCGCAGGACACTGCCGAGCAGCGCCAGGCAGTTATTCGCCTAGAAACAATGCTCGCATTAATCGAAGGCTGGGTCGACGAAGTTGTGACTCAGGCCGCGGGCGATCGCCTCGCAAGCCTTGCGCAATTGCGCGAAACCATGGGTCGTCGTCGAGCAACAGGCGGCCCGGCAGAAACTAGTTTCAGCACATTGGTGGGCATGAAGTTGCGTCCGAAACTTTTCCGTGAGGCCAACACAATTTTCGCTGCGGTTCGGGCAAAGTCCGGTGTCCAGGCACGGGATGCCCTATGGAACCACCCCGATTTGTTGCCAAACGCTGAAGCGCTAGCCGATCCGTTGGGTTTTGTGCAGGAGGTTGCGGGCGGTTCCGCATTTGACGACATCTCCATGAGCGATTTCGAGAAGGACGAGGACCAAGGCTAAATGGGTGATCCTGCTCGAGTCGAGCAATTTGCTGGAGAAATCGACGGTTGGACCGTCTCTGCCAGTGGGGGGCAGCGCGCTCTACATGATCAGTACCGGATGCTCCTCAAGAGCGACCCTAGCTCGTTATCTCGGGAGCGAGAGCATGGACATTTCACCGCGAGCGCATTAATAGTTGACCCACTGCGCTCCAGCGTCTTGCTCGTAATGCACCCTCGGGTAAGGCGCTGGTTACAAATGGGCGGACATATTGAACCGGGGGATGCGAGTTTTCGCGATGCAGCCTTGCGCGAATGTACTGAGGAAAGCGGTTATTGCCAGATTGAGGTGGGATCAACGCCAGCCCGATTTGATCGACATGATGTTCCGTGTAAATCGGCCAGGGGTGAAGTCGTCCAAAGTGTGCACTGGGATGTTCAGTTCCTGGCAGTTGTTGATTCCCAATCGGAATGCATTCTGACCGAGGATGCACCGACGCGGTGGTGGGACCTGGGGTCCGCCATGCCCGAGCTTGATTACAGTGTGAAGCAACTCATTGACACTGCCCGAGAAGCTTTCCGACTGTGATATTGACTTATGTACAGGCGGTCCACAGTTTCTCGATTACATCACGGCGGAAATGGACAAGTTATCCCCAACTTACTACCTGCGTGATTCATCACACCTAGACCTTGGGCGGTCGCTGTGAACCCAGGGCGGGCTGGGTAGAATGATGGATCGCGGGAACTCTGGGCGCAGTTGATAGTGGGAACGAAAGGGTGAGCGAAAAGCGTGAGCACATTGCTATGGTGGCTAATCCCTTTGGCAGCGGTGATTATTGGCGTTGCTGTGAGTTCGATTGTCAATTACTACCGTAGAGACAGAGAAGACCATGATTTGGGCCAGCGTGCATCCATGCGAGAAGCAATGAACAAGCCTCATGGACAGCGTGGCCCTCGTTCGCCGCAGCGATAACTGACCTCGATGACTACCGTTGTACCATAGACCAGAGAAGGAACCATTGCCGACCGCTAAAGACTCTGTCGTGTCACGGGAAAAATGGGGAAGTCGCACGATTACTCTCCTCGTGAGCGTGGCTGTGACATTGAGTATTTTGGGAATCGCTTTCTTCTTGCCCGTCCCGTTTATTAAACTTGCGCCGGGCCCGACCTTCAATGTGATTGGTGAAGTCGACGGTAGTCCAGTCATTCAAATCTTCGGCACCGAAACCTTCCCGACCAGCGGAGATTTGGACATGACCACGGTTCGGGAATCTGGAGGGCCCCGGGGCGGTCTGACATTCGTGGATGCCATTGGCTCCTGGTTTGATGCTTCTGATGCTCTAGTTCCGCGGGAGATGGTGTATCCCGATGATGTGAGCGGCGAGGATGTTAAAGCAAGAAATGCGGCGCTGTTTAGTACATCAGAATCAAACTCGGTCGCGGCGGCCCTCAACTACCTAGAATTACCGGTCCAGACGAGAGTCGTAGCAACCGCGGTGATCGTGGGTGCGCCAGCCGACGAAGTATTTCTTCCCCGAGACGAAATTCTGTCAATAAACGCTGTTGAAGTGAGCTCCCCGAGCGATGTTGTTGAGGCGGTGCAAGGCTCGCCAGTGGGGACCGAATTTACGATCGAGATTCGCAGAATGTCCGAAGATAAAACGGTGACCGTGGCCTCTGGCGAGAACCCAGACGCACCCGATAAGCCTTATCTCGGGATTTCTGTGGGCAAACTATATTCGGCCGAATTCGATATCAATTTCACGCTCAGCGACGTGGGCGGCCCTAGTGCCGGTCTGATGTTTGCCACTGGGATCGTCGACAAACTCACTCCTGACGATTTAACCGGTGGCGACCACATAGCTGGCACAGGCACCATCACTCCCGAGGGTGAAGTGGGGCCGATCGGTGGGATTCGCCAGAAGCTCGCCGGTGCTCGTTCTGCTGGCGCGGAGCTGTTTCTCATGCCAGAGCAGCACTGCGCGGAGGCCCAGGGACATATTCCCGATGGACTCACGGTCACCCCGGTGACCTCGCTCACTGATGCGTTGACGGAGTTGGGTCATTGGGAGGCTGGAATCGCGGTTACTTCATGCCCCGCTACGCCGTAGTGCGGCCATTTTAGGTGTGACGTAGGTTAAGGGGGTGAGCACCGTAAATTCGACGAGTCCTGATCTTGAACAAAAGCGCCCCGGGGGAGTATTACTTCCCACTCTACTGATTTTGGTTGGCGTTGTAGTTGCCTTCGTGATCTTTACCGGGTTTTACACCGAGTTCATGTGGTTTGACTCGGTTGAGAAGACCCAGGTCTTCACAATTTCGCTAGTCACCCGCGCAATCATGTTTGCAATCATGTTTGCAATCATGTTGGTGGTGTCTTCACTGGCACTGTTCATTGCCTTTCGTACGCGGCCTTCTTACGTGGGAGCAACACCGGAACAAGCAAGTCTTGAGCGCTATCGGGTTGCCATTGAGCCTTACCGCAAGTGGATTGCAGTGGCGATTGTATTCGTTCTGTCGTTCTTCGCGGGCCTTGCTGGCTCAGGTGAATATGGCACGTTTTTGCTGTGGCAGAATTCAACCCTTTTTGGTCAGGTTGATCCGCAATTCGGTCGGGATCTTTCCTTTTACACATTCGAGTTACCGTTCTTTCGTTTTATTTTGGGCTTCGGTTTCGCTCTTGTCATTCTGTCTCTCATGATCGTGACAGCGGTCCAGTATCTGTATGGCGGATTGCGACTTCAGCCCAAGGGTGAGCGGGCAACTCGGGCAGCGCAAGCGCAGCTCTCAGCATTGTTGGCAGTGTTCCTCCTACTCAAGGCAGTGGCTTACTACTTAGACCGCTTTGGATTAGTTACCAAGAGTGAAGAACTCGTGAGCGGTTTCACCGGACTGACATACACGGACATCTTCGCGGTGATGCCAGCCTTAAACATTTTAATTTTCGTAGCAGTTTTAGTGGCGGCTTTGTTCATCTTCAACATTTTCCGCAGGCACTGGATGATTCCAACAATTGGCCTGGGCCTGTTGGTTTTCACATCGGTCGTTATTGGCGGAATTTACCCCCTGATTGTGCAGCAATTCCAGGTGAGTCCAAGTGAGTTGGTCCGTGAGGAACCGTACATTCAGCGAAACATTGAGGCTACGCGGGACGCTTACGGAATCGCGGATGCAGAAATTCAAGATTATGCGGGCTCAGTGTCGCCTCCGACGAGAGAGACCCTCAACGCAAGCGCGGGAACGTTGAGCAATATTCGTTTGCTAGATCCCGCTGTGGTTTCACCGACTTACAACCAGCTTCAGCAAATCCGCGGCTATTACTCCTTTAACAACACCCTTGATGTCGATCGCTATGACCTGCCGGAAGGTCGCCGAGGTGCAGTGGTTGCGCTGAGAGAAATCAACCTGGCGGGAATCCCAGATGGACAGCGCAACTGGACCAATGATCGGGCCGTGTATACGCACGGTTACGGTTTTGTGAGCGCTTACGACAACACCGGGTTAAATAACGGTACCCCTGACTTTTTTGCGTATGACATTCCGCCCGTGGGCGAACTCGAAGTCACCCAGCCCCGGGTGTATTTCGGTGAGTTAAGCCCGCAGTTTTCAATTGTTGGCGCACCTGAGGGAACGCCGTCGGTCGAACTGGACTACCCCGATGATGCGAACCCCACGGGTCAGGCCACAAACACATATAGTGGCGAGGGCGGAGTCCCCATGGGTTCGCTCTTTGGAAAACTGCTGTTTGCAACCAAATTCCAAGACACAAATATTTTGCTCTCAGATTTGGTTAATGAGGATTCTCAAATCATGTGGGACCGCACGCCGCTCACTCGCGTTGAAAAGGTGGCCCCATGGTTGACCCTGGACCAAGATCCTTATCCCGTGGTGGCCGACGGCCGAATTCAGTGGGTTGTGGACGGTTACACGTTGTCTAATGACTTTCCGTATTCATCTCGAGTGTCGCTCTCTGATGCAACTAGTGACTCAATCAGTAATCGGGCTGGGCAATCAGGATTACTTCCACGTGATCAGGTTAACTACATGCGCAACTCGGTCAAGGCCGTTGTTGACGCCTATGAAGGAACTGTCCAGCTGTACGCATGGGATGAATCAGATCCGGTGCTACAAACTTGGATGAAAGCTTTCCCTGATGTCGTGGTGCCAAAAAGTGAAATGTCTGACGACATTTTGGCTCATGTGAGGTACCCTCAAGATATATTTAAGGTTCAACGAAACATTTTGTCCCGTTATCACGTGACGGACGCGGTGACTTTCTACAACGGTACGGATGTGTGGATAGTGCCATTTGATCCAACGGTTACCCCAGCTCAAGTTTTCCAACCTCCTTATTATTTAACCCTACAAATGCCGGGTGATAGCGATACGGCTTTCTCGCTGACAACTACGTTTGCGCCGCAGCGGCGACAGACTTTGGCGGCGTTTATGGCAGTTAACTCGGATCCAGGGCAGAACTATGGAAAAATCCAAGTGCTTCAATTGCCGAGTAATACAACGATTCCCGGGCCTCAACAGGTCCAGAACAACTTCGAATCAGACCCAACAGTGAGTTCGCAGCTCTCGCTTCTGCGCCGTGGTGGGTCCGAAGTTGAACTTGGTAACTTGCTATCACTGCCGTTTAATGACGGATTGCTCTATGTAGAGCCGGTCTACATTCGGGCGGCTGCCGACGGTTACCCGCTGTTGCGCAAAGTTCTTGCCGGGTACGGCGCGAATGTTGCGCTAGAAGACAACTTAGCGGCTGCACTTGCAAAGGTTTTGAATACGAATCCGGATGCTATTCCTGAGACGATTCCCAATGTTGATCTGGGTGGTGGGTCAGCTCTTCCCGACACCACCGATCCTGATAACCCGGTTACGCCAGTGCCAACGCCGGCAGATCCAGTTGAGCAGTTGACGGCGGCGCTCGAGGACGCGGAGCGTGCTTTTGCTGATGGTGCGGCAGCGCTCGCCAACGGGGACTTCGCGGCTTATGGTGAAGCGCAAGATCGACTCGTGGCAGCTTTTTCTCGGATAGCGGCGGCTGAAGCGATCCTCAATCCTCAGCCAACCGAGGTTGAACCGCCAGAAGATCCAGAGGTGGTTGTTGATGACGGAACCAGCGCGTAGTCGAAAATCCCAAGAGTTGGCTGATCATTGGAATGACCGGTATGAAAACAATCCAGCATCCAAGCTCAGTTGGTTTCAAGAGAGTTCGCCTGAAGTCGAATTTATAACAGTTAATGTGGGCAAGGCAACCCCGGTGATAGATATTGGCGGTGGCCTTTCTCCGCTTGTTCACCAGCTCATCGATGAGGAATTCACCGACCTTACGGTCGTCGATGTCAGTGAATTTGCATTAGAGCAGGGGCAAAGAAAGGCTGAGGGCCGCCAAGTCGAGTGGATCCAATCGGATCTTCGTGACTGGACGCCCGCGAGAATGTATGGGCTTTGGCATGATCGAGCGGTTTTTCATTTCCTCACGGAGAGAGAAGATCAGGAGCGGTATATAGGGATGGCTGCAGAGGCGCTTGTGCCGAGCGGCTATTTGATTCTGGGAACCTTCTCCGAGAATGGCCCGCAATCGTGCTCCGGATTGCCCGTTGCACGTCACAGCATTGACGAGTTAACCACGGCGCTAGCCGCGGACTTCACAGTAATTGACTCCCACATTCAGGAGCACGTAACTCCCAGCGGTGGGGTTCAAGAGTTCGCGTGGATGTACGCCGTGCGCAACTAGGCTTACCCACCAACGAGTGACTGTGAGCACTGACGTATAGTTTGGGCTAGAAAGAACATAGCGCGGGGTGGAGCAGCTCGGTAGCTCGCTGGGCTCATAACCCAGAGGTCACAGGTTCAAATCCTGTCCCCGCTACTGGATACTTGTTCGGCCGCGCAGTCGCACACTTTGGACTGCGCGGGCGGGCCTCTGAAAACGAGGGACACTCTCCGCTGATAACAGCAGGCAGGCTATGAGGGCTCGTCCAAGGTTGACCTTCACGCATTATCTTGTCCTTCACCGGAACAGATATGGGAGAACTGCCTGACGTCGACTTGGCGTCGTCGCCGGGTTAAAGCTAGACCCGGGGGAATCCAGCGAGTCACTCCCCTGTGTCACTCATGAGCATTAGCTGAGCTAGCGAGTCCATGAAATCACTTATTGCTTCCGGTGGGACCGCGCCCTCGACCAAGAGGCAGGCAAAGCCGTGGGTTGCCGCCCACACCATCGTGTCAAGGCCGCCACGCGTACCTGGCCTGATTAGTCTTCGCATGTCAAGATCGTCCAGGGCGGCGTTGAGCTTGGCGTAGGGGCCAGAACTGGGATTTGTCTGAGGCCGCTTTGCGCCGATGGGACCGAAAGTTAATCTAAAGAGATTCGGTTCGTCGATGGCAAATCCGATGTACGCCAAGCCCAGTTGGGCAAAGCGTTCGCGAGCGTCGACGTCCGAGCCACCCGCATGCCGGGCCAGGGCGTTTGCCATGCGCTCGTCAAGAACCGAGAGCCCGAACTGTGCGACCTCGCCGAGGAGGGCTTCCTTGTCATTGAAATGGTTGTATGCCGAACTCGGAGACACGTTTAGGGCTTGGGCGATTGATCGCAGAGAGACATGATCAGTTCCAAGCTCCCGGACCGCGGCGATGGCCTGCTCGAGCATGGCCTCGTCGAGGGAACCGTGGTGATATGCCCTACCCATAACACCTCGCTACCTCAAAATGAACATCATTCATAATATTGACAGTGTTCGTTTACGCTGCTATTTTAAATACGTGACCGTTCCAAACATTATCTCAAAAAAGCACCAGGCGCCGCCATTTACCCGTCTCGGCCACTTTGTCGCACGCAATCGTTGGCCGGTACTCATCGGTTACTTGCTCACGGTTGTGGTCAGCGGTGTGAT
>JAPKAV010000041.1 GCA_028825115.1 Candidatus Nanopelagicales bacterium | reverse complement strand
GGATGCAAAGTTGTGAATGGTAAATGGGTTTCCCAGTTCGACGGCGTCAGCACCATCAATGCGAGTAATTTCGATATTGATCATTTTGTTCCTTTAAGGGAAGCGTGGGATTCAGGGGCGTGGCGTTGGGATCGTGGAACACGACAACGTTACGCTAATGATTTGGGCTACGCGTCGTCTTTGATTTCGGTGAGCGCGAGCTCCAATCGATTAAAGGGCGCGCGAGATCCGGCGCAATGGTTACCCACCCAGAAACGATGCCGGTATGCGAAGAGCTGGATTGGGGTCAAGTTTCGGTGGCGACTCTCTGTGGATAGCAGAGAAAAGGAGAGTTTGAAAAAAATCTTGTCCAATTGCTCGGCAACTATGAAGATTCCGCCGAGAGCGCCGACCAAGACCGCCACACTTACTGCGCCAAGTGGGGTTACTTCGCAAGCCGGAGAAGATCCTCGTTTTGGTACTTGTGGCGCGGCGATTAAGGCAGGCTTTGGTCCTTACATAGAAGGAACCGACTCACAGTATTCGTGCTACATCGATCGTGATAGAGATGGAGTTGTCTGCGAGTAGTTGCTACCCCGGAAGGGGAAGAAATTCAATGGTGCTCCCGGCATCAACCGGTTCTGTGACAATTGCGAATCCAGTAGATGCGCTAAGCCCACGCAACATTGCCGATCCGTTGTACAAAGCAGGGACAAATTCACGATTTTCGATGCTCCCTGGAACGAGGCGGCTGTCCGACTTCCCACCCTTGAGGGACTGCGAGGTGGGAATTGACACCCCGACCGGTAATTGTTGGCTCAGCATTTTGCTAATTATTGGTTGAACCAGAGTAATGAGCGCAACAACCGCCGCAAGCGGATTACCGGGAAGTCCAATGATCGGGTACTTTTGCCCCTGACTAACCGCCAACTTCATTGGGTGACCGGGGCGAACAGCAACTCCGTTGATTAACACCTGGCCCTGAGCAAGATCGATTGCGGCCTTGAAGTGATCTTTTGTGCTTGCTGCAGTTCCACCCGTCGTCACAACAATGTTGGCCTTAGTCGTTGACATGGCGCGCGAAATTTGATCTGGGTGGTCCGTGATGTAGAGCACAGGCAACACTTGGGCACCCATGCGCGTCAACCACAAGGGGAGTTGTGGCCCTAGTGAGTCACGCACAAATTTTTGTGTCGGTAGGCCGCTGGTGAGAAGTTCATCACCGGTAATAACTATTTGAACCGTAGGTTGAGTAACAACATTTATTGCATCATGACCTGTGGAGGCCAACAATCCGATCAAGGCTGGATGCAGAGTGGTGCCTTGGCGACATAACAGGTCTCCGCGAGTGCATTCCTCGCCTGCGCGGCGAATGTCTTGTGCGCTGGCACTCGTGGATTCTAGCCGGGTGCCGCTGAGGGTTCCGTGTTCAGTTCGGACGATCGCTTGTGCTCCTGCGGGAAGGGCTGCGCCAGTTGTGATCGGGCCGGCGTGATCCGGATCGAGGTGATCGGCGCGCGTAATGGTCCAAGGGCCAACGCCACTCACGGCCCAACCATCCATTGAACTTGAATCAACATGCGGCAGATCGGTTAAGGCAACTAGGTCTTCAGCACACACTCGCCGATCACAGAATTGAATTGGCACGGACTCAATCGTGCACATTTCGCCGAGTGAATATGCAAACTCTCGCGCGTCCCCCCACGAGTATTCGGACTGATTATTTGTCACGCGGTTAGCTACTCTTTTCCGCCCAGGATTTTGCGAGGCTTTCAACTGTGCGTGAAATTCCCGCAAGGTCGCCACCTCGGGCAACCGCCATGCCCATGAGGTACGTGGTGATGGGGGCTGCGGGACGTTCAACTTCGTGGGCCGCGTGCCGAGCGCCATCAAGGATTGCGGTGAGGTCGGATTCGCCCAGACTTGGTGCGATTTCCTCGAGCTCGAGTGCCATGACGACTTCCTGCAACCATTCGTTCATGGCCCTACTTTAGGGTGCGGGGGCAGTAGCGCCTGTGCGGCAGCCAGATCCTCGGGAGTATCCAGATCCATGAAGTAATGGGCATTCTCAGGGGTGAGGGCGAAGTATTTCGCCTCGGGAAGATGGGTGATGAGTTCACGCATGCTTGTGTTGGTCGAGTCACCGAGTTCGTCGAGTGCCGCTTGTAAGGCCGTGCTGTGGTAAATCCCGGCAAGATACTGCGGCTTTCCCATCAGATCTTGTGGAATCAGCGCAGTGTCATTGGGGCCAAGGTGCAGGCGCAGTAGATGTGGCAGGGCGAATGGGGCGTCGACAGCGAGAAGCGCCACCGCGGACGTGCGCGTAAGCGCCAAGCCAGCCGAGACCGCGGCAACAGGCCCGGAGCCGGGTGGATCCTCGCGGGTGAACACCACTTCAGGGTGGGTGGTCACGGCTTCCCCGACCACGATTGTAGGCACACCAGGGGGAATTTGCCCCAGTTGGAAGTCAAGCAAAGTGTCGTTTCCCAGCTTCACGGACGCTTTGTCGGTGCGCATCCGCCTACTAGAGCCGCCCGTGAGCAAAATGACGCTGACCTCGGGCTTATTCACAGGCTTAAGACTAGTTGGGTCGTTTCCATAGCGGCCGTCATTCACGTGACACCTGCAGATTTACGGTGCACAATAGTGGCTATCGCTCGAGTTGATCGAGTTGATCGAGAGCCCGCGTGACACCCCCCCAGTTACGCGGGTTTTCCTATCTCTACTTTCCCTACGCCCGCGACTCAAACATGCCCAGTACCGCGGCGACCCCCAAAACGGAACGGGGGGCATAGGCCGAACTCCAGAGGCCACCATGATTCGCGCCCACGACAAACAGATCCATTGGATTGCTCAAGGTGGTGCTGGGATTGGCGACTGAGAGCGGATTACGCAAGTCGTGGACAAGGAGTGCGGCCATAAGGGCAGTTGATGTTGCAGGCTCAAAGACTTCGATGCCGAAGCGGCCAGCGCCGGCGTAGGCCGCGGCCAGTGCACGATTCTTGACCACGGACTGGGTTCGGGTTGCCGGTGCCAGGTTGAGTGAGACGGGGACACTGTCGGCGCGAGCAGCAAGGGCGCGCCACCGCTGAATGCGTTTTGCGAGTAAGTAATTGGGACCTTGTTGGGGGACGAGTGAGTCGTTGAGTCCGACTTCCGCCCCGATTTTTGTGCGGTAAGTCCGGGGATAGTTTGGTTCAAATTGACCGAATGCTCGGAGTGGCGTTTGCATAATTCTGGTGAAGCCTCGTGATTCCCAACGGTTACGAGATTCGTTCACACACGATAAGGGCACCATGAACACGTCTGTGGGTGTAGCAAGAAATGCAAGAGTGATGTCCTTGCGCTGGGAATCAAGCTTTCTAAAAATCGCATCAGCACTCATGCTCAAAGTTGCATGGGTTGCGCCGTCGGCGTAGGTGTAGTTGCCAAGAACGAAGGGGTTCATAATTTCATTAAGCCACTGCGCAATCTGACCGGGCTGTTCAAGTAGGTCAACCCCGGCAGCAGCGGCAACGACCGCGTCATCCTCCGTGTGGACAATTCCGCCAGTGACAAAAGGCATCTCGCCCACGTCGCTTGGACTAATGGGAATCCGAATTGAGCCTGACGTATTGCGGGCAATATCAATGAGTCGCTGCCAGATATCTGGTCGTGGTAGGTCCAATGCATGGATCCGCGCACCCCACCGCAATAGTGAGCGAGTGGGCGCCATTTCTGCTCCGGCGCCGAGGACGGCAATATCGGTTCCCGAAAGATCAAGCCAGTCCGGATTATCCATGAGCAAATGAAGTGCCGCGCCAAAACTGGGCTCCGCGATCCCATCAGCGACCCACTGGTCCACTTGCTTGCGCAGGTCACTGCCAAAAATCCGACGACCGCGATAAGGAATAGAAAGATCCTCTTCACGGGAAGCGCGCCCGGAAACTGTGAGCGACTCAATTGGACGAGGCGGCTGATTAAGGGCTGCTTCTAGCGCAATGTCCTGACCGGGTTGGGCGAAGACAAAACGCCGGTGGGCGGATTCAAGGCCAGCTTGAGAAATTTTAATTGCGGATTCGGGGGTTTGTGAAGCTGCGATCACGATTTCGCGCAGGGGCTCGATGTAGCCTTTACGCCAATCTTTTGTGTGCTCAATTCTTGCCGAAAGCGCTGGATCGATCGAGCGGACGGAGTCGGCAAAAATTGCGCGGCCCGTCGCCGTAGTACTGCGCTTATGGTCTCCACCTTGTGGAAAGCTCACACCCATTGGAACATTATGCTCTAGGCGCTAGCGAGTGCGTTGCTTACTTCCCGGATTACGTCAAATGCCACCTGTACATCCGCATTCGTTGTTCGGAAATTGGTAAAACAGGGACGCAACCAGGTGTTGCCGTCAATTTGCGCGGGTGAAATATAAATTCGTCCGTCTGCCACAAGTGCGAGTTGCAAGGCAGCATTGTGTGCATTGATCCGCGAGTTATCCGCGGTGGAAATATTCTGGGGGACATGCCTCAGTGGGACAGTGGACAGTTGTGGAATTGATTCAAGAACACCGAAGTCCGGTGCTGCATGTGCCAATGTGTACAGCAATTGGGCGTGAGCAAGATTGTCCTCGACCGCATCGCGCATTCCCTGTGCCCCGTGGACTTTGAATGCCAGCCACAGTTTGAGAGCGCGCAGGGGACGGGAGTACTCCAGAGTTACATCAACAGCATTGGTATCGCCGTGCTCGTGGGGGATATAAGCCTCATTATGTGAGAAAGCGCGGGCGAGCAGCTCAGGTTTTTTCACGAGCAAGGCACTGCACGCCTTGGGGACGAAGAGCCATTTGTGAGCGTCAATGCTCATGGAGTCAGCCCGATCGAGACCTACGAAAAGTGATCCGGCACTGTGCGTTGCGGCAGCGGGTAAACCGTAGGCACCATCAACGTGAAGCCAAATATCACCGCAAATGTCGGCGATCTCGCTGATTGGATCGACCGCTCCGGTGAGCGTTGTTCCGGCTGTGGCAACAACCGCCATGGGAATAATTCCTGCGGCACGGTCAGTTTCAATTGCACGAGCCAATGCGTCGGGCTTGAGTCGGCGTTGAGAATCTATGTCAATTGAACGCACATTGTTTCCGCCGATTCCCAAGATTTCGGCTGCCCGCGTGACCGAGTAGTGGGCTTCCGCTGAGCAATACAAGGCGAGGGTGTGCGAACCCAAGCCGCTACTTCTACTCCGAGGGAGCGCCTTTTCGCGTGCGGCCGCAAGTGCGGTCAGATTGCTCACCGTTCCACCGGAAGTGAAGAACCCCCGGGCACCGTGATAGCCGAGGAACTCTCCCAGCCAAGAAATCGTCTGACGTTCAATGTCGGACGCGCTCCCGGCGTCAAGTGCGAGATTGGGATCATGTGAGTGGGCGAGCAGATCGCCGAGCGCACCAATTTCTAGGCCACTTGACCCGATGTAGGCCAGGTAGCGCGGCCTGGCCTGGGTCAAACTTGAATCCAAGGCCTCGGCGGCAATGTCAAGAGCCGCAATCGGATCCGATGGATCCTGGGGCAGCCCCTCGGTCAGTAGCAGTGCGAGCTCTTTCGAGGTTTCGGGTTGGGTGTCGCGGGCAACATCAAACTCAGCCCACGTGCGAGAAACAATGTGTGCGGCATGATCAAGAACCCGGTCGCGATTAGGTCCGAGTGACAGTCCCACTATCTACTTAGCTCCCAAAAATTGTGCGCGATACGGCATGAGCTCTTTGACGGTGTCGATTCCAATTACGCCGCACAGCACACCCGCTTCATCGAAGTACTCGATAATGCACGCACCATCAAGTGCACCGCTGGCAATTCGATGACTGGTCCCGGCCCCCGGCAGACCATAAGACTGCAACTGAAACTCGTATTGATCGGACCAAAAGGCCGGAAGGGCAAAGAATTCATCTGCGGGTAGATCGCGTCCGGCAAGTTCGGCTGCGAGGGCAGCGCCGGCACGCCTTCCCGTTTCAGTGGGCATATTCCAATGCTCAATACGCCTGGTCTGATCTCCATAAAACTTATTGGGATGGTTCGAGATGTCGCCGACTGCATAGATGGGAATCTGCGATCCGAGTGCACGCATATTGGAATCGACGAGGACCCCGTTATCAAGATTGAGGCCATTGTCGTGCAACCATTGCGTATTGGGCACTGAGCCAATTGCTTCAATAACTACACTCGCTGTGATCACCTCGCCGGAGTCTAAAGTCACACTTTCAATGTGATGATTACCATTAAATTTTTCTACTGTATGACCCAAATGGAAAGTGACGCCCTTTGTCTCATGTCGCTTTCGCATTGCCGCACCGAGCTCGACGCCCATGGGCATAACCATTGGTTCGATGTCAAGTGAGACCACGTGAACGTTGGCGCCCAATGTGGTGGCGGTTGCGGCAAGCTCACAACCGATAAAGCCACTGCCCAGAATTACTACATTGACCCCTGGCTGGATTGCTGCCTTGAGTGATTGCGCATCGTTGAGAGTGCGCAGGGTGAAGAGGCCTTGTGTCGGGCCAGGTATGGGTAAAAGGCGTGGCCGGATTCCCGTGGAAACCACGAGTGCGTCGAAGGTGCAGCATGTTCCATCGGCAAGAATTACTTTGTGCTCTGCGAGATCCAATTTCACGGCAGCGCTACCCAGAACCCAAGAAACGTCTGCGATTGAATCGCGTTGCCGGAATTTAAGGTTTTCGTGGGACAGCCCCGAGTGCAACGCCTCCTTTGATAGGGGTGGGCGGTTGTATGGCTGGTGGGATTCATCCCCCACAATGACTATCTCACCGGAAAAGCCGTTGGACCGTAACGCCTCGGCGGTTCGCAGGCCGCCTAGTCCGGCGCCAACAATCAGAACCTTCATCTCTTTCACACCTTAAGTATGGCAGTCAATTGAATCCCTTGCTCGGTCCAGATCACTCCCGGTCGTGAGTCGCGCCCGCTCTGCGATGAAGACGCCAAGAATGATCAGAGTCCCGCCCAGGATCTGGATTGCGGTGAGAGATTCGCCGAGTAGTGCCCAAGCAATGATGGTGGCAAATAGCGGTTCGCTAAGGCCGACGGTGGACGCCTGGGAAGCGCGAAGATGTTTCATCGAGGTCAAGACGAGTGAAAATGTAATGACGGTCCCAAACAGGATCATCCAGAAGACCAGGAACCAGATGGGAAATAAGAGGTTGAGGCTGCCTTCGAGTTTTGTGGTTCCTGAGAGCGCATCCCACGGAAAAGACCACCAAGGTTGGGTGAGCGCCCACATCAGCGACGCGGCGGCAAATCCCCACATTGTCAAAGAGACAGGATCACGCGGTTTTTCAATCCGCATTTGTCGATCCCCCAAGATATAGAAGGTTGACAATGCGACTGCGGCACCGAGTGCGGCGATCACACCCACAGCATTCAATGCAAAACCGAGCCACACTTGGGCAACAAGTGCGAGACCGATGGTTGCCATGGCAAGGGCGACCCAGACCGTGCGTTTAGTGGGTTCCTTCCAGGCGAAACGGAACCACAAGGCGATCATGACCGGTGCGGTGAATTCAATCAGTAGAGCGACACTCACGGGCAGGTAGGTGAGTGCGACAAAGAACAGATACTGCGTCATTGCAACGCCAAGAATTCCGTAGGCAAGCAAGATCGGAATTTCTTTCATAGAAATACGAAGTGCCTGGGGCTGCTTAACCGCGACAAAAAGGAGTAAGACCACAAAGGCGCCCGTGACCCTGAGTTGAGACAGCCGTTCGGGGTCAATTCCGGTAAGCAAAATAGCCTTGGAAACAGATCCACTCAGGGCAAAAAGAAGTGCGGCAGTGATGTAAAGGGCGTACCCGGTAAATGAGTGCGGGGATTTAGCTAGTGGTACTCCAGGTATCGGTTCAACAATGTCACTCAACGGAGCACTGACTGATATAGATTAATTGTTGACTCGGCGATTGCGTCCCAAGCAAAATGACTAATCGCTCGTTTGCGCCCTTCTATTCCAAGTCGATGCTGAAGGTTGGCATCTGCCACGACTCGATTAACTTGCTCTGCGAATTTTTTTTCACATTCATATGGTTCATCTGGTTCGTAATGCACGAGTACGCCGGTGACTCCATCTGTCACCACTTCAGGGATCCCGCCAACGTCACTTGCCACGACGGCCGTCTCACAAGCCATCGCCTCAAGGTTCACAATTCCCTGTGGTTCGTAGATTGAGGGGCAGGTGAAAACACTTGCGTGGGTGAGTAATTGAATGAGCTCATCTCGGGGGACTTCCTTTGTGATCCAGATGATATTTTCAGGGCCACGCAATGCCCTGAGTTCGGCCACGAGTTGATCAACTTCCGCCGCAATCTCTGGGGTATCGGGTGCCGACGCGCACAACACAACTTGAATATGCGGGTCGAAGTTTTTTGCGGCCTTGAGTAAATGAGTAAGACCCTTTTGCCGGGTAATTCGACCAACAAAAAGCGAGTATGGTTTTTGCAAATCAATGCTGTATTTTTCTATTGCCCTAAATGATGGATCGGGTCGGTAAATATCTGTGTCGATCCCGTTATGAATTACGTGAACATTTTGCGGTGAAACATTTGGATAACATGTGAGAACATCTGCTTTCACTCCCTGCGAAACGGCAATAATTGCGGCCGCGCCCTCGTAGGCGCTCTTTTCAATCCACGAGGAGACGCGGTAACCACCCCCCAGTTGCTCTTCTTTCCACGGACGCATCGGTTCAAGCGAGTGGGCAGTGACAACGAGTGGAACGTCCTGCAGCAGCGCAGCACTTTGCCCAGCAAAATTTGAATACCAGGTGTGCGAGTGGATGAGATCTATTTTTGATTGGGAAATGGAGCGCACCATGTCGAGGTTCACCCCGAGGGTTTCTAGCGCAGGATTGGTTCCTTCTAGGAATTGGGGTGTGGCGTGAGCGCGAGCATCGGTGTAGCTGGTCCCGAAGGCGTGCACATCAACGGTGATCTGCGCGGCCAGGGCTGGGACCAGGTATTGAACATGGACTCCAGCACCACCGTAAATCTGCGGTGGCCATTCTTTAGTCAATAAAGCGATTCGCACGGAACAAGCCTAGGGAGGTAAACGGCGAAGGATCAGGGTGGAGTCTTTAGTTGTACTCGTGCGGTAATCACCGGTGAGCCCGTAGGCTCCACTCATGGCACGCGACCCACGAGTTCTCTGCATGGTGCTCGCTGGCGGTGAAGGAAAACGGCTCATGCCACTTACCGCAGACCGAGCAAAGCCGGCAGTTCCATTTGGGGGCTCGTACCGGCTGATTGACTTTGTGCTGTCGAATCTCATTAACGCGGGGTTGCGCCGGGTGTGTGTATTAACCCAGTACAAATCACACTCCCTTGACCGTCACATCACCCAAACCTGGCGTATGCCGACGCTGCTAGGCGACTACGTGACTCCGGTTCCAGCCCAGCAACGGCTCGGTCCCCGATGGTTCACCGGAAGCGCCGATGCGATTTATCAGAGCTTGAATTTGGTATATGACGAAAACCCAGATTACGTAGTAGTTTTTGGTGCCGACCACGTGTACCGCATGGATCCGATGCAAATGATTGAGGCACATCTCGACAGCGGCGCCGGCGTGACCGTCGCTGGGCTGCGTCGCCCTCGCTCTACCGCCAGTGAGTTCGGTGTAATCGAAGTTGGCCCCGATGGCCATAAAATTGCAAACTTTTTGGAAAAGCCGGCTGACCCACCAAGTATTCCCGGTTCACCCGAAGAAAGTTTTGTGTCAATGGGAAACTACGTTTTTAGCACCGACGTGTTATTGGAAGCACTCAGAGCCGATGCCGGTGATCCGGGTTCCGTTCACGATATGGGTGGAAACATTATTCCCATGCTCACTGAGCAGGGTCGAGCTTTTGTGTATGACCTTTCGTTCAATATCGTTCCAGGAGCAACCGACCGAGACTCTGGCTATTGGCGGGATGTGGGTTCCCTCGACAGCTATCACGACGCACACTTGGATCTGGTGTCAGTTCACCCGGTGTTTAATCTTTACAACCAGCGTTGGCCAATTCTCTCAAATATCCCACCGCTACCTCCGGCCAAATTTGTAGAAGGGGGGGATGCACACGAATCCATGGTGGGCGCGGGCAGCATCATTTCTGGGGGTCACGTGCGGACCTCGGTGATTGCCACAAGTGTAAGTATTGATCCTGGCGCCTTTGTTGAAGGAAGCGTGATTATGCCGGGAGTGCGTATCGGTCGCAATGCGGTCGTTCGTAGAGCGATCTTGGACAAAAATGTCGTGGTCCCGGAAAATACCCAAATCGGGGTGAATCTTGAACACGATCGATCCCGATACACGGTGAGCCCGGGTGGAATCGTAGTGCTGGGTAAAGGCATTACCGCCGATTAAGCACGGCCCCTTACCACTTCATTTTAGACTTCCATGCCATAACAGACGCATATGAAACGGCGCTCAGAATACTGCCCACACTGGCAAATGAGCCGATCGAAAGCGGGCTTCCCGCGGAGCCAATCGAGCCGATGCTCAAGACACTGTTCTTACTGTAAATCGACAGGAAAGAATTCTGCGAGGCAATTGACCAACGACTCTAATCCACCAACGGACCATACCTGCATACTTGGACAGTGGGACGAAAAATCAGAGCATTAATTGCATTCGGGGGCTCACTGGCCCTCGTGATTGGATTGGGGGCTCCGGCCACAGCCACGACACCGCGAATAGTGGGTGGAGCACCGATCGCAATTGCGCAGGTCCCTTGGCAGGTGAACCTGAATATTCGTAATACGTCACTGTGCAGTGCATCAATTATCGGAACCCAATGGTTGGTGACGGCGGCTCACTGCGTCGCAGGTGCCGCTCCGAGTGAAATCTCAGCATATGTGGGTGTCGCCAATCTTGGCGAGCGCTCGAATCAAAATCGTGTCTTTGTGTCGGCCGTGGTTATCAATCCGGGTTGGAATGCAAATACATTCACCGGAGATATCGCATTGTTGCAGTTGAGCGCTCCACTAACTTTTTCCCCGACGGTCCAAGCGATTTCATTACCCATAACCCAAGACCCGGGGGTCTGGCCCGCGGCTGGGACGGCTGCTCAAATCTCAGGCTGGGGAAGTACGAGCTATGGCGGCACTGCCAGTGATGCGCTTCTAGCGGCAACAGTTTCGGTGATCGGTGGTCCCAGCGACACCGCATGCGGATCCTATGGTGGCGCTTTTAGAAACGCCGAAAGTGTGTGCGCTGGTGTTCCACAAGCAGGCATTGACACGTGCCAAGGGGACAGTGGCGGACCACTTATAGTCACTACCGATTCGGGTTCGGTCTTAGCGGGTGTGACAAGTGTGGGAAAAGAGTGTGCGTTGCCGAACTTCCCTGGTATTTATACGCGCGTGACGTCTTTTCTGCCGTGGATCAATGAATATGTCCCGCCCCTAACATCCACGCCGAATGAGCCATTGAACCTGATTGCCATATCGCAATCTCGGGAACGAGTATTGATCACCTGGGATGTCCCAAACTACGACGGCGGTCTTGTGATCAGTAATTTTGTGGTCTCGCTTGTGGAAGCAACTGGTGAGCTAACGCCGGTATGCACATCACCTGCATCACCGTGTGTGGTGACAAATCAAAAAGCCGGATCTGTCCTCGCGATTGTTGTTCAGGCGGCTAATGAACTCGGTGAGGGAACTCGTTCCGCTCCGGTAGGTGCTGTCGTTGTCAACGGGGTGCGGACTCCTCCGGCAAAGGTGACGCATCGACTTGTAGCCAAATGGGCCGGAGTTAAAAAAAGATCTGGGGTTAAGCCACGGGTTCGGATCTCACCTGCTTCACGTGGAATCTGCACGCTCACTAAATCACGAGTGAAGCTTGTGCAAAGTGGCCTGTGCGTGCTACGAGTAACTGGTGCCAAGTCACAAAAGGGATCGGCTTATTTGCTCGGACGGTAGTCGTCTACTGGTTCGGATCTATCGAAAAAGCATCTTCGGGTGTCGAGAGATTGATCGGCGAACCGAATTCGGAGAGTTCGCTGACGCTCACTTTTTCATTTCCCACACAGTCAAAAGATTTTTCGATGTAGTTGATCACGCCGTTTGGATCAAGTCTTACCTCTACAGCCAGTTCCATTTCGCAGATTTTGGCAAGGTTGGCAATTTCCTCATCCGAGAAATTCATGCCTGACTCAATAGTGAGAGCGATACTTCCCTCCAGGGGGTTTCCCCCCTCGGGAAGAAGACTCCCAAGTTGCGAAAGTGGGGAGATATTTCCTGAGGTGGGTGTGTTCGTTCGCACTGGGGCAAGAAACCAGGAGTCATCAACGAACGTGTAGGTGCCATCTGAGTTCAGCAGGTCGATCCAAGACTCATCGGAGCTTTCATTGTTCCAATCGATTTCGCCCCGACTCTTTACTAGTGCGATACTCCCAGATCCGGTTACCCGGTCATCTTGTGAATCAATTGAGATACCGATTCGGGCGGTGCCGCGCGCTACTGTTGACTCGATCGCACTGTCAACAATATTTGCTGATGGACTCAAACTTGGAGCAATGGCGGTGGGCAAACCCGGTTCTGAATTGCTAGCCGTGGAACAGCCAGCAAGAGCAACAGTGGACATAAGGATAAGCGCAACTGCTCGCATCTATCCGAATCTACCGGAGATGTAGTCCTCTGTCCTTGGGTCGGTTGGTGAACTGAAGAGTTCGCGGGTGCGACCAAACTCAACCAGGCGTCCATGCCGGATCCCATTTTCGTCGAGCTCCGCCGTAAAGAATGCGGTGCGGTCGGACACTCTGGCCGCCTGCTGCATGTTGTGGGTGACAATAATAATTGTGTAGTCACTGGCTAATTCGACCATGAGGTCTTCAATCTTTGCGGTCGCTAGTGGGTCAAGAGATGCACATGGCTCATCCATCAGGATCACTTCGGGTTTCACCGCGATACAACGGGCAATGACTAGGCGTTGTTGCTGCCCACCAGAAAGCGCGTAGGCACTTTTCTTGAGATCGTCTTTGACTTCATTCCACAACGCAGCCCTGCTCAGGCACTCCTCAACAAGATCATCGAGATTTCCTTTGGCGCCATTTACTTTTGGCCCATAGGCCACATTTTCATAGATTGACTTGGGAAAAACATTGGGCTTTTGAAAGACCATCCCGACCTTGCGGCGAACTTCGATTGGGTCGACGTTGGGTCCGTAAATATCTGTTCCGTGATAGGCCACGGTCCCTTTGAGGTGCGCACCAGGAATAAGGTCATTCATTCGGTTGAAGCTCCGCAACAAAGTTGATTTCCCGCATCCACTTGGACCAATAAAAGCGGTGATTTCGTTTCTGCCAATTGGCAAGGTGACGTTGCGAATTGCTGAGTAGTCGCCGTAAAACACACTGACGTTGTCGAGGGTAAACACTGGATCGGTGGTCTCAGGGGGAATCGAAGCGCCACGGGCCGAGAGTGCATGGTCAAGGTGCATGGTGATTTCATTCGGCTGGTTCATGTGTGCCTTTCACTGCGTGCGCTACCAGCGCTTCTGGGTTTTGT
>JAPKAV010000040.1 GCA_028825115.1 Candidatus Nanopelagicales bacterium | reverse complement strand
CTCGCACAGATCTTGTCGTAATGCGCCTGACTATCAAACTCTCTATCCACGCCTATCCCCTGCCCGGTCGTTAACATCAGCCTACAACGCCTTTGACTGGTATTCTTTGGCCTCCGCCCCGGCTGACCCAATGGGCGGGGGTGACCCGACTCATCCCCGATGTTGGGGCCCTATGCGCCCGGCGGCTTCTCGCAAGTTTCAGCATTCCTTTTTGCGTTGACGGCCTTAATCGCCTCGCGAGTTTCTACTACCCATCTCGCCCTGTCTGCCTTGTCCCTCTCGCGAGTTTCGGCTGCCCATTTTGCTTGTCGAGCCCTCTCTTTCTCTGCGGCCTCAGGACCCCATATCGCTGCGGCGTCCTTCTGGCACTTCTTGCAGAACGGCTGTAACCCACCCGGCTTCGCCGCATTCTTATTGAAATCATCTGGACTCATGTGTCCCCCACATTTGCGACATTGTTTACTGGTATTCATGTGTTAATATTAAGGCGATTGAGACTCGTAATTCAAGAAGCTAGCGACATAAATATCTCCCGACTTGTCCCTCGCACGAAATAGCAGCGTCGTGGATAATCAACGCAGGAGGGCGGCTTTTGTGTTTGCCCCACGTTGCCCAGCGGCTGTGTCGTTGGGTGTTGCCACAAGGTGTGACCCTCGCTGTTGTTGCTGTGCTGGTGTTGTCGCGTTAGTAGCGCACTATCTCAGTGTTGCTGTGAACGACCACAGGTGTAGTATTCGGAGCGGTGCAAATGGTCCACACCGGCATACCATCACTTGGCTCGGTGTGTGAGTAAAGGGCTTCCACGGTTCACCCACACTTGACTCGGTGTGGCACGTAAAGACGGTGCTGAGTGTTCTGCGTTACCTCCCCGTATAGGTGTGTGGCGCAGATTTCTCAGATCTCTATTGGGGTTCACGATATGCCCCCAGACCGACCAATTGTCACCATAACTCCAGCATCAGATTTCTTGTACGCTTCCATTAACTCATAAACGCTAATTTCGGAATAAGAGGAGCCAAGTGTCCCAGAACAAATTCTCGGGCGATCGTTTTGACGGTCTCGAAAAAATGCCTCGAGATGGCCATTGGCAACCGTCAAGCCCTCTTGTTCCGATATTGCGTGCGGCCTCTAATTCGGTTCGGTTGAGTGCGAGTAAGCCTTTTAATTTACAAGGGCTTGCTCTCGAGAAATCTGACCCGGAATACGAAGCAGAGAATACTTGGATCCCTCGGTGGACTGCAGATATAAGCACAGATGGGAGAATTTCAAATGGCCCTCAGGCCAGCCCAACGAGGACAAGCGAGGAGGCTGCAGCGACCACAGCCAGAACCCGAAACGTGCGCACAATATTCCTTCACGACTTTTAAATTCATAATGAATGCTGCGTTTTGAGGGTAGTTCACGGGGCTGAAAAAGGGAAGGGCGATCCCAAGCCAAGAAAATCTAGGCCGTTCTCTTTGATCCATTATTTGGTCTCCGACTCCGGTGACTTGGGCCTGCAAAGCGTCCAAGAAATACCCGAGGACACCAATTTCAATTGCACTCAACCCTGTAAATGACTGAAAGAATCGTTTACAGTGTCACACGAACCACCGCTTGGGAGCTTTGCATTACTGCGTAACGCCATGTTACGCCAGCAACTTACCGTGAAGTAGTGAGTATCCCCATCTATCCACCGCTGATTGTTGCGATCGAACCGCCGAGTAGTGCTCGCGACTCGAAAGGAAGCAACTGCTTCACCCGAGGGGGTAAAGCGCAGGTCAACGTCATTGACCACGTTTCCAACCACTGACAGTGTTATGTCATTCATTACTTGCCTCAACTTTCCTTTCGGCACTGTCTTCAGTGCAACTACTGGAAAGAATCGAGCAATAGTGACCTCGAGAACACTCCTCTATCTATGGTTGTGGAGGAGTGACACAAACTTCCTTACATGTGGAAACCCGCAAAACAGCAGCACGGATGATCCTCGCAGCGATGGGGAACCGGTGATGCCCTTCGGCCATTAATCGCATCAGTGATTCTTTTGATGTCGTGCTTGCCGTTGCGTGAATACTCGCAGCAGGTGCGGACCTCAAGAATAAAGTTAGGCGTCACACCAGCAGCGCCAGCGGGCTCGCCACTAGCACTGGCTGCTCATCAATCAGCATCGTTGATTTATTGCCGATGCAGATGCAGTCGTGGTAGTCAGCCTTCATGGACTCTTAATAACGTTCCTTAATTGCGATTTCGCCAAGATTGAACAAAACCCGGCCCCGAGAAAACCAATTGATAGCAGCCAAACGTGGCTGCTATCACCAAAGCATTCTGATTCCGATTCGGCAAACGCGTGAGCCCGCGAGCTGCGTCAAAAAACGACATAGTGCAGTAGCGGCTTGACCCTGTTTTCTTATTTCTATATTCTTTGATGAGTTGTTCTGTAAAATCAAACCCGAAGCCAAGGCCCAAGGTACTGGAAAAATTAGTGAGGAACAAGATTTGAGAAACGTGCGAACCAAAGTTTTGGCATTGATGGCTGCAGCCAGTTTTATTTTTGTCTTTGCCGCTCCTGCCTCGGGTGAAGAACCTGCGACCAGTAAAGATTTTTGGAAGAGCGCCGCATCAATAGCGCCTTACACGCTCTACGCAGTTCCAAATAAGACCGCAAAGAAACTCGGATACTCTCCCCCCGGTGCCCCCTTCGAAATCGAGATGCTGTGTAAAGGAATCCTGAATTTTTCTGCCGACTACAGGCGCCGAGACAATGGTGGGGATATCAGCACCTACGCCACCTCATCACCAGACTGCTTTCCCGACTTTGGAGTTCCAGGAGCGCCATCAGCGCCAATCAGCATTACAGCAAAAGGCAAGAAAATCAACCTGTTTTACATGGGGTGTTTGACAACTCCCACCGGTGGAGAGGATCCAACTGTCGAAGAGTGCATCAAAGACTCGCGTCAAAATTTTGACGATGACGGTAACAATGTCGGTTACTCAGGTGTTGTGCGGTTACCGGGTGATGGAGGAAAATCCGCTACACATATGTACATTATCTCCAACGGACTTACGGTTAAGCAAATTCGAGCATTTATTCGCTCTTTGCAGACAATAAGTTAGTAGAAAGTCGGGACAAATCTGCGAAGAAGCAACTCGACAATTTCACCGCCTTGGAAGTAATTGAAATTAATCGAGTAATTAGCAATTACGTCCCTTTCGACGTTTCGTTAGCAACTGAAACAAATTATTGACCACCGTTGTGATAGGAACGTCACTTTTCTAAGAGATGATTTTTTGCCGACTCGTCAAATCTCAAGGTTTTAGATGCATGTTCTGAGGCGCTATTTGGTGTCCGCAATTAAATTGGGAATCCGAGCCGCCCCATCTTTAACCACTCATTTCGGGCACCTTCCACAAGATGCTCCAACTTGATATCAGTTCCTTCCGCTGCAGCCTGGTACGCAGCTGAGACCACTGCCGAGCGGATAGCCCCACCCGAGAGTTCAAGTAACGCAAGTTTTTGAAATTGGTCGCCGTTCAGTTCTGGTGCGCGACCTTTGGTACACCGTCTCCAAATTTCGCCGCGCAAAGCCTCAGGCGGGTCAGCGAAGTCAATTATGCAATCAAGCCGGCGTGTAAATGCTTCATCTAGATTTGAGCGAAGATTCGAAGTCAAAATTGCTAAGCCATCAAAAGATTCCATGCGTTGCAGTAAAAACGCCACTTCAATATTTGCGTGTCTGTCTTTGGCATCAGAGACATCTGATCGTTTGCCAAAAAGCGCATCGGCTTCATCAAAAAGCAAAACCCCCTCGACATTTTCAGCAGCGGAAAAGACTCTCTCCAAATTCTTCTCAGTTTCACCAATGTACTTATCAACTACACTCGAAAGATCGACATGAAACAGCGGAACACCTAAGGCACCGGCCAGAGCTTCGGCAGCCATTGTCTTCCCGGTTCCTGAAGGCCCTGCAAGCAGTGCCGTGATCCCACGACCGCGGATGCCACCGGGTCGCATATCCCAATCATCCAGCACGATTGTCCGCAGTTTCACCCGGTTGACTAATTGTTCAAGCCCCTTGCTTACAGATTCCTCGGCAATTACCTCGTCCAGTGTGAATTGTGGAATTACCTTTCGGGCCATGGCTCCTGAGCTAGTCGCTTCCACTTTGCGACTTGGGACACCAGTAATTCTTCCCAAGATTTCTTCTGGCTCTAATCGAAGAAGTGTGTTGCGTTCGGTGGACTTAGCATCGAGGTGATCCCACCATGCTTCCCGTTGTGCCGCGGTGGACATCGGGAGATCAACGAGGGTCATTCGGATGGACTCAGGTTGTGTCGATGCGGGGTAGATAGCAACCACCGGAACGATTGACTTGTGGCACAAATCACTCAGCCTGCGCACAACCTCTGAATCACTGCGTCGCATGTCAACTACCACAGGCAAACCCCGCAGGGCTGCTTCACGAATAACGGACAAGAATTCAGTCTCGATTGTTTCTTCGGGAATGGCTTCCGCACTGCGGTCATATGTCACTACTGCCGGAAAACCTTGAGAAAGAAGCCAGTGCTGCGCTTGGACAACGCCTGCTGTTCCCGGTCGAGCGCGCAGCCCGATTGACGCGGGTGAAAAAAGGGGCTGCCCGGTAGCTTTAGGGGCTTTGAAAGCCAATATTGGCAAAAGTTCCCGCGGAAGGATTGGCTCACTTTCAATCGTAATTGAGTTGACGATTTCAGGTCCGATGGCTCTGTCACCTAAAAGATGACGGACAACGCGTTCTGGAGAATCGAGTATTTGTGCAGCTAGGGAGTGTTCTGGCCGGTGTAGGCGAATCAAACCTAAGGACCGTAGAGGCGCCTGTGGGTCAAGTAGCGCCCGCGCAACCGGATTCGATGGATCCTCACCCAGAAGCCTTAAAGCTGTGGACACCGTTGGTCCCCGCGTGCTGACTTCATTGTTGAGGACAATGAAGAAATGTTCGAAACGAGGGTCGACCGAAGTCACTGCAGCGAGCAGCAAAAGCCCCACCTCAAGATCAGACAGGCCGATAATACCGATCAACTCATTAAGTGATTCTGGTAGTTCCTGAGATTTCAGTGAAAGCGCCGGAAGCGAAGTTTTAGCGCTTAGGGCATCGCGGATGATTAATTGGGGTGGAAAAATCACTCCGCGCTCATGATCGGTGACATCGCCTTCTTTGCGCGAGGCTTCCACGGCAATTGCGATTCGGTTGGCCAGCACTTGCAAGACCTGATCGAAGTCTGTACGTGTAGTCGTAACCTTCGACGTGCCTCGCAACTTGTCTTTCATGATTTGCTGGGACGCTTGCGTGTGCGAATCCCCTTCTCAGGGTCCGCCGGGTCTCGTCCCTCAAAACGTTCAGTAAGAGTTGACCTTTTATCTGAAATTTTGAGATGGGGAGGGACAGTCTGTGGTGGCCCTGCAGCCTCACGTTCTCCTGCAGCAACCGGTAAACTAATTACCACGGGTAATATAGCGTGGTAGTCCGTACCTAGCGCCGACCAGAGCTCAGTTGCAAATCGATCCGAGAAAACCTTCCCACCTGCGCGCAGATGCAATGCTTGGCCTGAATTTAACAGATTCAGAAGTTCTCCTTGGCAAAACTTAAGCGGGATGTGATCGTATTTCACCAGCGCGGTGAGTGCTAAGCCAAGTAATTGGTGGTCGTCAGCAGGACGTGATGCCCACGCGGTGAGTGCGTATGTGACATCGAAAAACCGAAACGGTTGTTGGCGTGAAACAGTCACTCCCTCTACATTGACTTCGTCAATCATGGAGGTAGATCTGCGACTCAGATCCTCTCGGATATCTGCGAGAAAGAGATTCAGCGTGGGCGCTGTTTGTTGGGCAGCCCAGTCACGTTTTGGGGCATCAAATGATACTTTCGGTGCTTGCCCAGAAATTTTTTCAGCCTCCAGGAGGGCCGCAAGAGCACGATCAACGTCGGCGAGCACTCGCACCTCCTAGGGCCTTGCATTCGTTTTCGTTCGATTCACTTTGAGAGTGAAATAAACTACCTTTAGTTTCGCCTTCAGCGTGGGTCGCTAACGGCCGATATTCTCATTAATTTTACAACAGGATATAGGTTAACCAAGGAGCCATGGCCGTGAGGCCCTTATCGAAAGTTCCCCCGTAGGCGCTACCTGTGGTCGCAGATGTTTCTGTGACCTATCGGGAAGGGCCGGTGAAGTCGGTTCGTGAAAGATTTGATTCCCCGTGGTCCGCGCCAAGAAAAAGCCATCGTCGTTCGGGCGCACCGCCGGTCAATTCCAGATTTTGGTTTGCGGCACCGATCTGCAAAGGTTCGACATCGTCGCGCTCCTTGTGATGAGAAGCCTACGCCGATTGCAAGTGGCACGGGCAGCGTCGCACGGCCAGTACAATCGGGGGTAACAAGCGTAAATCAGGATTTGATTTCACTCTTAGAATCGCCTGAGTGCACTGTTTGATTCACGAGTTGCACAAGTACGCCCAAGTGAATCTCAGGGCTAATTCATTAACTGTTGCTCAATTTTTTCATTCGGTGATTCAGAAACGATCCTAAAATGAATGATGCAACGCCTATGCCCGCCATGACTGTTACGAATCCTGGAATTGAAATTGAGGCGTCAACCCCGCCGCTCCCACTAATTGAGAATGTGAACATAAAACTTTGCGTACCAGTGCTAGCAGGGTCCGACGGACACACTGTCAGCCCGCAACTCACCAAAACTTGAATGCTAGAAAGAACAACGTATGCAAGTAACCAAGTTGTAAACGAAAAGGCAAAAACCCTTGCAGCACCAGCGTGGCGCACAAGACCCCGATCCAACGACAACCAGGATCTAGTCCACAACAACATAAGTGCACAAGCCACAATCACGGCTGCAAAGAACAGGAAAGCCCACTCAAACTCCGCGTAGCCAAAAACAATTTCGTTGGGGTCGCGTTTTAACCCACCGTTCGTGTGCTCGAAAATATTCTTTCCACTTGCCAACAATCCAACTACAGCGGCAAGCAAAGTCACCGCGTAATGATTAGGCCGCATTCCTTTCAGCAAGTTAAGAATCAAGCCGAATGCAACTCCGAAGCCGGCGCTACGCTCCACGATCCCAAGGGAGCTAGGTTTCAAGCCATAGCCGAATTGTTGAGTGATAACAACGGTTATCGCGAATATGATCAAGCCAATACCAAGGATGTTTAACCAACGGGCGCTGCCCACGGCGGCAGTCGGCTCGGTATCTAGTCCCTGATGTGACTTGTGCGAGACAGATTCACTCCCCGACCCTTGTGGTGCGCTCGAAGAGTGTGACTCAGGAGCCTGCGTGTTTTTTGACTTTGGCATCTTTGGCTTTGTGAGCGAGGACAAATTAGGTGGCTTAGGCGCTGCGAACATGTGAGCCCCTCACTTAATCTTTTTCATGAAAGAAACACTACGTGAAGACCCGCGAATCCAATTGTCGCCAAGGCCAATGGCGTTGCCCAATTCTTTCCTGCCACAGCAGCAGGAATGACCAGTGCCCAAAGAAGAATCAAATGCCACATGGCAGCAAACTACACTCCCTGACAAAACTTTCCAAGATTAGGTCTACTGCTCGCTACTCCACTTCAACATTCAATGCCGGTGAAGGACCAATAAGAACAATCGAGCCGCCCCACGCACATGGGCAAAACGCGCCTTCAGTCAGTACCGGGATTCCGTCCATCAGCACAGCGCTCGGCGCAACCCAAGGGGCCACAACTATGGGCAGACAAGGTGCCGGCGTGGGCACACCCAAAGCGGCAACAGTGAGCGCGACCACCACGGGATTTATTGGGGATGTGCACAACCCGAAAGTTGGGATATTTACGAACGGAATAATGTTGAGGATGTTGGCGGCTGGCAAGTCATTAGCGAACACTCCCAGCGGCTCAACAATTAATAAGGATGGGGCAATGCCCATGGAACACATCATCGGCGTTCCGGTGGTAGCAACGGGTCCCGGCATAGTCGCTAACTTAACTTAATTTTGAGATGTCTGCACTACTTTTAAGAATTAGTTGCTTGACGCGCACGAGTACGACATAATAAGCCGTTCCATCCGTCATACGGTCCAAATCAGGAGAATTACAATGCCTTCATATCTTTCCCCCGGCGTGTACGTCGAGGAAGTGCCCGCAGCTACCCGTCCCATCGAGGGCGTTGGAACCGCCATAGCCGGATTTGTCGGGTTCGCCCCTAGCGGACCAGTCAACGAACCCGTCCTCGTGACAAATTGGACACAATACGTTTCCAAATTTGGTGAAATCGTGGAAGATTTTGCTTTAGCCAAATCAGTTTATGGCTATTTCAATAACGGTGGAGGACGCGCCTACATCGTTCGACTCCCCCTTCCACTTGACGGCTCAACGCCTTCACCGGGATTGGCAACTGCCGCGATTGAAGCCGCTGGCGCCGACAAAGGGTCCAAGGGAGGCCCGGTTTTTCAGATGCGAGTCGTCGATGCAAATGCCGGCACGATCTCTGTTCTGGTCGACACGGCAACAGGTTCAGACCCTGATTCAGGCAAATTCGACGTGACAGTGGCCTCGGACACGGGCGTATCCGAGACTTACTCCGGAGTAGTTTCAGGTGCCGGCCCCACAAATGTCGCAACGGCAATCAACACAAGATCGAGACTGATCACGGTCGAAGAGCTTGACGTGAGCGCGGAAGTTCTCGCAGCGGGGCTTGCCACTGGCCAAATCACGCTCTCCATACCGAGCGACGCAACAATTCCAGAGGTTGCACCCTCCTCGGTTGTCGGGGATTCAGCAAAGCGTACCGGCTTCGCAGCCTTCGAAGCTATCGAAGAAATAACGATGGTGCTTGCACCTGATCTTCTTACTGCTCATCGCCAAGGTTTAATTGATACTGAAGGGGTCGTGGCTGTTCAGACCGCTTTAGTTTCGCACTGCGAACTCATGGGAAATCGCATGGCAATCTTAGACACACCAGCGGGTTTGGACGCTCAATCCGCTTCCACGTGGCGCAAAACAACCACCAACATAGACTCAAAGTTTGCCGTCATGTATTGGCCGTGGATTCAGATCCTTGACCCTTCCGTCGGCCACGATGTGTACTTCCCTCCTTCCGGTCACGTAGCTGGCCTGTGGGGACGCAATGACGACACTCGGGGAGTTTTCAAAGCCCCCGCCAACGAAGTCCTTCAAGGCGCGACAGGACTGGAACTTGCAGTTACCCGCGGTGAAATGGACATGCTAAATCCAGAAGGGGTAAACTCAATTAAGTCCTTTCCCGGTCGGGGGATTCGCGTGTGGGGTGGAAGGACCCTTTCCAGTGATGCAGAATGGCGTTACGTGAGCGTGAGACGTTACTTCAACTACTTGGAAGAATCAATTCTCCAAGGCACGCAATGGTGCGTTTTCGAGCCCAATGATGAGCGTCTATGGGGACGCATTCGACGCACAATCACAGCGTTTCTCGTCAACGAATGGCGAAGCGGTGCCCTGTTTGGTGACAAAGCGGAACAAGCCTTTTTCGTCACGTGTGACGGAACCAACAACACAGCAGAATCAATTGATGCAGGAATGGTTGTGGTGGAAATCGGTGTAGCCCCAGTGAAGCCCGCAGAATTTGTTATCTTCCGACTCTCGCAATTCTCCGGCGGAGCCTCCGTCAGCGATTAAACTTTTACATTTTTTCAGACAGCAAACTAGATTAAGAGGAGTAACACATGGCACTTACAAGTGGCGATTCTTTGACTGCATTTTCTTTCGAATTCTCGGTAGACGGAACAGCTATACCTAATGTGACAGCAGTTAATAGCATCAAAAAAGACTCAACGATAATTGAGACCAAGTCGATGACGCCCGAAGGGCTCTTCGTCAACCAAAAAATGTACGGGCCGCCACAGTCAGGGGAAATGTCTCTCACTGTTCTCAACACCGGCGATAAAGCCGTCACAGGGTGGATCATGAAAGGTCTACAAGGAGACCAAGCGGGCGGGCGTAAGACAGCGAAGCTTATCTATAAGGACACAACCGGCAGTACAGTTTTGACCATGGAGTTTACAGATGTTCTCGTTTCGAGTATTGATTACGGTTCACTCACGGCGGGCGAATCATCGGCGATTCAAATGACGATTGGTCTGAGCTTCATCGATATGAAGACTTCATAGTCAAATTGCTCCCGTGACTACTCAAAGAGAGTCTTTCCAGACAGCGTTCGAGTTCGTACTTCCTCGAGGCTATGTTGATGCCGATGGGAATGTCCACCGCGAGGGAACAATGCGGCTAGCTACCGCAAGGGACGAACTCATGCCATTACTCGACCCCAAAGTGAAAGAAAACGACGCTTTTCTGTCGCTCGTACTCTTATCTCGGGTTGTTACTGAACTCGGGACCTTGCCATCAATCGACGACCAAGTCATAGGAGGACTGTGGGCTACAGATTTGGCGTTCCTCCAAGATTTATATCGCCAAGTCAATACGGAGGGGCACACCTTGGTCGAGGTTTCGTGCCCGTCTTGCGCCTCCAATTTCGCAGTTGACATGGCAGGTGGTCCACCGGGGGAAGTTTAACGGCCGGGGCCGATGCTCTTTGGGAAGAGATAGGATTCCTGGCCTTCCACCTTCACTGGCCACTCGATGACATTCTGGACTTGACTCGAGGTGTGAGAGCACGACTAATTATGCAAGTACAACGTCTCACTAAGGGAGAAGAGAGGTAGCACCGTGGCCCCAAACATTTTCTCTGCGTGGCGAGGCCCGTACCGCGGTGACTTCCTTTTCTCACCGCCCATTCCTAGGATTAGCAAGCCGATAGAAACCTTTATTTCCTCCCCCGTGAGTACTTTCGTAACTCACCAGCCAATCAGGGTTACTCACAAAACCTTGGCACACAGCCAGACACCACAATTTGTTGGGAGGATTAAAGCCCGCACGAACCCGATCCTTGCCATACTCCCGCCGAAAAAAAGGTCGGAAATTGGGTTTGCTGACAATGAACTCGCGAATGACCCACCGCAAATGACCGGGGAGGAGGCTCCCTCGGAGCAAGTTGTATTCGCGCAAAAAGTCCAGGGCGCAAAACCTGTTGGTACTCTTCCACGGAAACCGCCACGCACTTTTACTCAGCCGAAATCACAAGCTATGGGTAGTGACGCCCAGCCCTTGATTCCAGAGGCACCCCAGCTCACTGTGGATTCGCTCCCGGATGTGACCGTCACCGACTCGGGGCGCACCTTGGTGGGGCGAACTCGAGCACGGCACCGCGGCCCTACTCACCCTGTGGAATCAGACAGGCACAAGTCAGGGGAAACCTCCCAAGAGGCACGACCGCTGCGCCAGCAGAATGAGCCGGTTCACGGCGAAGTCCCTTCTTCCCCGGCACACATCGATGAAAATCTGCAAGGTGATGGAGCGCATACCCGAAATCTTGCTGACAAGCCGGAACTTGCCCAACTTGGCGCTACCGAATCTTCCACCGTGAATTCGCCCCCTATCTCACACCCCATCACGAAAAGTTGGCGCCCAAAAATCCCGGAAAAAGACACTCAAGACCCGGCCAAGAGCCAGGCACATCAGCCGGCCAGTCCCCTCGATGGCACCCGACATTCTCCCTCTGTCCCCTCCAGCGAACCATCTGCTGCTGAAAAGACAACCATCTCTGTTTCCCATCCAGCTCGCAGTCCAGAAGCGAAAATTAGTCCAGCACTTGATGTACCTTCACACCAGAATTCTTCTGCCCCGATCGAAATGGGTACGCGTCCAGCGAGTGGGCCTTCGGCACCACCACCCAATATTTCACAAAGCATTGGTGGCTCCACATCTGAAAAACTCGAAACCTTTTCTGAACCGGAGCAATTCGACCTTGATTCACCGCCACTTGTGACCCAGCAGTCGAATCGGGAGCCAAGTAAGGCACAACCTCACAACGAAACTGGTGGAGGTAACAGAAGCTCGCATGAGACATCGCTGCCTTCTCAGCTAGCCGGTCCAGTTTCGCCAAACCGTCCCATCAATACCGGTAGGGTTTCCTCGTCTCTTGGCGGTGGAGAGGGGCTTGTGCAACGCCGCAAATCGCAGCCGGATGGTCCTCAAACGGTAGGCTCACAATCCCAATTTAAAATTGGTGGCTCCACATCTGAAAAACTCGAAACCTTTTCTGAACCGGAGCAATTCGACCTTGATTCACCGCCACTTGTGACCCAGCAGTCGAATCGGGAGCCAAGTAAGGCACAACCTCACAACGAAACTGGTGGAGGTAACAGAAGCTCGCATGAGACATCGCTGCCTTCTCAGCTAGCCGGTCCAGTTTCGCCAAACCGTCCCATCAATACCGGTAGGGTTTCCTCGTCTCTTGGCGGTGGAGAGGGGCTTGTGCAACGCCGCAAATCGCAGCCGGATGGTCCTCAAACGGTAGGCTCACAATCCCAATTTAAATCAGAACCCATGCTTGCAAAATCCGGCAGCTTAATCACTGAACCAGCCGCGACTCACTCGACGGACGATCCCGTTCAGTCACCAAAAAAAGTCGTGCAACCTCAGACGGTTCCCACCGTCGATACAACAGCAACCCCGCACGGGCCCAAAGCTGAGGTTTTGACAGTGCCAGCCGATGTCCGCTCAGCCGTGACATCTGTTATGGGAAGTAGCCCCAATATTGTCTCTGTTCACCGCGGTACTTGGGTTCAACAAAAAGCAGACGCACTGAACGCAGATGCTTTCACGCAAAATGGCGAGGTGCATATTCCAGGGGATCTACCTCTGACATCCTCCCCCATGAAAAGGCTTCTCGCGCATGAACTTACTCATGTTGTTCAACAACATGGACAAGGAAATCCCAAGAGAGAAAATTCACCCCTAGGTCAACTTCTAGAAAATCAAGCACTGGAGGTTGAAACTGCGCACTCAACCGCTGACGCAATGCCAGTCACGCTTCCGACTCTCCCGTCTAAAGCTCTTGCACCAGCGCTCGATCAGCAACCGGTCCACACAATCTCCTCACATTCTAACTCGTTCACGCCATCGAGTCGAGGCGGGAAGCCGATCAATTCTTTGACCCGTGTTGACGCCCGGCCGGCACCATCTACATCGAACTTGACCGTGCCAGCCAACATTGTTCGACCTCTTGCGCACGGTACCGTTTCCACCACCACAACCCCGCTTTCAGGCCACTCCAGAGGCGGCGACACTGTTGGGTCAGATTCACCGGCTCTCACTGGACCGCTGGTCAACAATTCCGCGAACAGTTCTCCCGTCACGAGCCCCGTGCCAACACCCGTTTCAGAATCAAGCAGTCTCCAACGTAGACAAAAAAAAATCTCAGCAGCGAGTGCTGGCGAGTCAACCACGTCATTAACGGCTAGTCACATTCCACAACCCCCAGCAGCTAAACAAACCGCGCCTGAAATGAACTCAATGCGGGAAACGAAACCAATTGAGACGTCAATTGATCGCGATTGGTTAGAGAGGCACGCTGAAGCTCTTTACCCTTTGATCAAAAAGTATCTTCGAAACGACTTATTAAAGGATCGTGAAAGACGAGGAAAGCTTATGAGGGATAATTAAATATGGGTGATCCGTCAAACAACAAAAATTCAGCAGATACACCTGCGCCCTTTGATCCCGCCTACACGGCCACAAACTTTACTGGATTCGCTATTAGCGTGGATATTGTCAACGGAGATAAGCATCTCGGGGCGAACTGGCAGTCATTGTCGCTCGGTTCGTT
>JAPKAV010000124.1 GCA_028825115.1 Candidatus Nanopelagicales bacterium | reverse complement strand
TGGATGACAAAGATGTGATCGTAGAGATTAAGGCCGGTGAAGGTGGAGACGAATCGGCGCTTTTCGCTTCGGACCTCATGCGCATGTATTTGCGTTACGCGGAGCGCCGTGGCTGGGCCACCGAAGTTCTCGATGCAGTCGAATCAGACCTGGGCGGTTATAAGGATGTCTCGATTGCGGTGAAGTTTAAGGGAGCCCCAGGACCTGGTGAAGGACCCTACGCGCGTTTGCGTTTTGAAGGCGGCGTTCACCGCGTACAACGAGTTCCTGTCACCGAGTCTCAGGGCCGCATCCATACGTCGGCGGCCGGTGTCATGGTTGCGCCCGAGGCTGAAGACGTTGACGTCACGATTGACCCCAATGATTTACGGATTGATGTGTATAGGTCTTCTGGGCCTGGCGGTCAAAGTGTGAACACCACAGATTCGGCGGTCAGAATCACACATATTCCCACAGGTGTTGTGGTTTCTTGCCAGAATGAAAAGAGTCAATTACAGAACAGGGAACAAGCCATGCGAATCTTGCGGGCCCGGCTTCTCGCAGTTGCCGAAGACACTGCGGCCAAGGAGGCTTCCGATATCCGGCGGTCTCAGGTACGCACTGTGGACCGCAGTGAACGAATCCGAACCTACAATTTTCCCGAGAATCGGCTCAATGACCACCGGGTTGGGTTTAAGTCGCACAACTTGGATCAGATCCTTGATGGCGATCTGGATGCAGTGATTGAAGCCTGTATGACCGCAGACCAACAGAGTCGGCTGGCAGAGCCCTCAGCGTGAGCACTATCCGCGACATTCTCGTTGACTCTCAGCGTCGACTCTCCAATGCGGGGGTTGAGTCAGCGTCAACGGAGTCGGCCCAGTTATTGGCTCATGTCCTTGGCGTACCGAGAAATCGCCTGTTCATGCAGGACAGTGTTGGCGAGGAAAACCGCGTTGCCTTTGAGAGACTATTAGCCAAGCGCCTTAACCGCGTTCCGCTGCAACACATCACGGGCACTGCTCCATTTCGTCGAATTGAGCTCAACGTTGGACCGGGTGTTTTTGTTCCTAGGCCGGAAAGTGAATTAGTAGCCGAGGCGGCAATTCGTTTTTTACGTGAATGCCAAAATCCAATTGCAGTGGATCTGTGTTCGGGATCAGGGGCCATAGCGTTGTCACTGGCACTTGAGGTGCCCGGCGTGAGAGTAGTCGGGGTGGAACTGAGTCCTGATTCATTTGTGTGGCTTGAGCAAAATGTGAACCGATTCGAGTGTGAAATTCCGGTCGAGATTCACCAAATGGATGCAACTGACTTTACTGCAAGTGTATTTTCGAAATTGTCGGGTATGTGCGATGTTGTTACCTGCAACCCCCCATACATCCCGATTGGTATGACTCCACGTGATCCTGAAGTCCGTATTCATGAGCCAACAGTGGCGCTTTATGGTGGAAGCGATGGGCTCGATGTCATTCGAGGAATTGCAAAAACTGCAGCCATGCTTCTCAAGTCAGGGGGGCTTTTCGTAGTGGAGCATGCTGATGTCCAAGGCGCAGAGGCTGGCGATGCCAGCGTGGTGAACCTCCTCAAGCAACTTCATCTTGACGAAGAGCTGGAGACCTATATCCCGGGGATCTTGGGGAAGCCCTTTTTTGCAGAGGTCACTGACCGTCTGGACTTCAACCAGCGACCTCGCTTCACCATGGCCACTCGGGTTTAGGCTCAGGTTGTGAGCGTTCGAATTGATGCAGGTGATCTGCACAATCGGGATCGAGCCATGTCAATGGCCTACTCGACCGTGCGACGGGGCGGGCTCGTAATCGTTCCTACGGAGTCGCAGTACGCCGTGGTCACCGACGCCTTCTCTCCACGGGGAACCGCACTCCTGCGAGAGTACCGTGGGCTGGGACCGCAGGTACCACTGACAGTTCTGGTGCCTAACGCAAATGCAGTCTCTGGGATCACTTCTTCTATTCCGCAGATCGCCCATGAATTAATGGAGTGTTATTGGCCGGGCGAGCTGACCCTGCTGCTCTCAGCAGGGACAACATTGGCGTGGGATCACCCCGCCGATGCGCCAATCGCGGTACGGATGCCTCGACACCCATTTTTGTTGGAATTACTGGGAACGACTGGCCCATTGGCATCGTCAAGCGCTCAGCCGGTAGGCATGCCGCAGATCACCCAAAATGTTGACCTTGATGCGTGCGATGTGGATCATGTGTCGGTGCTGATCGCGGCTGGGGACCTGGCCAGCGGCAGTGGAAGCACAATAATTGACTGCAGCGGCGGTGAGCCCAAGATCCTTCGAGAAGGGGTTATTGCGCACGAGGGCCTAAACGAGTTCATTAACTCACAGGAATCGACCCACGATTAGGGGCGGGTTTCATGGTGACCCCCTAGACTGACATCTCGTTGACAAATAAGTGTCGAAATGAATTTTTATGTGTGAAAGGAATATGACCGCATGACTTTTTGGGGCCCAGATTTTGTTGAGCTTGAGTCGCAAGACCCTCAAATCGCTGGAATCTTGCTTTCTGAGCTAGAACGAGCTCGCGGAGGTTTGCAACTTATTGCGAGCGAAAACTTCACCTCACCCGCGGTATTAGCGGCACTTGGTTCAACGCTGAGCAATAAATACGCCGAAGGTTACCCGGGCAAGCGTTACTACGGCGGATGCTCAGAGGTTGACCGCGCGGAAACAATTGGCATTGAGCGGGCAAAACAGCTTTTTGGGGCCGACCATGCAAACCTTCAACCGCATTCTGGCGCGAGTGCCAATCTTGCGGCCTACGGTGCCTTCGTGAAACCAGGGGAGACCGTATTGGCCATGAGTTTGCCGCACGGCGGTCATCTCACTCATGGTTCCGCGGTGAGTTTTTCTGGGAAATGGTTCAATGTGG
>JAPKAV010000123.1 GCA_028825115.1 Candidatus Nanopelagicales bacterium | reverse complement strand
CAAACTTTGCAATCGCTCCACAGCGCAAGTAATCACCGTAGGAAAATCCACCCGGGAGGACAACTGCGTCAACAGCATTTAGGTCGGCATCACCATGCCACAGCGCAACCGCGGTGCCACCAGCAATTCGGATTGCTCGGGCAGCATCCACATCATCGAGTGATCCGGGAAAAGTTACAACACCAATACGGGCGGACAAAATTAGTTCTCAACCGTGAGAGTGAAGTCTTCGATCACTGGATTACTCAGCAATTCCCCCGCCAGTTTTTCCAAAAGGTCAGCTCGGTCGCCTTCGAGTTCACCATCAATTTCGATGATGAACTGCTTCCCCTGACGAACATCAATCACGCCGCTAAGGCCCAGCCGACTAAGGGCGCCTTGAACTGCGCGACCCTGCGGGTCAAGAATTTCGGGTTTGAGTGCAACGTTTACAACTACGCGGGCCACTAGCTCTCCTGGTTTCGATGGAATATCGCCAGTCTATCGGTGTGCCGATTGCCAGGCACTCCACGCCGAAGAAACCATGTCGTGTAGATCTCGCTTCGCCGACCAGGCCAATTTGATCTCACTCAGATCCACATCAGCAAAAGTAGCGGGCGGATCACCGGCCCGACGACCCACAACTTCGGGGTTGATATCGCGCCCGATCACCTTAGAGATTGCATCCATGACCTCTTGGACACTCACTCCGCTTCCACGGCCAACATTAATTGCCAGATTCGCTCAGCCGCCTTCACACTTTTTAACAGCAGCAACGTGGGCCTCCGCCAGATCAACCACATGGATGTAGTCACGGATACAGGTTCCGTCTAGGGTCGGGTAGTCCGCCCCAAAAATCCTTGGTCTCCTACCGATTTCGATTGCTTGAAAGACCATCGGGATTAAATTGTTTACACGGTTGTCACCCAGGTCGTCACTGCCAGCTCCAGCAACGTTGAAATATCGTAATGCGATCCAGTTCAGTGCATCACTGGTAGCCAAGTCTTTGGCCAGCCATTCACCGACAAATTTTGTTTCACCGTACGGAGATTCGGGATTAAAAGCCTCACTTTCTTTCACCGGATTTGATTGGGGGGTTCCATATACCGCGGCAGAAGATGAGTACACAAAATTATCTATGCTCGAAATAACCATTGCACCGAACACACTTTGTAGTCCCGTGACATTTTCCTTGTAGTAATGCAGGGGCAGGTCCACTGACTCACTCGTGGCCTTCTTCGCGGAAAGATGAACGACTCCGGTGACGCCAAATGTATTAAATGTTCCTCGTAGCGCCGTGGTATCCGCGATATCACCTTCGACAATTGGCACATCTTCAGGAATACGTGAACGCAACCCTGCCGAGAAATCATCACACACTACTGGCTGAAAACCCGCTGAAAGCAATTCACGAACAACGTGCGAGCCGACATAACCCGCACCCCCATGACTAGCCAGGTACTCACTCGAACTTCTCCCCGGTGATGCGCTCGTATACCTCGACGTACTTGCCGCGGGTTTTGGCAACAATTTCGTCCGGTAAGGGCGGTGGAGCTTCCCCGGAGTTCTTATCCCACCCTGACTCTGGTGAGGTTAACCAGTCGCGAACAAACTGCTTATCAAATGAGAGTTGGGGGCCGCCCGGATTCCATAATTCCTTTTCCCAATATCGAGATGAATCTGGTGTAAGAACCTCATCACCCAAAATGATTTGACCTTGATACTTTCCGCCGAGGGCAACCCCGAACTCACACTTCGTGTCAGCAAGAATTAAACCTTTCCGACTTGATATTTCTGCCGCATATTCGTACACGGCAGTGGACAGCCGCTTTAATTCTTGGGCTTCCTCTTGTCCGAGCTCAACAATCACGTCGTCGTAGGTGATGTTTTCATCGTGTTCACCCAGTGGTGCTTTCGTGGCGGGAGTAAAAAGTGGCTTTGGCAACAGTGCGCCTTCTCTCAACCCTGGCGGCAAACCATTCCCGGAAATCTTTCGAGTTGTAACGTAATCGGCGTAGCCGCTGCCGGCAAGATAACCACGAACAACACACTCCACCGGGAACATTTCGAGTGGCTCACACACAACAGCCCGACCGATCACCGACTTGGGCACCTTGGACGTCGTGGTGTGGTTAAACACCAAACCCTGTAGTTGCGCGAACCACCATTGCGAAATCAAATTAAGAATTCGACCCTTGTCGGGAATTTCTGTTGGAAGGACCCAGTCATACGCGGAGATCCGATCGCTGGTCACCATGAGTATTCGCTCTTGCGGGGTGCGGAAAAGATCCCGCACCTTGCCCGATAAAATATGTTCGTAACCGTCCGGAAGATCGTAATTGTGAGTAAGTTCGTGGGTCATAGAATGCCGCCCGGTTGGTAGCCTGCGGCATCCGGGTTACGCTCGGAGAGGGCCTCGACCCGCTCTGCCAGAACACGAACTTGCTGTTGAGCCGCACCAGTAAATTCAATTGGTTGAGCAAGTAGCAAATTCAATTGCTCGAGGGTGAAGTCAAGACGAGGGTCTGCTGCAAGTTTTTCCAAGAGGTCGTTATGCGCATCAGGCATTTCACGCATCGCGAGCGCTGTCGCAACCGCATGCTCCCTGACTATCTCGTGTGCGCTTTCCCGGCCCACTCCTGACTGAACAGCTGCCATCAAAATCTTAGTTGTTGCGAGGAAGGGAAGAAAACGATTAAGTTCCCGGTCAATCATGGCGGGGAAAGCGCCAAATGCGTCGAGCACCGTGAGAAATGTTTCCATCAGTCCATCGATAGCAAAAAACGAATCTGGGAGGGCGACCCTGCGCACAACCGAACAGGTGACATCTCCTTCATTCCACTGTTGACCCGATAGATCAGCACACATATTCATATAGCCCCGCAGAATTACATGGAAGCCATTAATTCGTTCACATGAACGAGCATTCA
>JAPKAV010000122.1 GCA_028825115.1 Candidatus Nanopelagicales bacterium | reverse complement strand
AACCATGTCGGGTGTGTGGCAAAGGGCTAGTAACACCGTCGGAGCGAACAATTGGTCGTTGTCAAAGTTGTCCTGGGGAACCCAATGAAATTATTTTTGAGAATCTGAAGGCTTGGCGCAAGGATAGATCTGCGCAGAAAGGTGTTCCCGCATACATAGTTTTCACGGACGCAACTCTGACTGCTATGGCTGAAATTGGTCCGAGTGATTTTGATGAGTTGGCGGCTATTCCAGGGGTCGGTCCGGCAAAGTTGACCGAATTCGGTGCCGAGATATTAGAAATTATTAAGACTCAAGATTAGAGGCACTGGCGGAACTTGGGGTGCCCGCAAATCCTGGAACCCAAGCATTGAGTTCAGCCAAAACCGGAACATTGGCATCAAGTTGGCACAGCACCGCAATGCTGCCCAACCAGACCCGGTGAATTAATGCGTAGGAAGGTGGCAGGTTGATTTTCAGTCCAATGGTGAAATCGGGGCCTTTCATGTCATTGAGCCTTGTGAATTCACCTCGGATCCAGTCCCGGTTGAAATGAAAACTCTCGTGGCGGGTGGGCTCAACAAAGGGCTCCAGGTAGTTGAGAATTTGTTTGGCGTCAACCTCGATATTGGGCTTTACAAACCCTTCAGCTCGTAAGCCCGCAAGAACGTCTTCCGCATTGCCACTCTGGGCAATTCTCAGGAGCGTGCCCATGGCAATCGGTAAACCCTCAGGGAGCCGCGAGACGGCGCCAAAGTCAAGTACGCATAACTTGTTGTCGGCTGTGATTCGGAAATTTCCTGGATGCGGGTCCGCATGCAGCAGTCCCGCGCGTGCGGGACCGGTGAGTAGGAAGCGTTCGTAGAGCAACCCGGCGCGATCTCGTTCGGCCTGGGTTCCATGGGAAATGATGTCTGAAAGCGGCCGCCCATCAATCCATTCACTGATCAAAACATGTGGTGCAGCGGCGAGAACGTGTGGAATGTGAAAGTCCGGATCACCGTCGAATGCAACTGCGAATGCGCGCTGATTTTGTGACTCGAGCAGGTAGTCGAGTTCTTCAATTGCTCGCTCCCGCAGTTCCTCAAGGAGGGGCCTCAGATCAAGACCGGGAATCCAGCCAGCGAAAAGCTTGCCCATCCGGATCATTTGGTTTAAGTCTGCAACGAGCGCCTTGTCGGCTCCCGGGTACTGCACTTTTACTGCGACCACGCGCCCGTCATGCCAGGTAGCTTTATGCACTTGACCAATTGACGCAGCGGCTGCGGGTTGATCATTGAATTCAATAAAACGACTGCGCCAATCCTCGCCGAATTCTTCAGATAAGATTTTATGAATTGCGCTGGTTGGCATGGCCGGAGCTGAGTCCTGCAATTTTGTCAGCATGGCTCGGTATGGAGCAGCGAACTCTTCGGGCAGTGCAGCCTCGAAGATACTCATTGCCTGGCCGAGTTTCATGGCGCCGCCCTTGAGCTCCCCGAGGACTTTGAACATTTGCTCAGCCGTGCGGGCAGACATTTGGGCGGCAATTGCTTCGGCAGGTGCGCCACCCACGCGTTTTCCAAGGCCAAGCGCGGTTCGGCCGGCGTAGGTTGCAGGCAAGGAAGCCATGCGGATCCCACGAGTGAATGCATTTCTGGGTAATTCGGGCACACCCCTATTCTCCGGCTTAATCAATAGCTGCGCACAGTCAGGTTGTGGAAGTGGGAGTTGAGCGGTGTAGTTGGCATCCGCACAGTGGATGTGGCGGGGCGTTTTTTGGATCAAATCGCGGCCATGGGAGTTTCGCGCTCCAGAGTGTGTTGGTGAATGCTGCTCCATCGATCCAATGTCGAATAATAAGCAGAACGTGTAGGGCCGTGTAATGAGTCAGAATCGCATCACTGTGACCAGAAGTTATGTGACGTCGCCATTGAAGATCCACGTGCATCCAATCCGGTGAGGTATCGCATCGATGCAAGTGAGCACATCGAAAGCACGAACTTGAGCCAGGGATCACCAGCGGCCCGATTGTGGCGTTGTCCAGTCGAGTGGCCACGTGAAGGTGCGGAAGGGTGCATAGGTGAGAGTTTTCATGGTCGAAAATGTGCGGGTGGGAGTTGCTGACAAAGATCACGAAAGACGCCGACGAGCGCTGCTGCGTGAATTGGAAACCAGAGTCCAACCCGATCCGATAAACAGCTCTGGCAAGAGGACCTTGACCGACCACGAGAATTGAACTTAAAAGCACTCGCTGCGTTATCTAAAGACAGAGTTGAAGAGCGTGGGCAACTGGAAAAAGTGATTTCTTCGATTGAGGGTGACATTGAAGAAGTTGAAAGCCGTGCAGCAAATACGCGCACCGGATTCGTCTACGTAATCTCCAATGTTGGATCATTTGGCCCAGACATCATCAAGGTGGGGCTCACCAGGAGACTCGACCCAACCATGCGTGTGCGAGAACTGGGAGACGCATCGGTTCCATTCAAATTTGACGTGCACGCCCTCATTTTCAGCCACGACGCCGTGACATTAGAAAGAGATATTCACGAAAGACTAAAAGAATTTCGTGTAAACGCCGTCAATCAGCGGCGTGAATTCTTCTACGCAACACCTGACCAAGTCAGGGAGATAATTGAAGAGTTCGGAACTGAATATCTACTGGAATACGACGTCGATGCGGAAGCCTACGAATGGCACGAGTCTGGTGGGCCGGGTCGCCGAATAAGTATTCAAGACGACCGTATCGAGCGACAAGCTCAAAATGGAGGGCAGCACTCTGACCTGACCGTGGCTTCGGTGCGGGAGATCATGGATCTGGTTGAGGCAGATGAGCAGTGGCCACGCGCCGACCCCGGGACTCCCAGGGGCAAAACTGCGGCGGTATGCGGAGCGTGAGCGCGGGGCTCGGGCGTAGGGGGAATAGGCCGGGCCACCCCTAGGTGTTGCCTTTT
>JAPKAV010000039.1 GCA_028825115.1 Candidatus Nanopelagicales bacterium | reverse complement strand
CACCCGAGGAAGTATTGACCACGACATTCGATCTGGGTCACGACGAACTCGTAATCGTTAAAGATATCTCCTTTAGCAGCATGTGTGAGCATCATTTATTGCCATTTCATGGGAATGCACATATTGGCTACATCCCAAATGAAAATGGCCGAATTACTGGGCTATCGAAACTCGCCCGTTTAACCGATGTATTTTCCCAACGTCCGCAGATTCAAGAGCGGCTTACCGGCCAGATCGCAGATTCCATAATGAGTATTCTCCAGCCCCGTGGCGCGATCGTAATCCTTGAAGCCGAACACATGTGCTTGTCCTTGCGAGGTGTGCGAAAGCCCGGTGCTACCACGACCACGAGTGTCGTTCGTGGTTCCCTGCACGATGCTGTCACACGCTCCGAGGCAATAACGTTAATCATGGGGCGCTAGTTTCCATGGGTACACATTCCCCGGTAATCATGGGGATTTTGAACTTGACCCCGGATTCATTTTCTGACGGCGGTCAATTTGATTCAGTGCAATCAGCGGTCCAGGCTGCTACAGCAATGGTGGCCCACGGTGCGCAGATCATTGACGTTGGTGGAGAGTCAACGCGACCCGGTGCGGAAAGAATTTCACTCGAAGTCGAACTCGAACGAGTAATTCCAGTTATTGAGCAACTTTCCCCGAAAGGCATCTACGTCAGCATTGACACCATGCGCGCCGAAGTCGCCAAAGCCGCTGTGGACGCAGGTGCGCAAATGGTCAACGATGTGAGTGGTGGTTTGTCTGATCCGCACATGCTGGCGACAGTTGCACGCCTTGGGGTTCCCATAGTTCTTATGCACTGGCGTGGACCGAGCAAAACCATGCAAGAAAATATTCACTATGTAAACCCGTTGACCGAGGTATGCGCGGAGCTACACAGTGTGGCTAAGGCAGCTCAATTGGCAGGAATCGAAAGAGGCAACGTAATCCTTGATCCTGGCATTGGTTTTGGGAAAGAAGCCGTGCATAATTGGCAGCTTTTGCACAATGTCGACACTCTTTTAGCGTTGGGTTACCCGATTCTCATCGGGGTTTCCCGCAAGAGATTCCTTGGTGGATTACTCGCAGCCTCAGACGGAACACCACGCACAGTTGGCGAGCGCGATACCGCGTCTGCTGTCTTAGGGGCGCACATTCTGCAACGCGGCGCATGGGGCGTGCGCGTCCACGATGTTCAGGCGACGATTGACGCCTACCTAGCGTTGGGTGCTGTAAACCCAGATCCAGCGCTCGATTCCATTGAACTCACGGGGCTGCGTGAGTTTGGCCGCCATGGAGTACTCGAACACGAACGGATTCAGGGCCAGTATTTCAGTGTTGATGCAACGCTGGGGCTGTCGATTTCACATGCGGCTCGCACGGACGATTTGGCCGATACGGTTAACTATGCCGAGGTGGCGGATGCTATTCGGGCTCGAATCGCAGGAGAGCCGGTCGACCTGATTGAAAAACTTGCCGAAATTATTGCCACCGATTGCCTTTCCTTCCCACAGGTTGTTAGTGTAAAAATTCGGGTTCACAAACCCGATGCGCCGATCGAAGGTGAGTTCGCTGACGTAGTTGTCACCCGGGCCAAATTTATGAACCGATGACGGGAACGGTGCTGATTGCATTTGGCGCAAACCTCGGAGATCCAATCCGCACTTTGCAAGTGGCATACCAAGAACTCGCCCAACTCTGGACTCCGGTTGCTGCCTCCAGCGTGTATCGGAGTACTCCGGTGGGCGGAGTTGAACAAGCCGACTTCCTCAATGCCCTCGCGGCATTTGCGACAGAGAATTCTGGGAGCGAAATATTGAACACGCTCCATCAGATTGAGAATGTTCATGCAAGAACCCGCGAAGTTCGCTGGGGCCCACGAACGTTGGACCTTGATGTGATCGCACTTTGGGAGGACGCAGAGCCGGTGATCAGCACGAATAGTGTTTTGACCCTCCCACACCCGCGAGCATGGGAACGGGTATTTGTAACGGCTCCTTGGCAAGAATTGAAACTGTCAGGGCAACTCGCGGAGCTACCAGGCTATGGCCCCGTGAGCGAATTAAGATCAACTAATGAGGAAATTACCCGGCTTGAGATTGGACTGAGTAGTTAATGCGAGCCACAAAAATTTCACAACTCACGGTAATCGCTGCGATCCTGGCCGCAATCGGATTTGCACTCACCCAAATTCTGATGGGGCAGACCGCTCGCTCGTTGCCGGTGCCGGCGATGGCGGCCGGGGCGCTTGCGATATTGGGTGGGGGATTGGGAATTTGGACCTACTTTGCGCGCCCCCGACTTAGCCGCCAACCGGGAACCACGCCATTTCCAGCGTTAGTCGCAGCCCGAATCGCAGTATTGGCCTTGGCGGGCAGCCGCACCGGCTCGGTAATTGGCGGTTTTTATGCCGGGGTGTCACTTGCCTCAATCTCAAGTATCGATACTCCTGCCGGTTGGAGTGCGAGTATCAATGGCTTTCTCGCAGCCTTGGGAGGGGCCCTCTTGGTCATTTCCTCGCTCTGGCTAGAGAGTTTATGCGTTGCAACAGACCAGGGCGCAACCGAGGAATCGTGACCAAAGTACTCTGCACCCATGAGCGATTCCCCTGTTGAGGACTTACCCTTTGACGAACTGCGACACCAGGCATTTCACCTAGCGGAAAAAAAACTAGATATCGGTTTCTACACTGATGTGTTTTCGCACATGCCTGGCATGGTGGCTATCGAAGGTGAAGGTGGAGATTTAGGTTCAATTGGTGGAACCTTTATTGAAACCGTTCGCGCGACCAAGGAAATGTTCGGGCACGGGCAGTTAGATCCGGACATGGAAGCGCTACTACGCGCTCGTTTTGCCACCTATATTCGGGCTAACGATCCAAGTCACCGATAACGAGAAACATGCTGCCAATTGCCGCTGGCAATTGATCGAGCTGAAGTCCCACCAAGGTGGGAACCAGTGCCTGAAAGTTATTAAATGAAGCCGATCGCAATTTCAGACGCCAAGGTGTTTTGTCGCCGGCGCTGACCAAATACCAACCATTTATCCCGGTGGGCCCATCAGCCCAGTGGTAGGTGTTTCCTTCGGGAGCTCGCACTACTTTCGGCAAAACTACATTGACCTCTTGCCCCTGGGTTGACGCGAGGTGCGGCCACACCTGATCAATGAGCGCGCTACTGAGCTCAAGTTGATCAAGTGCTGCCATAAAGCGCGAGTAGGCATCTCCTTCGCGATAGGGCGGCGGTTTAGCGACCTCTAACTCCCCGTAATTGAGGTATTGACCTGTGAATCGCAAGTCATTATCGAGGCCGCTTGCCCAAGCGACCGGTCCGCTCGTGCCAAAAGAAATCGCGTCGCTGGGCGTAAGGAGAGCCAGCCCACGCAATTCATCTGCATTGAGGCTAGATATGAGTTGGGGGAGCATTGTGCGCAATTCGGTAATGATCAACTGGCTTGCATTCTCGGCATGCGTGGGTAAGTCGTGAGCCACTCCACCGATCCGAGCAAACATTGGGTGCACCCGATTGCCGGTAACCAATTCTAAAAAGTTGGCAATCACATTTCGTAACCGGATTGTTTCGGTATCAGGCATAAATGCAATCAGCGCTGAAATCCGAGTGAACTCAGCAAGGAGCATCCGGATCCAAGTAGCCCGCTCCGGAGGGTGAATTCCCATTGCCGCTTCTAAGGTGAGCGCCACTCCTAATTCGGAAGTGAACGGCGCGTACCAGTCATGGCGATTAGCCAGCATCATGATTTGCCGGTAGTCGCGAACTTCAAAGAGTTTTTCTGCACCCCGGTGCATAAATCCAATTCGTGGTTCGACGTGTGTGATTGTGTCGCCCTCAACAGTGAGGTGCAGCTGGAAGCCGCCCTGGGCGCTGGGGTGGAATTCTCCGAGATCAATTCTGAATTCGCCGGGTGCTAAACCAACACCGGCAATTAAGTTACGCATGTAAGTATCGTTTCATGGTCGCGATCCGAAATCTTGAACGAGCCACCTGAAATCACTCCTATTTGGGTCAGAGTCGAATGCGTGGGTCCGGGTGAGGTCCGAACGTGATGTAGCTGCGGCGCTTGCGCACGAATCCAATGACACATGTGCGGTGATATTAACTTTGCCATTGGGTACGGGGCGGACCGATCTACCGTGTTGATATCCCGCCAACGTGCCGGCGTCCCACAATCCTTGGGATCTTTGAGCCAATGAATGCGAGTAGTCGATCGCAATCGCCCGGCCAGTGCCAAAAATATTTACTAGCTGAATCCACGTGTAGTCTCGAGTCGTTCCGATCTCTCGACGAGCGCGTGGCACCGTAGCTGGCCACCAGAGCTTAAGCCAATCTAGCTCTGGCCCGGATAAAGGCTTGCCCAATTTCTCGTGTCCAGATTCCGGGTCAACAAGTACGATGCGTGGGGTCAGGGACTCGTCATATTCGACAACGGTTGCGGGGATATCGTCAAGGAGTTCGTGGGCAATCACTATTCCAAATTCTTTTCGAATCGCGATGTGCCGAATATCACCGCTGGAGACATCAAAAACTTGTGTATTCCAGCGAAGCCCATGGCCAGCGATTAACGTGTTTAGGGACGAAATCAGTGAGCCATCAGATCCACCGGAATCGAGGATCAAGAACTCGGCCGGTGATCCGCAGTTTTTGTAGGCCTCGAGTAGACAAGGGAATATTTTTTTGGACAAATCTGGCTGAGATTTCACTGCCGTGTCAAAGTGCTCATAGGGATCTGTTCCCCCGGAACCGAACTCTCCATAAAAGCTTTTCGGGCCGAAAGATGCGGACTCCCAAGCGTTGATCCACGGAAGGTAAGGGGACATGGGGTACGACGTTAGTCACCCGTAGGCTTTTGACATGGACTCGCCTCCGCGCTTGCGTATTGGGGTGGTCGGCGCTGGGCGCGTCGGTGCGGTTTTGGGAGCGGCTCTTTGCGCAGCCGGGCATGACTGCATCGGGGTCAGCGCAGTGTCAGATTTGTCGTGTCTTCGCGCTGCGGCTTTGCTTCCCGGTGTGCCGATCAAGCCAGCAGACCAAGTTGTTGCAGAATCGGAGCTGCTGATCTTGGCAGTACCTGATCAGGTTCTGCCAGAACTCATTCGTGGGTTTTCTTCCAGTGAAGTGTTCGTTCCAGGGCAATTCGTTGCCCACACTTCAGGCAGCTACGGAATCTCAGTGTGCGATACCGCTCCGCAAATATCACCCATGGCCATTCATCCGGCAATGACATTTACCGGGACCAGCATTGACTTGGCCCGTTTAGTTGACACCCCTTTCGGTGTTACCACCACGGAAAATCTGCGCCCAGTTGCTGAGGCCCTCGTTGTCGAGATGGGTGGGGAACCTGTCTGGGTCCCAGAAGAGGCGCGGGCGATTTACCACACCGCGATGGTTCTCAGTTCGAATTACCTCAATGTCTTGGTCAACGAAGCCATTTCTCTCTTAGGTGATTCAGGCATGGAAAACCCTCAACGGTTACTGGCCCCATTATTAAGTGCATCGCTGGATAATGCCTTGCGTTTAGGAGACAAGGGATTGACTGGTCCGGTAGCTCGAGGAGACCGTGAAGTGATTCGCACACACCTAGAGGCATTACAGGAACGTCCAAGTTCCCAAAATGCATACCGAGCGCTAGCACGGCTGGCAACGGATCGAGCACTTGATGCCGGTGTGCTTTCTGTTGACCAAGCGGCCGACCTTCTCATTGAGTTAGGTGAAACTCCGTGACAAAACTGATTCACCTGTCCGGTGAACTTGAGAGAAAAAATGGGGGCAATCGTGCGGTAGTGCCGACAATGGGTGCATTGCATCAAGGTCATCTGGATCTAGTCGATGCGGCGAGAGAGCGAGTGGGCCCAAATGGTGAAGTTGTGGTTACGATTTTTGTGAATCCCACCCAGTTTGGGCACACTGCAGAATTCGAGCATTACCCCAGAACTTTGGAGAGTGATTTCGAAAAATGTTACACGAGCGGTGTTGACATTGTCTTTGCGCCGAGTGCGGCTGAAATGTACCCGGACGCAGGTGCGCCGTCCAAATATGTAAGTGTGCATCCAGGGCCGCTGGGTACAATTTTAGAGGGTGCCGACCGCCCTGGTCATTTTGCGGGTGTACTGACAATCGTTGCAAAACTCTTGAACCTAACTAAACCCGATTGTGCATTTTTCGGTGAAAAGGACTACCAACAGTTAATCCTAATCTCGCAAATGGTGCGCCAATTGAATTTTCCTGTTCAAATTATGGGCACTCCAACGCGTCGCGAGCCCGATGGGCTGGCCATGAGTTCACGAAATATGTTTCTTGATTCTGATCAGAGGAGCCAGGCAACTTTGATTTCACAGGCTTTGGCCATTGCCCAAGAAACGGACGGCAGCGTCGCAGAAAAATTGCGTGCTGCACGATTTGTCGTGGACGATAAAATTGAGACTTACTACCTGGTGGCCATGAGTAATGACTTATCCCAAGAGCTTTCCGTCACTGACCCAAACCCCGAGGGTCGCCTGCTATATGCGGGAGTTCTGGGGGGCACCCGATTGATTGACAATATGCCAATTTAAGGAAATGAAGACCAGATGAGCAAAATTCATATTCCCCGATGGCTGACATCAGACCCACCTGGTTGGGAGATCGACTCTGATGTCATTGTGATTGGATCGGGCGTTGCGGGTCTCTCGGCTGCAATTCATGCGCGGGCGGCTGGGCGAAAAGTTGTGATCCTGACCAAGGCCCAGATAGATGAAGGGTCAACCCGATGGGCCCAGGGTGGTATTGCCGCTGCCATGTCGGAGGAAGATTCCCCTTCACAGCACCGTGACGACACCGTTACTGCCGGTGCCGGCTTGTGTAACCCACAAGCAGTCGAGGTGTTGGTCACAGAAGGCCCGCAAGCCGTTCGCGACCTGATCTCTCTGGGTGCCAACTTTGATCGTGAGCCCAGCGGTGCGATCTCCCTCACGCGGGAAGGTGGGCATAAGCGCGATCGCATTGCCCACGCCGGTGGAGATGCAACAGGAGCAGAAATTTCCCGCGCATTGGTTTCTGCGGTAGTTAATGATCCGGGTATTGAAATAATTGAAAATGCACTCGCGCTAGACCTGATTATCGATGCACATGGAGCGACACAGGGAGTGACTCTGCACGTGATGGGCTCGGGCCAGCGAGATGGGATTGGGGCGGCCCTTGCGCCGGCAGTAATTTTAACTACCGGCGGTTTTGGCCAGGTGTTCGGGCAGACCACAAATCCATATGTTTCGACCGGTGACGGAATCGCGCTCGCGCTCAGGGCAGGTGCGAAAGTTGCTGACCTTGAGTTTGTGCAATTTCATCCAACTGTTTTATGGCTTGGCCCCCTTGCTCAGGGACAACAACCACTTGTCAGTGAGGCTGTGCGCGGCGAGGGCGCGCAGCTCCTTGATCCTGACCTACAACCGTTCATGCACTCAGTCCACGAAATGGGCGATCTGGCTCCACGAGACATCGTCGCAATAGAAATTATGAAAAAGATGCGGGCTTTCGGTGCTGCTCATGTGTGGCTTGATGGACGCGCGCTGGGTGCTGACACGTGGGTGCGCAGATTCCCTACGATCCTTGCAAGTGCTCGCTCGCGTGGAATCGATCCAGTTACTGACTTGATACCGGTGGGCCCTGCACAGCACTATGTCTCTGGCGGGGTTGTAACTGACCTATTTGGTCGCACCAATATTCCGGGGCTTTATGCGGCGGGGGAAGTCGCGTGCACCGGTGTCCATGGTGCTAATCGACTGGCATCAAATTCATTACTGGAAGGGCTGGTGTACTCCCGGCGAATTATGACTGCAATAGAGTTCGATCAGCCAGAACGCCACACCGGCGTCGTTGGCTCCCCGCAAGATTCGTATCTAGTCCCGCACCGAGTCAGGCGTGACATGCAAAGTGTCATGGATCGCAATGCCGGGGTCCTTCGAAGTGAAGCCTCACTTACTCACGCGAAGAATTGGCTAGCCAAGATTGAGCGCACTGGTGCCCGTGCGTGCACAGAGGATTGGGAGAGCGCCAATTTGTTCACGGTCTCACAGGTGTTGATTGCGAACGCTTTGATGCGACAGGAGACCAGAGGGTCGCATTGGCGTGAGGACTACCCCGAGAGCAGCACTGATTTTGAGGTTCGGCTAGTTTCACACCGTTCACCCCACGGTGAGCTGGTCACTACAACAAGTGGAATTGGGATCTGATGCAGTCGCACAAAATCAAAAGGGAACTAGCGGACCAACTCATTGCAGTTGGGTTAAACCCTCTAGATGTTTCCGAGGTCGTGCTTCGAGCCTTGCATGAGGATTGCGACGAAAACGGAGATGTTACCTCGGTTGCCACTATCGCAGCGGAACAAATGTCGACTTTGGATCTCGTGGCACGTGCGCCGGGAGTAATTGCTGGTATGCCAGTTGCCGCAGCGGTGTTTACAATCTTGGGTGGTTCCTCGATGAGCATTTCCACTGTCATCAAAGATGGAGAGAGCGTGCAGGCAGGTACCGTTCTTGGATCCGTAGTGGGTTCGACGCGACTGCTTCTGCAAGGAGAGCGTACCGCCCTGAACCTCCTGAGCCATCTCAGTGCGATTGCGACCGCGACGAAAGCTTGGGCCGACGCTTTAGGCGACTCGACTACCAAGGTGCGTGATACGCGTAAGACGACACCCGGGATGCGAACACTTGAAAAGTACGGCGTACGTTGCGGAGGAGGGCTCAATCATCGAATGAACCTCTCGGACGCCGCATTGATAAAAGACAATCATGTTGTTGCCGCAGGTGGTGTGGCGCGAGCGTATGAACTTATTAAACAGCGTTATCCCGACTTGACTGTTGAGGTTGAAGTTGACTCACTGGATCAACTCGCCGAAGCACTTGAAGTTGGTGCCGATCTGGTGTTGTTGGACAATTTCACCATCGAGGAGCTTAAGAGTGCGGTGGACTTCACCAGAGGTAGAGCCAAACTCGAAGCCTCGGGTGGATTTACTTTCGACCAGGCAACGGCGGTGGCAAGTACCGGGGTAGATTTTGTTGCGGTCGGTGCGATCACCCACTCGGCACCAGTATTAGATATTGGTGCAGACCTTCGAATGGAGTCCATTTAATGCTGCTGGCAATTGATGTGGGAAACACCAACACCGTCATTGGGCTTTACGAGAGTCAATCCCTGCATAAGTCCTGGCGAATTAAAACAGATTCAGCCCAGACTGCTGACGAACTGGTATTGACATACCGTGGCTTGTTGCAGCAAGAACCTGATGTCAGCGGAATTGCGCTATGCAGCACGGTGCCAGCGGTCCTGCATCAGATGCGCCTGATGGTCGATCGTTATTTCGCTGATATTCCGATCGTGATTGTTGAGCCTGGAATCAAGACGGGAGTTCCCATTCTCACGGATAATCCCAAGGAAGTTGGGGCTGACCGAATCGTTAATACTCTCGCCGCCCACCATCTTTTTGGTGGTCCTTGTATCGTTGTTGACTTTGGAACTTCAACCAATCTTGACGTCGTGTCAGACACGGGTGAGTTCCTGGGCGGTGCTTTGGCACCCGGTATTGAAATTTCTCTGGAAGCTTTGGCCAACCGGGCGGCGCAGTTGAGAAAAGTTGAACTTGTGGCACCCCGATCAGTGATTGGTAAGAACACGGTTGAAGCACTTCAATCAGGAGCGATTTATGGCTTCGCGGGTCAAGTGGACGGGCTTGTCGAACGAATTATTGAAGAAATTGGTCTGGTGACCGCGGTTGTTGCAACGGGGGGGCTGAGTCAAATCGTCGTGAGCGAATCTCGAACAATTACCCATCACGAACCCGATCTTACTTTGCTTGGTCTAGCACTACTTTTTGAAAAAAATCAGGCTTAATCGCGCCTAGGCGTCGAGGGTTTTCGATCCAGCGACTACGCCCAAAACTGTGGCAAGGCCATGAATTGGCCCGGAAGTGCGTGGCAGAATCAGGGTTCGCATTCCTACAGCGCCGGCTCCGCCGTCATCTATTGCGTTGTCGCCGACCATGAGCAAGTGTTCGGGAGCAATGTTGATTGCCTCACTTGCGGCAAGAAATATTTCAGGATTGGGTTTGACATAGCCCAATTCGGCGGAGGCGAATACGTAATCAATACACTCTGAAATGCCGAGACGGAGCAGAATTGGTTCAAGATCGAGGCCGATATTGGAAATAATTGCGGTGGTGAGTCCCTGCGCACGAAGAGCATCGAGGACGGGAAGAGTGTCCGCATAGACGAACCAGGGGTCAGTTACCGACGAGTAGAGGGCCGAAGCCAGCGGTTCGTCGCTGAAGTCGAGCAAAAGCCGGGTAAAGATTTCTTTGTGTGCCTCCGGGCTGAGATCCCTCTCGTGGTGGGGGTCTTCAATCCGGGCAAACTCGACAATTGAATTAAGTTTGGGCACACTTTGTGCAAAATCGATGGGATCAAGCCCAACGCTTTCACAGGCGATTTCTAGCCAAGATTCACTGCTTCCTTGATCAACGAGGGTCGAGTGGAAATCGAAGAGAACACCTTTGATCGAGCTGGGCTGAAATAGCGGATGCAGAAGGCTCACCCGCATGAGTCTAGGTCCAAGTTTGATAGGGAGTAGCTTCTATTACCCTTAGCGACTGTGAGCGACGAGGAAGAAGTTCCCGAGCAGGTTGCGATCCGGCGACAAAAGCGTCAAACGCTTCTGGACCGAGGTGCGCAGGCTTACCCCGTCTCAGTGCCGATTACGACTTCTATTGCTCAATTGCGTGAGCAGTATGGCGAATTGGATGCCGAAGCATCAACCGGTGTGTCGGTAGGCATTGCGGGCCGGATAATTTATAGTCGTAATACAGGCAAGTTGGCTTTTGCCACTGTCGCTGCTGGTAGCGGCGAAACTATTCAAGCCATGGTGTCACTAGCTCAAGTGGGCGAAGAAAGCCTTGCCGATTGGAAAGCCCTCGTTGATTTGGGCGATCAAATTTTTGTTCAAGGCGAGGTCATTACCTCTAAACGTGGTGAACTTTCAATTTTCGTGGACTCGTGGCAAATGGCGGCAAAAGCGCTCCGTCCACTCCCAGTAGCCCACAAAGAAATGAATGAAGAGTCTCGCGTGCGCCAACGCTATGTAGATCTAATTATGCGTCCAGAAGCCCAAATCATGGCGCGCACGAGAGTCAAGACCGTTTCAGCGTTGCGAACTTCCCTGTCTAATCGCGAGTATCTCGAAATTGAAACGCCAATGCTGCAAACCCAACCGGGCGGCGCGACAGCGAGACCATTCATCACCGCATCAAACGCATTTGGGATCGAGTTATATTTGCGGATTGCTCCTGAGCTTTTTCTCAAACGTGCAGTGGTTGGGGGACTCGATCAAGTCTTTGAAATAAATAGAAACTTTCGTAACGAAGGTGCCGACTCGACGCATTCGCCAGAGTTCGCAATGCTTGAGTTTTACCAAGCTTTTGCTGACTATCAGGACATGGCGACCATCACCCGCGAATTGGTTCAAGAATCAGCGCACGCTGTTGCCGGTTCGCTCACGGTCACCCATCTTGATGGCAGCCAACATGACCTCTCCGGTGTGTGGCCACAGGTTGACCTCTACGGCTCACTTTCGGAAGTGACTAATCAGATCGTGACTCCCGAAACCGACCGTGCGACTTTAGAGCAGATGTGCGCAGATATTGATATCAAATTCGCTCCCACTTGGGTGAATGGGAAGTTAGTCGAGGAACTTTTTGAGCATTACGTGATCCCCACGTTTACCGGGCCGACATTTGTGATGGACTTCCCAGTTGACACCTCACCTCTGACTCGTGACCACCGATCACGAGCTGGTGTAGTTGAGAAGTGGGATCTCTACGTTGACGGATTTGAATTGGCAACTGGGTATTCAGAGCTCGTGGACCCGGTGATTCAACGTGAGCGGTTGGTCGAACAGGCGTCCCTTGGTGCAAACGGTGACAAGGAAGCCATGCCCTTAGACGAGGATTTCCTGCGGGCACTTGAGCACGGAATGCCACCAAGCGGTGGAGTCGGATTGGGCGTTGATCGGCTCCTTATGGCGCTGACCGGACAAGGGATTCGTGAAACTGTGTTATTCCCGTTGGTTAAACCGGAGCGGGATCGATGATCACGATTAGGCCCGCCCGTACGGCCGATGTTCGGGAGATCAGGGCGCTGATTGACTCTTACTCAACTGATGGAAGCCTACTGTCAAAAGCAACTGTCACAATTTTTGAAGATATTCAAGAGTTCTTGGTCGCAACTGACGGTGAACGGGTAATCGGGTGCGGCGCGCTTCACGTAATGTGGGAAGACTTAGCTGAGGTTAGAACACTGGCTGTGATTCCAGACCGTGCGAATGAGGGCATTGGTTCGCAAATGTTGCAGCAGCTATTGGAAAAAGCACGTGTATTGGGAACTCGCCGGGTGTTTTGTCTTACGTTTAAGAAAGATTTTTTTGATCACCATGGCTTCGTTGAAATTGATAACCCTCCAGTGGGTCACGACGTGTACGAGCAAATGTTGCAGTCTTACGACGAAGGTGTGGCAGAATTCCTCGGACTTGAGCGCGTTAAACCAAATACTCTTGGGAATTATCGCATGCTGCGCGAAACCCCTTAATTCATCTCAACCAGTGTTGCGAAGTCCAGTCGCAATTCCATTGATTGTCAAACTCAGGGCCCTAGTGAGATCCTCATTTGTCGGGTTAGTTCGGGAACGCTCAAGTAATGACACTTGCAAATTATGGAGCGGCAGAAGGTAGGCGTCTCGTGTGGCCAGAGTTCTTTGGAGCGAGGGATTACCGGCCAATAACCCGCTTTCCCCGGTGATATCGAGTACACGTTGAACACTCAACGTGTACTCGACTCTAATCAAGTCGAAAATGTAATGCAGTTCCTGTGGGACGAGCCGTTCAACGTATTGCGCCGCCACGTTGAGGTCTGTTTTGGCGAGTGTCATTTCGACATTGGAAATAAAATTGCGGAAAAAATCCCAGTTGTGGTACATCTGAACAAGCTCTTTGCTCAGTCCTGCATCGCAGGCGGCCTGTAAGCCGGTACCAACTCCAAACCACCCAGGCACTACTTGACGGGACTGGGTCCAACCAAATACCCATGGAATCGCGCGAAGCCCATCAATTCCGGCAGCCGTGTCGGGTCGTCGCGAAGGTCTCGAACCAAAATGCATTGTCCCAAACTCTTCGACCGGAGTTGATAGGGCGAAGTAGCGAGGTAGTTCGGTATCCATTATTAGTGATCGATATTTTTCTTGGGCACTGGGCGAGGAAATCCGCATCACTTCATCCCAACGATTAAGTTCCGCCGAAGTGCGCCTAGGCGTTTGATGTAGAAGCGAAGCGTCAAGTACCGCGGCAGCCATTTGTTCAAGATTGTCGCGGGCAAGTACTGGGAGCAGGTATTTGTCAGAGATAACTTCACCTTGCTCAGTGATCTTGATCTGCCCTGAGAGAACGCCCCAAGGTTGCGACATGATGGCGTCGTAAGTGGGCCCGCCACCACGGCCAACGGTGCCACCCCGACCATGGAATAGCCGCAGTGAAACGTTGTGCTTTGCCGCGATATCTCTCAGGTGTCGCTGGGCCAGGTGGATTTCCCATTGCGAAGTCGTGATCCCTGCGTCCTTATTGGAATCGGAGTACCCCAGCATGACCTCTTGTCGATTACCTCGGGATGCAACTATTTGGCGGTAAGTTGGATCGGATAAAAGCGCATCGACTATTTCACCAGCAGCATGCAATTCCGCAACTGTTTCGAGTAGGGGTACAAACCCAACGAGCGATTCGCCGTTATCTGTATTTATCAATCCAGCCTCCCGCCCCA
>JAPKAV010000121.1 GCA_028825115.1 Candidatus Nanopelagicales bacterium | reverse complement strand
GGGAGTAAGCCTTACGCAGTCTTCCCCACCGCAACAAGTTTCGCATCGCTGCATGCGGAAACTCTTGAGGTGTCAGACCTGGGATCGGCTCCTGCTCGGTGCGACTGCAGCCTTTGAGAGGGAAGGAGTCTAATCCTAGGAGTGGGATCGCCTACCTTCAGGAATAAAACTCGACAATGAACCGGGGCATTGATTCGTAGCGTCTCACACTAAAAAATCTCGGCGCCCTTTCACTTGCCCCAACTGTGCAAGGCTTGCAGTACTCACGTTGTGAATCCTTTTCTGATTACCGTCAGCGCACTCGCATCGAACCGCGTAATTGCAAGGCGTAAAATCGCTGGTCGCTAATTTTATTCGTGTAGTAATTGGCGCGGGTGGTTGTGGCGGAATAGCGGCTTCGTGTGTGAAAATGTCGTCGGAACGACGTTCGGGCACGACTTCGACCAAACCGGCAGTCAGCACCCCTTCAGTCATTGTCAGGGTGGCTAAAACCGTCATGCACTGCTTACACCGCACATGAAATTTCCAGCTGCTCATACCTCAATGGTGGATCGCAACATCGGCAGTGTCAAATGTGTCAAGACTGTGCTCAAATCAGTTGACCCAAGAGCCTCACCGCTCAGGTGATGACCATCCGCCTCTTGGTTCTTGGCTGGTATTGTTTCCAAAGATTGGCTATAGATTATGCAAAGTTTTGAGGAGCGACGTGTCAGTTGTTGAAGTAACAACCAGTAGACCCGCATGGTGGCGCGCATGGATTGCCCCGCTCGTGATAGCCGCGGCTTCAACGTCAGTACTTTATCTTGCAATACGAGTGTTTCGAAGTGCCAACAAAGGTGCATTGCCGGAGGGCTACCGGATCCAAGACTGGTCGTCCAACTGGATGATGCAGACCCTTGGCTTGGAAGAAATGATTCCTTTCGGCCCTGCAGCATTCTGGTACAGCCATGTGTATCCGCCGCTTGAAGACATGATTCGTTATGTTTTCACTTTTCCTGAGACGAGTGTCGGTGAGGCTGTCTCCCCTATGGCAGTAGATTTCCGTCTCTATGCACTGTATGCCGTTTTATATGGGCTGACTAACGCACTTCTTTACGTTTGGGTCCGATCACTCACTCGCAATGGATGGGTAGCCCTGGCCGTGACAGTGGTTTGGGCGATCCACCCGGGTTACATCACGATCATGACGCTTTTGGAATCTTCACCTCTAGCGATGTTTACCATTTCGTTAAGTCTGTTTTTTCTATACATGTTCTTGCGCTACCGTAATCTTGCTTGGTCGACGGCTTTCTTGGCCGCTCTACTACTAGCTTCACTTGCGCGAACGGTTACCCAGCTGCACGTCCTAGCGATCCTATTTGTTGCTGTGATTTCGTTTTGGTTTATCTCTCACCAACGCAAATGGTGGCTCTTAGCGCTGAATATTCTTCTGGTTGCCCTGCTTTGTGCAATCCCGGTAAAAATGAAGATTCTCTATGACACGTGGGACGTCACAACTTATGGCGGTTATCACAGGGTGGGCCCATTATGGATTGATCCTCGAACCGTTGCTGAACCTGTGTACCCCCAGAAAATTGTTGATAATGCCTTAGCTTTTTCGAGTCGTTACAACACTCAGGAACAGGTTAAAGATAACTATCGACTTGGTGCCGCAGCAGGGGAATTTTTAGTTCAAAACCCAGTTGAGTCTGTAGGAAGGCTTGCTAAAAGCCTTGCTATTACGGTTCCTGAAATACTAAGACCCTCATCCAAATACACCCAAAATTATTTTGTTGAAAAACTCCCTTGGCGAGATGCCTGGGACTGGCTGTTTTCCGGTTGGCCCTACCTCATCATGATCAGTGCGGCTGCGATCGGAATTGGCTGGAGTAGAGGCTGGCGGGGGGTAGGTCGACTCTTTATCAAATACGGCTGGTTCGCCGTTTTTTATGGACTCTTAGCGTTGCCCATTCTATTTTCTAACCGTTACAGACCGGGAGAAGAAGATGCCGGGCCTATTTGGACGGATGCAATCAGACAGAAAGTCTTCGTAGAAATGCCGATTTGGGCACTCGTGGGATATGCCTCGTGGCTGGGAATTTCACGATTAAGAAGGAACAAGCAATCCAAATTTTCAGGAAGTCAAAGTTCGAATTCGGGGCGCTAACTAGCTTTGTTTTCCGTCAGAAGTGTGGCTGGAAAGAATGGAGTCCCCAACTTATTGGATTTAGTCCTTGGGAGGCTTGTCGTGTCTTCTGCCCCAATTTCTTCACACAGAGTCGAAGGGTGACGCTCTTTTACCAATAATTATCAGCGATCAGCGATCAGCGATCAGCGATCAGCGTGTATGTGTGGTGGCCGGCTGTGGATGACGGTGCCGAGAATTATCGGCGTTATTCGTTCGAGGATCCGTGGGTTTGCTGTGACGCACCAACAAGCGGTCGATTGGGAGGGCCATGCGTCAGGGGTTAACGATGTCCCGGGACTTGACACTGGTGCGCCCGGAGGGAATCGAACCCCCAACCTACCGGGTAGAAACCGGTTGCTCTATCCGTTGAGCTACGGGCGCTCATCTTGACGAGCGGGATAAGTATTGCAAGACCCATAGGCCCGGTTGTAACCGGCTTGTCGTGGGTTTCCACATGTAAGGAAGTTTCTGTCACTTCTCCACAACCATAGATAGAGGGGTGTTCTAGCGGTCGCTATTGCTCGATTCTTTCCAGTAGTTGCACTGAAGACAGTGCCGAAAGGAAAGTTGAGGCAAGTAATGAATGACATAACACTGTCAGTGGTTGGAAACGTGGTCAATGACGTTGACCTGCGCTTTACCCCCTCGGGTGAAGCAGTTGCTTCCTTTCGAGTCGCTAGCACTACTCGGCGGTTCGATCGCAATAATGAGCGGTGGATAGATGGGGATACCCATTACTTCACGGTAAGTTGCTGGCGGCAAATGGCGCACAATGTTGCGTCCAGCTTGATCAAGGGAATGCCG
>JAPKAV010000038.1 GCA_028825115.1 Candidatus Nanopelagicales bacterium | reverse complement strand
GCGGGAAACCAATTGAGGTTTCCAAGTCTCGAATCTGGACGCTGACCGCGGGCTGGCTGATTTCTAAGACGTGGGCAGCCGACCCGAAACTGCGTTCTTGGGTGACGGCAACAAAGGCTCGGAGCTAGGGGTAGGTTGGCTGCCATTTTCGGCGATCGAACTCCATAACCTCAGATTATGCTGCATAAAAGTTTATTCATTAGACTTATAGCAAAATTTACACGAGAATAAAGATAACCAAGTCGAAAAGAGATAATTTTCTATGAGCACTGAAGAGAAATGTCCAGTCATGCACGGAGCAGGCGTTGGTGGAACCCAGAATGAAGACTGGTGGCCCAACCAACTCAACCTGCGCGTCCTTGATCAAAACCCACCATCGGGTAATCCAATGGGTGAAGAATTCGATTACTCAAAGGCTTTTGCAGCCCTCAACCTTGATGAAGTGAAAGCAGATCTCACCAAGGTCATGACCGACTCCCAGCCGTGGTGGCCCGCAGACTACGGCCACTACGGCCCCTTCTTCGTCCGCATGACCTGGCACAGTGCAGGCACATACCGCACCACAGATGGTCGCGGCGGCGGCGGCAACGGAATGCAAAGATTTGCGCCGTTGAACAGCTGGCCAGACAACGTAAACTTGGATAAGGCACGTCGATTGATGTGGCCGGTAAAGCAGAAGTACGGAAAGAGCCTTTCATGGGCAGACCTATTTATTCTTACCGGTAACGTCGCGTTGGAATCAATGGGCTTTGACACCTTTGGTTTCGGTGGCGGCCGCGCTGATGTATATCAACCCGATGAAACCTATTGGGGTTCAGAGCACGAATGGTTGGACGACAACCGCTACACCGGTGACCGCGAATTAGAAAACCCGCTGGCCGCTGTGCAGATGGGTTTGATTTACGTCAACCCCGAAGGCCCCAATGGCGTTCCAGACCCGATGGCTTCCGGCCGTGATATTCGCGAGACCTTCGCACGCATGGCAATGAATGACTACGAAACAGTGGCTCTCACCGCCGGTGGTCACACTTTCGGCAAAACCCACGGCGCCGCAGACCCTAATAAGTATGTGGGGGTCGAACCAGAAGGTGCACCGCTACAAGATGTAGGCCTTGGCTGGAAGAACACATTTGGAACCGGCAACGGTGAATACACCATTTCCAGCGGAATTGAAGGTGCCTGGACCCCCACCCCCATCACGTGGGACATGTCTTACTTTGACACCCTCTTCGGGCACGAGTGGGAACTCACTCGCAGCCCGGCCGGAGCACAGCAGTGGACACCCAAAAACGGCGCAGGCTCAGAGGATGTTCCCGACGCTCACAATCCCGACAAGCGACATGCACCCATGATGACGACCGCGGATATGGCGATGCGAGTTGATCCCGTCTACGAGCGAATCTCCCGACACTTTCAGGCAAACCCCGCGGAGTTCGCTGACGCCTTCGCACGGGCGTGGTTCAAATTAACCCACCGTGACATGGGCCCAATCGCACGTTACGTAGGGTCAGAAGTCCCCAGTGAAGTCCTCATTTGGCAAGATCCGGTACCCGCAATAGAAGGTGTACTGATCGACGAAGCAGATATTGCCACCCTCAAGGCAAAAGTGCTTGCAAGTGGCTTGAGTATCTCTGAACTCGTGTCAACAGGGTGGGCTTCGGCATCCACTTTCCGCGGAACCGATAAGCGCGGTGGTGCAAACGGTGCCCGGATTTGCCTCGAACCACAACGGGATTGGGCGGTCAACAACCCAGCCCAACTGACCAGGGTCCTAGGGGTACTGGAGGGAATCGCTCAGGAATTTAATAACGGACCTAAGTCAGTATCCATGGCCGACCTGATTGTTCTTGCCGGTTGCGCTGGTGTTGAAAAGGCTGCAAGCGATTCCGGTGAGGCCGTAACGGTCCCCTTCACTCCGGGTCGCACCGATGCCACCCAGACCATGACCGATATCGATTCGTTCTCAGTCCTTGAGCCCATCGCTGACGGATTCCGCAACTACTTGGGCAAAGAATCAGAACGCTCAGCTGAGAAGATGCTCGTCGACAAAGCAAATTTGCTCACGCTCAGTGCACCAGAAATGTCGGTTCTCGTCGCCGGCATGCGATCCATGAGCGCGAACTTTGATGGATCGAACGTCGGTGTTCTCACCGCGCGGTCAGAGACATTAACCAACGACTTCTTTGTCAACATGACAGATATGGCAACGCAGTGGAAACCGGTGTCAGAAAACTCAGAAAGTGCCGACCTCTTCGAAGGTACTGACCGGGTAAGTGGTGAGGCGAAGTGGATGGGCAGCCGCGTGGACTTGGTGTTCGGTTCAAACTCCCAACTGCGCTCAATCGCTGAGGTATACGCAGGCAGTGACGCGCACGGCAAGTTTGTCTGTGATTTTGTGTCTGCTTGGAACAAGGTCATGATGCTGGATCGTTTTGACCTTGTCTAAATAGTTCTGCGCAAGGCGCCGCGGGTTGAACAGTCGCGGCGCCTTGCTATTTCCACCACCAGTACGCTGTTTTGGTGAGCCTTGATCCGGAACTGCGCGCAGGTGACACGGATCGAAACCGCACAATTGCGGTTTTGACCGACGGTTACGCTGAAGGCCGATTAACTAATGACGAGTTTCAGATACGTGTTGATTCTGCCCATGTGGCAAGTACGGTCGGTGAACTAAATGCCCTGGTTGTTGATCTACCCAAGGTCAAAACTGAAGACGAAGTCCCGCTGACCAACGCTGTCTCCAGGCCGAAGCTAAGCAAAGATTTGCGCGCCCGCTGGGTTTCTTGGCTAGGTGTGGGAATATTGGTGAACGTGATTTGGGGATATCTGGATAACGCACGGTGGCAGTGCGCCCTATTACTGGCCAATTTGGGTAATGGGACCGTGGGGCGCTGGGATGTTTATTGCAACAATGAGTGAGCCAAGAAAACGGGACTAGGTCCTACGCATCGAGTTCCGGTTCCTGATCAGGTTCTACGACCTGCTTCGCCCCGGCCATGATGCCAACCGCTTTTAGGCCATAGGCCACAAAAGGACCGACGAGCACTGCAAACAGAACAGTTCCGATCCCTACCGTTCCGCCCAGGAACCATCCGATTGTTAATGCGCCTACCTCAATGCCTAATCGCACCCGGGCCACCGGCCATCCGGTCTTGAAGTGGATTCCGGTCATCATGCCGTCACGTGGGCCAGGCCCAAGGTTGGTCGTGAGGTAAAGACCGCTGCCAATCCCTACGCAGGCGATACCAGCAATGACAAGCAAGATTCGTATACCACTATGAGTGGGGTGCGGAATAATCGTACTCATGACTTCAAGGGCTGTGGCGATAACGATTGCGTTGGCAATCGTGCCGAGCCCTGGTCGTTCGCGCAGGGGAATCCAGGCCAACAGCACGAAAACGCTAATTATAAAGGTGGTCACACCAATATTGAGCCCGGTTTTGGCAGTGAGACCTTGGGCGAACACAGTCCACGGACCCACACCGAGGTCGGCGACCACCAAGAGAGCCTCGCCGGTACCGAAAATCCATAGGCCACCAATCAGGATCGCGAGGGTGCTTGGCTGTGAGCTCCATCGTGATTCCGAACGCCAACGGGTCAGCGGCACACTCCGCGAGGGAGTAAGAAATCCAGGTAAAAAAGCCATTTTTCTCTCGTGAACTCTCAAGGTGGGTTAAGTTGTGACCGTGTCGTTATCAAAATCGGGGTCGATCGCACGGGGGCTTATTGCATTGGCGCTACTCGGAACTCTAGTGACCGCATGCGGTGCAGATGATGACACCGTTGCCACTTCACCTGATTCACCGACCACCGCGGAGATCACCGGTACCCAACAACTCATGATCGATCAAGAGATCACGGTGCTTGATCAAAAGTTGGTCTACCCAAAAAAGGGTAGGGCGCAAGTCTCCAGCATGATTACCACGCTTGAGCCCGGACAGGAGACTGGTTGGCAACTGCACCGGGTTCCCGTGTACGTCTATGTCCTCAGCGGTACCTACACGGTGGAATACGAAGCTGGCGTAACCAAAGAGTTCCCAGCAGGCAGTTCTACAATGCAGGCGATTAAAGCAAACTATAATGGGATCAATAAGGGCGAAGACGCCGTCCAGTTGCTCACGGTGTTCATGGGTTCGAAGGGCAAAAAGAACACCGTGTCGCGTTAGTTCTATTTAGGGACGGTGGTCTAAGTCAGTTCCAGAAGCAAATTCGCTAAGGGCGACCTGAAGCGCATTGTTGTTTCTCAGGTAGTTTTTGGCCCCCACATCGCCCACTAATTCGGTGATGAGTGCGGCCCAGTGCTCACGCCCGATTACCACCGGGTGACCAACTTCGTTCCCGTAGATGGATTGAATGAGGCGACCCTCATGAGCAAACAGTTCGGTGAGCCCTTCAACACTGAGTCCGATGTGATCGACGAGCGTAATCACTACTCGATCAACCTCAGGTTCATCAGTGGCGAGGTGCTCTAGTCCCACCCGCAGGCTTGAGGCCATTCCGGTCGAGAAGTCGGGGTTTTCTAGCACTGTGGCGCGAGGCACTTCACCAATCCAAGCACCGAGCACAACGAATATTGTGGCGACTCCAGATTCACGCAGGATTCGGACGCTGCGATCCACGAGCCGTTCGTTTTCCCAGACAAAAGGTGCCTTTGGTTCGCCGAATCTTTGACCACTGCCAGCAGCGAGAACTAGGCCCGCTATCTGGTCATTACTAGACAGATTCAATGGAGGGAATGCCGAATTAGCCATAGTCCACCATAATAAGGTCACTATGCCAGCGTTTGTCCACCTCTGCGAAGTAACCGAGACACGCATAAACGCTGAAGCGGTGAAGGATTTGGTGAGCGATTCAACGACCGGGGCCGTCGTCCTGTTTAGTGGAGATGTTCGTAACCATGATCACGGGCGGACAGTTATTTCGTTGACCTATGAATGCCATCCTTCTTCCCAAGAGGTTCTCGCAGCAGTAGTGAATAATTTTGCAGCCCGGTCGCAGACCACCGCGATTGCGGCCGTTCACCGGATTGGTAACATTCCGATTGGTGAGGCGGCGTTAGTGGTGGCTGTGGGAAGCTCTCACCGGGGTGACGCTTTTACAGCGGCAGGCGCTTTAGTTGATGTGATTAAAGAAGAATTGCCAGTATGGAAACATCAATTTTTTTCCGATGGATCTGATGAATGGGTGAATTGCGCATGAGTGAAACCACACAACTTGTTGACACGTACGGTCGGGTGCACCGCGATTTGCGGGTATCGCTCACCGATCGTTGTTCATTGCGCTGCACGTACTGCATGCCGGCTGATTTTTCTGACTGGATTGCAAACGAGAAGCTACTCTCAACCGAGGAGCTAGTTACAGTGATTGGGTTGTGCGTTGATGCCGGAATAACTCAGGTGCGCCTCACCGGTGGCGAGCCACTCTTGCGCCGAGACATTGCCGACATTATTCGTCGAATAAACGAACTACCCAAGGCGCCGCGCATTTCTTTAACAACAAACGCTTTGCGCTTAGCGGAGGTTGCCCAAGATCTTAAAGATGCTGGACTGCAGCGGGTGAATGTTTCCTTAGACACTCTTGACTCGGTTCGCTTCAAAGAAATGACACATCGAGATCGTTTCCACGACGTGATCACTGGAATTGAAGCAGCACAAGCGGCGGGCCTGACTCCGCTGAAAGTCAATTCAGTTTTGCTCAAGGGCATTAATGACGACGAAGCAATTCCACTATTGCGTCACGCACTCGCAAACGACTGGAGTCTTCGGTTCATTGAACAAATGCCGCTAGATGCCGGCGATTTATGGGCACGCCCCACCATGGTGACCGCTGACGACATCCAGAGCGAACTCGAACGTGAGTTTGATTTGACTCCTGTACCAAGCCGGGGCTCTGCACCCGCTGAAGAGTTCTACGTCAATGGTGGCCCGGCCACCGTTGGAATTATTGCTAGTGTGACCCGACCGTTTTGCGCGGCCTGTGATCGACTACGCCTTACCGCGGATGGCCAGTTTAGAAACTGTCTTTTTGCCCGTGATGAAACCGATGTGCGTGCAGTGTTGCGCTCAGATGTGTCGCAGTCCGAAAAAGATGCTGGTGTTCGCGCCATCATTGAATCAGTGACTAAAGCGAAGTTGCCAGGACATGGAATCAATGATCCCGACTTTATAAAGCCGGACCGTCCCATGAGTGCAATCGGCGGATAGTTTTAGCCACCAGAAAATGGCGGCATGACATCAATTCTTTGATCAGAATTGATCTGGCAGTCCCCGTCTTTGCCAAATGAATGTCCGTCGACGATCAGTGAACATTGCGGCAGAACTGCGGCGAGATCAGGTGCCTGAGAGATCAACTCGGATTTGAGTTGTACCAAGGTGGTGGCCTCTACGCTGAGTGAACTTTGCTTCGCAGCATGACGAGCAGCAGCGTACAGATTGACCGTGATACTCACCGCGGGGCTCCCGGGTGGATTGGTCCTTGGGTCTTGGTCAGTGATTGACCGGAGCCACCCCAGCGGTGTTGAACAATTTCGGCGCAGATACTAATTGCGGTTTCTTCGGGTGTGCGGGCGCCGATATCCATGCCAATTGGTGAATGAATCCGGGCAAGTTCGACATCGGATACTCCTGCTTCCCGCAAACGCGTGACGCGATCTTCATGGGTGCGGCGAGACCCCATCGCTCCAATGTAGCCAGCCTTGGTCGCCAGTGCCACTGTGAGCGCGGGAACATCAAATTTGGGATCGTGGGTGAGAACCGCGATTACGGTTCGCTGGTCCACCTCCTGTCGTTCAAGCCAACGGTGCGGCCAATCAACAACAACGTGGTCTGCTTCGGGGAATCGTTTTGCAGTAGCAAAAACAGGGCGGGCATCACACACGGTCACCGTGTAACCGAGCATCTTGGCTGCGCGCACCAGTGCTGCTGAGAAATCAATTGCACCAAAAACGAACATTTGGGCGGGAGGAGCAAAACTGGCCACGAACACACTTAGTCCTTCTCCGAGGCGTTCGCCCGCAGGGCCGTATTCAATTGTGCCAGTCAACCCCGCGGCCAGCATGCCCCGTGCATCTTCACGGACAGTGTCATTGAGGCGATCGGTTCCCAATGAGCCGGTGGCTGATTCAGGAGTAATTACCAAATGTCGCCCAACAAAATGTGGACCTTTGATAATTGTTGCGATACCCACTGAATCGCCTCGTTCAATTCGGGCGGCAATATCCGGCAATTCGGGCCAAGTGTCTTGATTCACTTGCTCAACAAAAACTTCGAGGATTCCACCGCAAGTCAACCCGACTGCAAACGCGTCATTGTCACTGACTCCGTAGTGTTCAAAGCGTGGTTGCCCATCCGAGAGAACTTCGGTGCCAACTTCAAATAAGGCGCCCTCAACGCACCCACCGCTCACACTGCCGACGGCCTCACCGCTGGCGGTGACCAACATCGAGGCGCCAGCGGGTCGCGGGGCGGAACGCCAAGTCTGAACCACAGTTGCCATCGCAGCGCCACCAGAGTCGTATGCCTCAAGGAGTTCGTTCATTATTTCTCGCATGGTGTGCCCAGCCTAATTCTATTTCTCCAAAGCGCTTGCGTGAACCCAATAAATCATGTGATTATGCTCATTCAATCTTTCAGGCCAACTATGCCATTTCTTGATGGATAAATTGTGGGATCAGATTAGGGAGAATCGGTGGATCTAGAAAATTCATTTACTGTCTCGGCTGGCCTTGAGACCGCCTGGGAAACCCTGCTCGACGTTGAGGCAATTGCCCCATGTATGCCCGGGGCAACTCTTGAGTCCGTTAATGGAGATGAGTTTACTGGAAACGTTAAGGTCAAACTCGGCCCAGTGTCCATGGTCTACGGGGGCGAAGCCCGCTTTGTCAGCAAGGATTATGCAACCCACACGGCGATTATCGACGGCACCGGCAAGGAATCACGCGGCACCGGCACGGCCAAGGCAAATGTCACTATCAAGTTGGTTGCCGAAAGCTCTAGTCTGACCCGGGTCGACGTCGCCACTGAGTTGACCATCACGGGAAAGGCGGCTCAGTTTGGGCGCGGCGTTATGCAAGATGTCGCGGGTCGCTTGGTCACCCAGTTCGCAGGAAACCTCGAGCAGATCATTGCCGCACGCGGTGAGGGCTCAGCAGCCGATGCGACTGCTCCTGCACCGATCAAGACCGCTGACAGTGTGAATTTATTGACAACTGCGGGTGCTCCGCTTCTTAAGCGAGTCGTCCCAGTGGTCATTGCAATTGCAGTTGCCGTGGGTGTGATCATAATAATTGCCAATCGTTGAAAGGGGCCGATTGCCATTGCCCGTGAGCGCTAGCCATGGGGACGAATTCAGGAGAGGGTGATTTAGTTGTACGACATCGCGTTGAGTGTTGCGGCCTGTGCACGTTCGGGAACCCGGGCGGACGTAGCTTGGATGGTATCCCCAACCGTTTCCGACGAAGCTTTAGTTTTGACGCCGGGCGGTGGCCGAATCGGTCGGCTGGCAGGAGGGGCCTTTGACGGTCTACTGACTGATCTTGCAGCTCGGCACCTGTCAGCGGGACGGCTTGTGAATCATTCAGTGACTGAAATAGAAAGCTTGATTTGCCAGTTACCGGTCGGGAGCGATGTACAATTTTTGCTCGTTCCTGCTGAACAATTTCCGTCCCAGACGTGGCCGCTCCTGCTCGATCACGCCTCAATTGTGATTGTCACCGCGTTTTCCGAAGATGTCATCACCGACGTGCAGGTTAATCCGGCTGGAGCGGATTCTCGGCGACCAATGGTGTCCGTGGAAAGCGATGTGATCACGACTGTCCTTGCCCCCACGCCGCGGATGATCATTGCAGGAATAGGACCGTTTGCCGAAGCTCTAGCCGCGCAAGCAGCCTTACTTAATTGGAAAGTTGTGGTCGAGGCAAGGCCGGACGCAGTTGCTGGTTTGGCTGCCACCCTTTCTTCGAGTGATGCGATCGTGGTTATGGGGCATGAAGTCGAAAAATCTTCAGGCTGTTTAATGGCAGCGCTAGCGAGCGAAGCAGGATATGTGGGGGCATTAGGTTCACACTCCATGCAGCAATCCAGGGCCGATTGGCTGGCCTATAGAGACGTGGTTGATTTATCCCGGGTTCACGGCCCTGCAGGGCTTGACATCGGTGCTAAGTCCCCCCAAGAGGTTGCGGTAGCGATCGCCGCTGAGGCTATAGCAACGATTTAGACACTTTTCGAATCTTTTTCCTTAAATGGGGTTCAAAAGTCTCCTTGTACGACTACGTTGTCGTTGCGGGAGTCATAGGTCAAGGGAATTAGCGAGGAGTCATATATGCCAGTCGAATCTTCAGGGCAAGAGCGAGGCAATCCACGGATGTTTTCGCTCATCGAAAACTCGCCAAAGACGGGCGACAGCCCTACGGTCTGGGCATGGCCGCAATTTATTGATTTTCTCAAGGTAGCCGGTCAGCCTGTACAAGGTCCATGGCCACCTCACCAAGAGCCGCGTCCTGATCCGGATGCGGACTCTATGCCAACCGCAATTCCCGATTCCGGGCACTAGAGCAGAGAAGGACGCATGTATCCCTCACGATTCGATTATGACGCACCATCAACTCTTGAAGAAGCAATCGCCATTCTTGACCAAGGTGGTGGAGAAGCCAAAGTCATGGCTGGAGGACAGAGTCTGATCCCCATGCTCAGGCTTCGTTTTGCTTCGCCTGAGCGTGTCGTTGATATCAACGGCATTCCAGACTTGGAGTACCACCGAATAGATCCAGACGGGACCTTGCGAATTGGTGCCCTGTGTCGACATGAGGATCTAGAACTCAGCACAATTATTGGCGACACATTTCCGACATTAGCCGGAGCCGCTCACTTGGTGTCTGACCCGATTATTCGCACTCGCGGCACTTTCGTTGGATCGCTGTGCCACGCCGACCCGCAAGGTGACTGGTCCGCCACAATGATTGCCCTTGGAGGAAAGATAATTGTTCAAGGGCCGAATGGTCGCAGGGAAATTGAGGCGAAGGACTTCGTGTTGGGTCCATTCGTGAGTGCTTTGGCATTCAACGAAATTGCCGTCGAAGCGATAGTTCCCCCGGCCAAGGGCAAGGCGCTCGGAGGTTACTTAAAATTAGAGCGTCGGGTCGGAGATTTCGCTACTGCGTCGGTGGCGGTAGCTCTGGATATGGACGGTGACACGGTTACTCGGGCTGGCTGTGCGATGGCAGGAGTGGGTGGAAGAACCATTGACGCAAATGAAGCAATTTCTGTCCTCCAGGGCAAGACGCTGAGCTCGGAGAACATCGATTCGGCCGCGGCAGCAGTTGCCGCTGCTTCTGATCCAAGAACCGACCATCGAGGTTCGGCCGACTATAAAAGGCACATTGTCGAGACGTTTGTGAAACGAGTACTAGTTAGCGTAGCCAAAAGCGAGAAGAAAGAAGCCGTAGCATGAGTAGTCTTTATGACGTAATTCCCCCCGCACCGCCGAAAGGTGTTCCGACTCGTCGGACCACAATGAACGTCAATGGAACTAGCCAAACTATGGAGGTGGAACCTCGATTGTTGTTGGCTGATGCTTTGCGTCAAGCCTTAGGGTTGACGGGGACTCACAAAGGCTGTGACACCTCCAATTGTGGAGCTTGCACGGTGTTATTTGACGGTCGACCAGCCAAGAGTTGCACCATGCTGGCTGTGCAAGCCGACGGGCACAATGTTGAAACCGTGGAGGGTTTAGCAAATGCGAGTGAATTGCATCCTATTCAGGAAGGCTTCAAGCAGGAGCACGGCTTGCAATGCGGCTACTGCACACCCGGCATGATGATGACTGCCAAGGCGCTCCTCGAGCGCAACCCAAATCCGACTGAAGACGAAGTCCGCTGGGCATTGTCAGGTAACCTATGTCGCTGTACCGGGTATCAAAATATTGTGAAATCAGTCCTGTGGGCTGCAAATAAAATGCGTGAACAAGATCAGGAGGCGTAATGGCACCGTTAGACGAACTCAAAATTGGTGGCATGGGAGCGAGCCGCCGCAGGGTGGAAGATAATCGATTCATCCGTGGTAAAGGAAACTATGTCGATGACATTGTGCTGCCAGCGATGTTGCACATGCAGATTTTGCGGAGCCCCGTTGCACACGCCAAAATCAAATCCATCGATACGAGCGCTGCGTGGGAGGTCCCGGGAGTCCGACTAGTCCTCACTGGCGAGACCATGGCGGCCCGAAACTTGGCATGGATGCCCACCTTGTCCTACGACACCCAGGCCGTTCTGGCGACCGACAAGGTGCGCTTTCAAGGGCAAGAGGTTGCGGCAGTCATCGCGGATGACCCGTATATCGCTCAAGATGCGTGCGACAAAATCGTAGTGGAGTATGAACAGCTTCCGGCGATCGTCAATCCGATTCAAGCTCAAAAAGCAGATGCGCCGCTTATCCGCGATGATAAGGAGAATCAAGCTACCAACAAAATTTTTGATTGGGAAATCGGGGACAAAACCGCCACTGATCAGGCGTTTGCCGATGCAGATGTCGTGTCAAAATTAGATTTGCATTATCCCCGGTCGCATCCTTCACCCTTGGAAAATTGTGGATCTATCGCTGATTACGATCGTGCGACAGGAAAACTCACCGTCTACATGACATCACAGGCACCACATATTGTTCGTGCCGCAGTCGCCATGGTGGCTGAGTTACCAGAACACATGGTCCGAATAGTTTCACCAGACTTGGGTGGTGGATTTGGTAACAAGGTCCCAATCTATCCGGGTTACGTGGTTTCAATCCTGGCCTCAATCTTGACCGAACGACCCGTTAAATGGATTGAATCCAACTCCGAAAACTTGATTTCCACAGGATTTGGTCGTGACGTGTACCTCGAAGGAGAGTTGGCGCTTCGCAAGGACGGAAAAATCCTGGGCATGAGGATGAAGACAATCTCAGACCATGGGGCCTTCTATGCAGATGCGCAGCCAACAAAGTTCAAGATCGGCTTGATGCATTCAACATTTGCGTGCTACGACATCCCCACTGCGCATTTGGTGAGCGAGGGGTTTTACACGAACAAGGCGCCAGGTGGTGTTGCATATCGCTGTTCGTTCCGGGTAACAGAAGCCATGTTTTTTCAAGAGCGCATGGTTCACGCCGCAGCCAATGACCTCGGTATGGACCAGGCAGAGTTCCGTAAAGTGAACCTGGTCGGTGATGACATGTTCCCATACCGAACTGCATTTGGGTTCCTGACCGATTCAGGTCAATACCAAAAGTGTCTAGATGTTGGCCTCAAAGCGATCGGATATGACACTTTCAAGCAAGAGCAGGAAGAAGCGCGCAAGCGCGGCAAGCTACTGGGAATTGGCATCTCCACAATGACAGAACCGCTGGGCGCAGGAAACAGCCGTGAATATGACATTATCGGAATTAAAATGTTTGACTCTGCAGAATTGCGCGTCCACATGACGGGGAAGGCACTTCTAAGGACGGGCGCCAAGAGCCAAGGTCAAGGCCATGAAACTACATGGTCTCAGATCGTCGCCCACGAACTTGGCATCCCAGCAGACGACATTGTGGTTGAGGAAGGCGATACAGATTCGGCCCCGTTTGGCATGGGCACATATGCATCGAGATCAACTCCGGTCGCGGGAGCAGCTGTGGCAATGGTGTCACGTAAAATTCGGGCTAAGGCTCGTAAAATTGCTGCACATCTGCTGGAAGTTTCAGAAGAAGACATCGAGTGGGAATTGGGGAGGTTTTACGTTCGCGGAAATGAGGAGCGTGGAGTAACGATCCAAGACTGTGCATTGGCTGCCTACAGCAACATTCCAGACGGCTTGGAGCCTGGACTGGAAAACACCGCATACTACGATCCCCCCAACCTCACGTGGCCGTTCGCTGCATACCTCTGCAAAGTTGAGGTCGATGCGGAGAGTGGCGTGTGGGATGTTCTCAATTTCGTCGCGGTGGACGATTGCGGTGTACGTATTAACCCTATGATTGTAGAAGGCCAAGTAATGGGTGGGCTCACAGAAGCTTATGCGATGGCCAACATGCAGTACATCACCTTTGACGAGGAAGGAAACTGCATTGGTGCGAACTACATGGACTACCTGCTGCCAACAGCATGGGAGACACCAGGCTTCGAGCTTCATGAAGTGGTGACGCCATGCCCGCATCACCCTATTGGGGCTAAGGGAGTCGGCGAATGTGCCACGGTCGCTGGCCCAGCGGCGTTTGTAAACGCTGTAATGAGTGCCATCGAACATACAGGGGTGCGCAATGTTGACATGCCGCTCATGCCTAACCGTGTTTACGAAGCTTTGAAAACTGGTAAGGACGTCTCGGGAATGCCACCGGTGCTGAGCGACTGACATGAGCGAAGTCGTGCGGAGTTTGGACATCATGGAGTTTGCCGTGGAACTCGCACGCACCGGACAGTCCTACGCCTTGGCCACGGTGGTGTGGCGCAAGCCCCCATCATCGGGTCAGCCTGGCTCAAAAGCTGTAATTACCTCCGATGGTCAATTGCACGGATGGATAGGTGGTGCATGCGCCGAGCCCGTGGTTATTCGCGAAGCAAAGCGGGTGCTCGCAGCCGGGGATCCAGCCTTAATTTGGCTGGGTCAAGAGAGCGACTTTGACGGCATGCATGTTCCCCAAGGTGTCACGACAATCCCGATGTCTTGTCAGAGCGAGGGGGCCCTGCAACTGTACATAGAGCCTGTGCTGGTTGCGCCCGAGGTGCTTATCGTCGGACGCTCACCAATGGTTACTACTCTGCTGGAGTTAGTTCGCGACGTCGGATGGCGTGGCGAGGTTATCGACGGACCTGATTTTCAAACGCACATGGTGGGCCCTGCCAGTATCGTGATCGTGGGGACTCAGGGTCATGGAGATGAAGAGGCGCTCGAGACGGCAATGAAAGCAGACCCAGCCTTCATCGGGCTGGTGGCATCGGCTAAGCGGGGTGATGCCGTGCGAGGATATCTCGCCGAAAAAGGTGTCTCGGCTGAGAAATTGTCGCACGTCAAAGCGCCGGTCGGAATTGATTTGGGACACACCACACACCGGGAAATGGCAGTCTCGATTCTCGGGGAACTAGTGCAAAGGCGCGCCGCTGGAGAGTTTTCACAGGCACTGAGTGGCCCACAAAGAACATTGGAACCAGAAGACGTGCTGGACTTGGTGTGTGGCATGACGATCGCAGCAGTTCCAGCAAATCGGCCCCTGGAACATGAAGGAATCACGTATTACTTCTGCG
>JAPKAV010000120.1 GCA_028825115.1 Candidatus Nanopelagicales bacterium | reverse complement strand
TAGTTGTCGGCCTGTCGGGAGGGCCGGACTCCTTGGCGCTCACAGCGGTTGCAGTCTGGGTTGGCATTCGCTCTGGATTTACGGTTCATGCGGTTGTTGTCGACCATGGTCTCCAAGAAGGGTCACAACAGATTGCCAGTAATGCGGTCATGGCTGCCAACATTCTTGGCGTTACCTCGGTTGAGATTAGAGACGTTAAAGTGGGTTCAGATGGCGGTATGGAAATGGCGGCTCGAACCGCGCGCCGCGCTGCGCTACTCGATGCGGCGGGTGCTCGCCCAATTCTGCTCGGGCATACAGCTAATGACCAAGCCGAAACGGTGCTGCTGCGACTACTTCGAGGCTCGGGTGCACACAGCCTGTCCGCGATGTCTACCTGCTCGCCTCCATGGCACCGCCCATTTCTGGCACATCCACGAACCGATATTGGAGTAGCAGTTTCTGAACTCTTGACACCAGTTGGGATTACACCATGGCAGGACCCACATAATTTTGACGATGCTTTTTCTCGAGTCAAAATGCGAACACACCTTGACATTCTGAGCGCAGATTTCGGACCGTCGATTGTCACTGGTTTGGTGCGCAGTGCGGACATGCTTCGGGTTGATGACCAAGCACTTGAGCAGCTCGCAGTTGGGCACTTCCGGGGCGCTGCAATTTCATTGTATGAGACCAGCATGGCCATTGACGAATTGAAAGCCCTGCCGGTCGCGATTCGCACGAGGCTGATCAAGTTGCTCTTTGATCAACTGGTAACAAGAACCCGGGATAATTCTCCCCTCACTCACCAACATGTCATGACGATCGAAGCACTTATTTCGCGGTGGTCAGGTCAAGGTGAGATTGCTTTGCCGTTGGGTGTGAGTGCGAAGAGGGAATATGGAAGGCTAGCCCTTAAGCGGGGAAACTAGAGGAGCGATGCATGGATTCAAGGCATGTTGAGGGGCAGCTAGCGCACGTACTTCTCACCGAGGAGGAATTACACAACCGGATCGCCGAGTTGGCACTGCAAATTGCTGCTGATTACCCCGAGGACGAGGATCTACTTCTGGTCGGTGTTCTCAAAGGTGCAGTGATGGTGATGGCTGATCTGGCGCGAGCGTTGCCCCGTCAAGCACAAATGGATTGGATGGCAGTCTCTTCCTATGGTTCAGGAACGATGTCCAGTGGCGTTGTCCGAATCCTTAAAGACCTCGACACCGACATCGCTGGACGCAATGTTCTGGTAGTCGAAGACATCCTTGACTCCGGGCTCACATTAAGTTGGTTGCTCAAAAATCTTGGTTCGCGAAAGCCGAAGTCAATTCAGGTTTTCACTTTGCTGCGCAAACCAGAGGGCATGAAAATGAAAGTTGATGCCAAATATATTGGCTTTGATATTCCCAATGAGTTTGTAGTGGGCTACGGGCTCGACTACGACCAAAATTATCGTAATCTGCGATCAATTGGCACGTTAGCCCCGCACGTCTATGAGTCCTGATTACATTCGGAACCAGTCTGCATGAAGAGTCCCGGGCAAGATTTTCATTGAGTTAGCCTTTTCGCCTAAGGCATAACCCTTGGTGCAGCGCGCTGACGGTGCAAAAGGCGTAGTACCGTGGCGAGGTGGATTTCAAGCGGATTTTTCGTGGCCCGATTTTTTGGATCGCACTAGCGATCATTTTCGTCCTCGTTGGTTCAACCCTGATCTCAGGGGTTGGGGCACCCGAGGAAGTCGACACCAGTGTCGCAATCTCGCAGATTCAAAGCGGTGCCGTTGATACCGCAACGATCACCGATCGGGATCAAGTACTTGAACTGGTTCTGAAAAATGGTGACACAGTTCGTTCCACCTATGTAATCGGTCAAGGGGTCGTTCTGCAGGAGCTATTGCAAGTGAGGGCAGATTCCGGCGCCCTCCCCGGGGGTTACAACGTAGTTGTCCCTTCTGAAAATATTCTTTTTACCCTGCTCGTCTCTTTGATCCCGTTCATCTTGCTTGTCCTCATCATGGTCTTTATTTTTTCGAAAATGCAGGGAGGCGGTTCCCGACTCATGCAATTCGGTAAATCAAAAGCCAAAATGGTGTCAAAGGACATGCCTCAAACTACATTTGCTGACGTAGCTGGTGCAGCCGAAGCCGTTGCGGAACTTGAAGAGATCAAAGACTTTCTGGCAGATCCGGAGAAGTTTAAAGCTGTTGGTGCAAAAATCCCCAAAGGCGTTTTGCTCTATGGTCCACCGGGAACTGGAAAGACTCTGCTTGCCCGCGCTGTTGCCGGTGAAGCGGCAGTTCCGTTCTACTCGATCTCTGGTTCTGACTTTGTCGAAATGTTCGTAGGCGTGGGTGCAAGCCGAGTGCGCGATCTTTTCGAGCAAGCAAAAGAAAATGCACCCGCAATTATCTTTATGGATGAAATTGATGCAGTTGGTCGACACCGCGGTGCTGGAATGGGTGGTGGCCACGACGAACGCGAGCAAACGTTGAACCAGATGCTGGTTGAGATGGACGGTTTTGATGTCTCCGGCGGCGTTATCATGATCGCAGCAACTAACCGCCCAGATATTCTTGATCCAGCGCTGCTGCGTCCCGGTCGGTTTGATCGACAAATTGCAGTGGAGCGTCCTGATCTCAATGGTCGTTGCGAGATCCTCAAGGTGCACGCTAAAGGAAAGCCATTCAACGAAGCCGTTGATCTGATGACCGTGGCCCGCCGAACCCCCGGATTTACCGGAGCGGACTTAGCCAATGTGCTCAATGAAGCCGCACTGCTCACTGCTCGCAATGGCGAGTCTGAGATCGGTAACGTTCTCATGGATGAAGCAATTGACCGAGTGATGGCTGGGCCGCAAAAACGCAACCAAGTCATGGACCATGATGAACGGCTGATCACGGCCTACCACGAAGCAGGACACGCGCTTGTTGCGGCAGCTCTGCCTGGCAACGACCCCGTCCACAAAATCACCATCATGCCTCGCGGACGCGCGCTCGGTTACACGATGGTGCTACCCGATCAAGAAAAGCACTCCACGACACGAAGCCAGATGCTCAATCAGTTGGCGTACATGCTTGGGGGTCGCGCAGCCG
>JAPKAV010000037.1 GCA_028825115.1 Candidatus Nanopelagicales bacterium | reverse complement strand
AACGAACCGAGCGACAATGACTGCCAGTTCGCCCCGAGATGCTTATCTCCGTTGATAATATCCACGCTAATAGCGAATCCAGCAAAGTTTGTGGCCGTATAGGCGGGATCAAAGGGCGCAGGTGTATCTGCTGAGTTTTTGTTGTTTGACGGAGAAAAATAATTGCTCACGGCCTCGATGGCATTCTCAAACTGTGACATAGACATATTTAATTATCCCTCATAAGCTTTCCTCGTCTTTCACGATCCTTTAATAAGTCGTTTCGAAGATACTTTTTGATCAAAGGGTAAAGAGCTTCAGCGTGCCTCTCTAACCAATCGCGATCAATTGACGTCTCAATTGGTTTCGTTTCCCGCATTGAGTTCATTTCAGGCGCGGTTTGTTTAGCTGCTGGGGGTTGTGGAATGTGACTAGCCGTTAATGACGTGGTTGACTCGCCAGCACTCGCTGCTGAGATTTTTTTTTGTCTACGTTGGAGACTGCTTGATTCTGAAACGGGTGTTGGCACGGGGCTCGTGACGGGAGAACTGTTCGCGGAATTGTTGACCAGCGGTCCAGTGAGAGCCGGTGAATCTGACCCAACAGTGTCGCCGCCTCTGGAGTGGCCTGAAAGCGGGGTTGTGGTGGTGGAAACGGTACCGTGCGCAAGAGGTCGAACAATGTTGGCTGGCACGGTCAAGTTCGATGTAGATGGTGCCGGCCGGGCGTCAACACGGGTCAAAGAATTGATCGGCTTCCCGCCTCGACTCGATGGCGTGAACGAGTTAGAATGTGAGGAGATTGTGTGGACCGGTTGCTGATCGAGCGCTGGTGCAAGAGCTTTAGACGGGAGAGTCGGAAGCGTGACTGGCATTGCGTCAGCGGTTGAGTGCGCAGTTTCAACCTCCAGTGCTTGATTTTCTAGAAGTTGACCTAGGGGTGAATTTTCTCTCTTGGGATTTCCTTGTCCATGTTGTTGAACAACATGAGTAAGTTCATGCGCGAGAAGCCTTTTCATGGGGGAGGATGTCAGAGGTAGATCCCCTGGAATATGCACCTCGCCATTTTGCGTGAAAGCATCTGCGTTCAGTGCGTCTGCTTTTTGTTGAACCCAAGTACCGCGGTGAACAGAGACAATATTGGGGCTACTTCCCATAACAGATGTCACGGCTGAGCGGACATCGGCTGGCACTGTCAAAACCTCAGCTTTGGGCCCGTGCGGGGTTGCTGTTGTATCGACGGTGGGAACCGTCTGAGGTTGCACGACTTTTTTTGGTGACTGAACGGGATCGTCCGTCGAGTGAGTCGCGGCTGGTTCAGTGATTAAGCTGCCGGATTTTGCAAGCATGGGTTCTGATTTAAATTGGGATTGTGAGCCTACCGTTTGAGGACCATCCGGCTGCGATTTGCGGCGTTGCACAAGCCCCTCTCCACCGCCAAGAGACGAGGAAACCCTACCGGTATTGATGGGACGGTTTGGCGAAACTGGACCGGCTAGCTGAGAAGGCAGCGATGTCTCATGCGAGCTTCTGTTACCTCCACCAGTTTCGTTGTGAGGTTGTGCCTTACTTGGCTCCCGATTCGACTGCTGGGTCACAAGTGGCGGTGAATCAAGGTCGAATTGCTCCGGTTCAGAAAAGGTTTCGAGTTTTTCAGATGTGGAGCCACCAATGCTTTGTGAAATATTGGGTGGTGGTGCCGAAGGCCCACTCGCTGGACGCGTACCCATTTCGATCGGGGCAGAAGAATTCTGGTGTGAAGGTACATCAAGTGCTGGACTAATTTTCGCTTCTGGACTGCGAGCTGGATGGGAAACAGGGCTGATTGTCTTTTCAGCAGCAGATGGTTCGCTGGAGAGGATAGAGGGAGAATGTCGGGTGTCATCGAGGGGACTGGCCGGCTGATGTGCCTGACTCTTGGCCGGGGCTTGAGTGTCTTTTTTCGGGATTTTTGGGCGCCAACTTTTCGTGATGGGGTGTGAAATAGGGGGCGAATTCACGGTGGAAGATTCGGTAGCGCCAAGTTGGGCTAGTTCCGGCTTGTCAACAACACGTTGCGCTTCCGTTGTATGACCTTGCAGATTTTCATCGATGTGTGCCGGGGAAGAAAGGGCTTCGCCGTGAACCGGCTCATTCTGCTGGCGCAGCGGTCGTGCCTCCTGGGAGGTTTCCCCTGACTTGTGCCTGTCTGATTCCACAGGGTGAGTAGGGCCGCGGTGCCGTGCTCGAGTTCGCCCCACCAAGGTGCGCCCCGAGTCGGTGACGGTCACATCCGGGAGCGAATCCACAGTGAGCTGGGGTGCCTCTGGAATCAAGGGCTGGGCGTCACTACCCATAGCTTGTGATTTCGGCTGAGTAAAAGTGCGTGGCGGTTTCCGTGGAAGAGTACCAACAGGTTTTGCGCCCTGGACTTTTTGCGCGAATACAACTTGCTCCGAGGGAGCCTCCTCCCCGGTCATTTGCGGTGGGTCATTCGCGAGTTCATTGTCAGCAAACCCAATTTCCGACCTTTTTTTCGGCGGGAGTATGGCAAGGATCGGGTTCGTGCGGGCTTTAATCCTCCCAACAAATTGTGGTGTCTGGCTGTGTGCCAAGGTTTTGTGAGTAACCCTGATTGGCTGGTGAGTTACGAAAGTACTCACGGGGGAGGAAATAAAGGTTTCTATCGGCTTGCTAATCCTAGGAATGGGCGGTGAGAAAAGGAAGTCACCGCGGTACGGGCCTCGCCACGCAGAGGAATTGTTTGAGGTCACGGTGCTACCTACCTTCTGACTTAGTGAGACGTTGTATTTGCATAATAAGTCTTGCTCTCACATCTCGAGTCAAATCCAGAATGTCGTCGAGTGCCCAGTGGAGGTTAAAGGCCAAGTACCCTATCTCTTCCCAAAGAGCATCGGCCCCGGCCATTAAGCTTCCCCCGGTGGACCACCTGCCATATCTACGGCGAAATTGGAAGCGCAAGACGGGCATGAAACCTCCACCAAGGTGTGCCCCTGTGTATTGATTTGGCGGTATAAATCTTGAAGGAAAGCCAAATCTGTAGCCCACAGCCCCCCGACAACTTGGTCGTCGATCGATGGCAAAGTCCCGAGTTCAGTAACCACCCGAGACAAGAGTACGAGTGACAGGAAAGCTTCATTTTCTTTCACTTTTGGGTCGAGTAATGGCATGAGTTCGTCTCTTGCGGTGGCAAGTCTCATGGTTCCTTCGCGGTGGATATTCCCATCCGCATCCACATATCCTCGGGGAAGGACGAACTCGAACGTTGTTTGGAAAGAATCTTTTTGACTAGTCACTTGGGCAGCTTGGCTATGTAGTCTTCATATCGACGAAGCTCAGACCGATCGTCATTTGAATCGCAGCTGCGTCGCCCGCCGTGAGAGAACCGTAATCGATACTCGAAACAAGAACATCTGAAAACTCCATGGTCAAAACCGCCGCGCCGGTTGTGTCCTTATAAACAAGTTTGGCCGTCTTGCGCCCGCCTGCTTGATCTCCTTGGAGACCTTTCATGAGCCACCCAGTGACGGCTTTATCGCCGGTATTGAGAACAGTGAGAGACATTTCCCCTGACTGCGGCGGCCCGTACATTTTTTGGTTGACGAAAAGCCCTTCAGGCGTCATGGACTTGGTCTCAATGATCGCTACATCCTTCTTGATGCTGTTCACTGCATGGACATTGGGTATAGCCGTGCCATCCACCGAGAATTCGAAAGAATATGCTGTTAAAGAATCGCCACCTGTAGGTGCCATGATTTACTCCTCTTAATCTAGATTGCTGTCTGAAAAAAATGTGAAACTTTAATCGCTGACGGAGGCTCCGCCGGAGAATTGGGAAAGTCGGAAGATGACGAATTCGGCTGGCTTCACTGGAGCGACACCGATTTCTACAACAACCATTCCTGCATCAATGGTTTCAGCCGTGTTGTTGGTGCCATCGCATTTGACAAAAAAAGCTTGTTCGGCTTTTTCGCCAAACAAGGCACCACTTCGCCATTCGTTGACGAGAAACGCTGTGATTGTGCGTCGAATGCGTCCCCATAGACGCTCATCATTGGGCTCGAAAACGCACCATTGCGTGCCTTGGAGAATTGATTCTTCCAAGTAGTTGAAGTAACGTCTCACGCTCACGTAACGCCATTCTGCATCACTGGAAAGGGTCCTTCCACCCCACACGCGAATCCCCCGACCGGGAAAGGACTTAATTGAGTTTACCCCTTCTGGATTTAGCATGTCCATTTCACCGCGGGTAACTGCAAGTTCCAGTCCTGTCGCGCCTTGAAGGACTTCGTTGGCGGGGGCTTTGAAAACTCCCCGAGTGTCGTCATTCCGTCCCCACAAGCCAGCTACGTGACCAGAGGGCGGGAAGTACACATCGTGACCGACAGAAGGGTCAAGAATTTGAATCCACGGCCAATACATGACGGCAAACTTTGAATCTATGTTGGTGGTTGTTTCGCGCCACGTGGAAGCGGATTGAGCGTCCAGACCCGCTGGTGTGTCCAAGATTGCCATGCGATTTCCCATGAGTTCGCAGTGCGAAACCAAAGCGGCCTGAACAGCCACGACGCCTTCAGTGTCAATTAAACCTTGGCGATGAGCAGTTAGAAGATCAGGTGCAAGCACCATCGTGATTTCTTCGATAGCTTCGAAGGCTGAGAATCCTGTACGTTTTGCGGAATCCCCGACAACTGAGGCGGGTGCAACCTCTGGAATTGTTGCGTCGCTCGGTATGGACAGCGTGATTTGGCCAGTGGCAAGCCCCGCTGCGAGAACTTCCGCGCTCACGTCAAGCTCTTCGACCGTGATCAGTCTCGATCTTGTGTTGATTGCCGTTGCGACATTTGTGGGGCCGGCACCTGAAACTACTCCCGAGTAAGTCTCGGATACGCCGGCGTCGGAGGTCACTGTCACGTCGAATTTGCCTGAATCAGGGTCTGAACCTGCTGCCGTGTCAACCTGGACAGAGATTGTGCCGGCGTTTGCATCGATGACTCGCATCTGAAAAACCGGCCCTCCCTTGGATCCTTTGTCGGCGCCAGCGGCTTCAATCGCGGCAGTTGCCAAACCCGGTGAAGGTGTTGAGCCATCAAGTGGAAGGGGGAGTCGAACGATGTAGGCGCGTCCTCCACCGTTGTTGAAGTAGCCATAAACTGATTTGGCCAAAGCAAAATCTTCCACGATTTCACCAAATTTGGCAACGTATTGTGTCCAATTTGTCACGAGGACGGGTTCGTTGACCGGTCCGCTAGGGGCGAACCCGACAAATCCAGCTATGGCGGTTCCAACCCCCTCGATGGGACGGGTGGCTGCGGGCACTTCCTCGACGTACACGCCGGGGGAAAGATATGAAGGCATTGTGACACTCCTGATTTAGACCTGTTGGCGGATTGAACGATTGATTATGTCGTACTCGTGCGCGTCAAGCAACTAATTCTTAAAATTAGTGCAGACATCTCAAAATTAAGTTATGTTGTCGGTTGTGCCGGGTCCAGTTGCTACCGTTGGAACGCTCATGATGTGTGACTTCGGCGTCGCCCCGTCCCCATTACTTGTTGAGCCGCTGGGAGTTTTCGCTAATGACTTGCCAGCCGCCAACATCCTCAACATCATTCCGATCGTGAATATTCCACCTTTCGTATTGTGCGAATCCCCCATGAATCCGGAGGTGATCGCGCTCACCGTTGCCGCGCTGGGTGTGCCTACGCCGGCACCTTGTCTGCCCATAGTTGTTGACCCTTGGGTTGCGCCGAGCACAGTGCTGATAGATGGAATGCCGGTACTGACTGAGGGCGCGTTTTGCGAGTGCCTGTGGGGCGGAACGATTGATCTTATTGGTCCATCTCCGGCGTCTAATGTTGAAGTGGAGTAGCGGGCAGTAGGCCTAATCTTGGAAAGTTTTGTTAGGGAGTGTAGTTTGAGGTCATGTGGCATTTATCTCTCCTTTGGGCAGTGGCCATTCCTGCTGCTGTGTTAGGAAAGACTTGGGCAACACCATTGGCGCTGGCGGCAATTGGATTCGCTGGTCTTCACGTGGTGTTTCTTTCATGAGGAAGATTAAGTAGGTACTGACATGTTCGTAGCGCCTAAGCCACCTAATTTGTCATCTCTGAAAAAGCCGAAGATGCCAAAGTCAGAAAGCACGCAGGCTCCTCAGTCTCACTCTTTAAACGCATCACAAGGGTCGGGGAGTGAATCTGTCTCGCACAAGTCACACCAAGAACTAGATACCGAGCCGACTGCTGCCGTGGGCAGCGCCCGTTGGTTAAACATCCTAGGTATTGGCTTGATCATATTCGCGATAACCGTTGTTATCACTCAACAATTCGGCTATGGCTTGAAACCTAGCTCCCTTGGGATCGTGGAGCGTAGCGCCGGCTTCGGAGTTGCATTCGGCTTGATTCTTAACTTGCTGAAAGGAATGCGGCCTAATCATTACGCGGTGACTTTGCTTGCCGCTGTAGTTGGATTGTTGGCAAGTGGAAAGAATATTTTCGAGCACACGAACGGTGGGTTAAAACGCGACCCCAACGAAATTGTTTTTGGCTACGCGGAGTTTGAATGGGCCTTTCTATTCTTTGCTGCCGTGATTGTGGCTTGTGCACTTATGCTGTTGTGGACTAGATCATGGTTGTCATTGGACCGGGGGCTTTTGCGCCACGCTGGTGCTGCACGAGTTTTTGCGTTCTCGTTTATCACTTGGCTACTTGCATACGTTGTCCTTACTAGCATTCAAGCTGTGGTCAGTTGCGGGCTGACAGTGTGCCCGTCAGACCCTGTCAGCACTGGTGCGCAGAGCTTTATGTTCACATTCGCAATTAGTGGCAGCGGCGGGGTGGACGCCTCAATTTCAATTCCAGGATTCGTCACAGTCATGGCGGGTATAGGCGTCGCATCATTCATTTTAGGATCCGTCCTGAATCACCGAATAAAAAAAAATTCGGTGAAGAGTTAACGAACTAGCCTTGAGATCGGCCCGGGCGTCATTTTGCAACCCGCCAATTGAGTAGTGCAATCAAGTTGTGCGGAGGTTTGATCTTTCCCATATTTTGAAAATATTGCTTGGGAAGACCCTCTGCCTGATAACGCAACAGCGCTCCATGGATATCAGTTAAGTTATAACGCAGCGACCAAGGACTGGATCTGGTCTTGCTCGCTGAAACGGCCCAGGTTGGCAAAGGCCGATTTGGGCTAAAAGGTGCACCCCGCACACCGTAAACCCATGGGGGAAACCAAAGACACGTAGATGCGGAACTTTTAAATTGGGAAAATTTTCTTAACCAAACAGCGCGAAAAACTACTTAGAGGTGGAGGCAAAACTATTTTCCAGCGTGTTTACGTCTCGGCTGCTAGACGGCGGCCAGCCGACCTCGAATAAAAACCCGCACAAACTTAGGCATCCAGCGCGCGCGTGATCCGTATTCATAAATAGCAGTGTGATTTTGGTCTGCGCTTAAAAGAAAATCCAGATTTATAGTCTCTACTTTCGGTTGCCCTCGCTGTGCAATGCTGCCCGAGACACATGGAACTGACACAGTCATTGATTGCACAGGACGGGACTTTTTGTTGCCCCCTCACGCGGTCTAAAGACTGGGCGATCTGCACCACCGTGAGCGAAAAAATTTCTGTTGATAGTGAGATTGTGTCAGTGGCAACTCAATGACTCATTTTTAATGACAATGGGGGCATCAACGTCTAACCTTTGCGGATCGTTGTCGCGCATTGGTATCTGGAATCTAATTGGGGTGTGCCCTGAACGAAGATTGCTCTCCGTTGGAACGGATCAAAAAGAATGAAAAGCTACACTCACCGTATTGACTCACCCTGCCAGTCAGGTTATAAAAACATCCGCGACTGCTGGTTGCGTCGCATGGGGAGGGCGATAATTGCCCCTTCGTCACGGTTAATTACCCGGATATCCCACTATGTGAATGTAAGCAGAATGATAGGATTATATTATGTGATCCTACAGTCGCAGCTGAACGCCGATTATTTGCTTCTCACAGTAATCCGAACGAGAATTAACCCAAGTCCCTAGGAGGCGCAAGTGCTCGCCGATGTTGATAGTGCCCTTGCGGGACTCTTAGAAGCCGAAAAAATTTCTGGGCAAGCGCCGAAAGTTTCATTTGACGCCCCAAAGCGTGAGTGGGCTGCCCAGCAAACAGCGCCCACACTGAATCTCTTCCTGGCAGATATCCGCGAAGACGTGACTCGCAGATCCACCTCCTTGGTTGAGGTATTAGATGAAGAGGGTAATACTGTTGCGCGTCAACAACCATTTCGGTTTTTCGATGTCACTTATGCGCTCACCGCGTGGGCAACCCGTCCCGCTGATGACCATCAGTTATTGGGCTTAGCTCTCACCGCGCTGGTGAAATACGATCACGTCCCTCTTAAGTTTTGCCAGGGGCAGTTGCTGACTTTTTTAAAATCAGGACACGCACTGCATCTACGTGCAGGTGGAAAGGTTTTCTCGGATCGATTTGCAACTGAACTTTGGTCGGCCCTAGGTAGCGACTATCACGCAATATTGCCTGTGGTTGTCAGCCTGCCGGTTGCTGCGGGGCAATCCGAGGCTGCTGGGCCACCACAAACTGTTCCTCCCCAATTCAATATTTCAGACACAACATCAACTCTGTCTGATGTTTTTGAAGGACGAAACCCCGCGGACCCTGACAAAGGGATTCGCACGCGCGCCCGTCCTAGCAAAACATGAAAGATAAGTCACGAAGCATGTCTAAGGTTGTGTCCAAAGACGGAGACTTTGACCGCATATTGCAGGTGTTAGCAAATCGGATTGCAATTGCCGTGGAAGCCTCACGTAAAGAAGGTGATGTCGCCGATCATGAACGCGGTTTGTTTTTTCCACCCCTATTAATAATCCGTGACGCCTACAGTGCTAAGGCGTCGCTTCCGACGCTTTCACTGAAACCTCAAGATCTCCCAGAATCACTCAATGAGTTGATCAAGAGTGTAGGTCTGTCTGATACTGAAGTGGGACTCCTGCTGCTCGCGGCAGTAACTTCAGTAGACCCTCGTTTCGAACATTTTTTTATTGTTCTCAATAATGAGGTCAACACGTTGGGACCAACCGTGTCCACAGCTTTGAGGCTTCTCGGTGAGGATCCATCGAATCCGGCTGCGCGGGCTCTACTTGACCCACAAGCTCCTCTACGGTCGTTAGGATTGATCCAATTACATAGGACAGAGCACTCCCTTGGTGCGCAAATACTTGACACTCCCGAGCGTGTTGTCCGTCATCTTTTAGGTGATACGGCCATTGAGCCTGAAATCGTCAACTCAATAACGATCGGAGCCGAGCCGATTCTTCCGCGGGAACTTTTACCAACCTTTGATTTCGACTCACCGAAGGTCGCCGGGCACCCCCCTTTCTCACCCGTGTCATTCGGACTGTGGTCCCGACCAGGAACGGCGGGTGTTGTCCAAGGGCAGCACTGGTTCCTCTCTCAGGGTTTCTCGGCCGTCGTGACTTATGACTGTAGTGTGGAAGCGATTCCTAAAGAAGCACTTGCGAATGAGTTCGTCTTTGTCATTCGTGAAGCAGCCTTGCGAGGTTTGCCTGTGGTAGTTGATGCGCGACGTAGTGACTCAGAGGTTGCACGAAGGTTGAGTGAATTGTGCCACAAATCAGTTGTCCCTGTGATTGTGATCTACTCTGCATCGACACAACTAGAGTCAATCCGACAAACCCTCGCCAATCTTCCGATGTCCACTGCGGCACAACGAGACGCGTGGTGGGATCACTTGGATTCTGGGTCAACGGATCGAAAGACACTTCTTCGGTTGGAACCAGAAGAAATCTTAGGAAGAATCACTGGTGGCCCAAGTCGCAAAGTAGGGTCAGCTAGCTCAGGAACCATGGCCCGGAAGGTAAACCCAAAATTCACACTGGACGAAGTAGTTGCTGAGGAACCCGTCGCAAAGGGACTTGAACAATTAGTCAACCGGGTGAAACTTAGATCAATCGTGCTGGACGAGTGGGATATGCGACCCGGCGGGATCCGAGGTCGCGGGATCACGGCACTGCTTGCAGGGCCTTCAGGCACCGGGAAAACGATGGCAGCAGAAGCGCTCGCCGGCGAATTAGGCGTAACGCTGTTTCATGTTGATCTTTCGAGTGTCGTTGACAAATATATTGGCGAAACTGAGAAGAATCTGGAAAAAGTATTCTCCGCGGCTGAGAATGTGGATGGCGTCCTGCTTTTTGATGAAGCCGATGCGCTTTTTGGAAAACGATCAGACGTCTCTGACGCTCGAGACAGGCATGCAAATATTGAAGTGGCGTTTCTACTGCAACGCATGGAATCTTTTGATGGCCTGGCAATTTTGACTTCTAATCTGCGCTCCAACTTAGATGAAGCGTTCACGCGCCGACTTGATTGCATAATTGACTTCACTTACCCGCCTGAAGCTTTGCGCGGCGAAATTTGGAAGCGTTGTACCCGAGGTCGCGCACCTGAGCTAAGCGGCGACCAGTTTCAAAAACTTGCATTACTTGAACTTTCGGGTGGTGCTATTCGCTCGTCAGTGGTCACGGCTGCGTATCAGGCTGCGACTGATGGAACCGATATCAAGTTTGGGCATCTCGTGGAGGGAGCCCGTAACGAGTGGTTGAAGATGGGGCGGCTTGGGTTCCCAATCTGATTAGTGAAATCAAATAGGGTCTCGAAAAACTTACCTCAGGCCTTGTTATCTGACCAGTCGGCAAAAAACCGCTCTCAGAGATGTGACGCTTTGATTACAGCAGCGGTCAATATTGGTTCGAGCTGCCAACGAAACTTTGATAGGGCACAGTTAGATTTTGCTCTCATCCTTCAATTTTCCATGTATCAAGAGCGTCTGAGGTGTTGATGATGGGCATGTTTATTTCTTAACTAACAACTTCATTAGTTTTGACTAACGCTAAACCACAAATTCACAACTGATAGCAAAATCTGTATGGATTTACCATCACCTCCACTTTCACCTTCACCCACATAGGGAGAATCGGGAGAAACGATGAAGCAAGGGGCTTTGACCATCGAGACCAAATGCAACATAACCGTAAACAAAGAACTGTGAGGTTAGGTTGGTAATGTCGTAATCTAAAAAGCGTGATGGTGTACCAAAAAACCAAGGTGACCTTTGACTCTGCCGTTAGTGATGATGCACGTGCAGACTCGTAGGGCTAAAGCAATAATCATGGTGAGGTTCTCAACGTTTCCTGCGAGTGTTGTCAGGCTGTGCTTGCCAATGTGGTTCAGAGGAGCATTGCGACCCAGTGCCGGACGTTCATCAGTTGCATAGTGTGTAGCAATAGCAGTACAAGAGTTACTTGTTACAAGTAGAAATCTTGGGCTATGCCAGATGCACAGTTGACGTTTAGAGGCGATGAAGAAGTCGTCGGTGAGATACCCCTAGCATCCTTGCTTTCTATCTCAACATCTGTATAAGCGCCCACACTAGGTGCATTAATGGCATGTGTGCTGGTCGCACAACCATAAGTATTATTCATTGCACGGAATTCTGAATCAACGTAAACAACAGAAGAAGGATAAACAGCCTGACGGCTTATATCGGTGCATCCACCTACGGAGAGGGCAGGATCTTGGTCTCTAGCTAAAGTTTGCCGGAACCCCAAGCGCCATTCTAAGCTGCTAGTCATTCTCCAACCTTTGATGTTAACCTTGGGAACTAAGAGCCTCGCCGAGCGGCGAACACGCGGCTTCTTGAGAATCTTGTGATTCGGGAAGGTGGCAATTTTGACTACGGGACCTGAACACGCAATTCCGCCAATGGCACTCACCGAACAGGAGAAAAGAAATGAAGCTGATTTTAATAATTTGTTCTCCGAGCCGATCAAAGATGGTAGAAGCCGGGAACCATCGACCCCTATTGCACAACCCATAAGACCAGCGAGCACAAGGGCGACCACGGCTCAAGATTACGACCCTAGGGGAAACGCTGCCCGCGGCATTGGCGGATTCGCTGCCGAAGTGGACGCCTCTAAGTTTAAACGTAAGAATGAAGGTTATAACATACACGCTCTCCCACAAAAAGAGGAGACGCCCGACCATGAAAAATGGACCCAGAATGAAGATAAGACGTGGAAACCTCCGGAACGGCCGCAAGAGCCACCAACGCCAACAACGCCAACAACGGGCCTTGGCTTTGACAAGGTTGCTAATAGTTGGGGACTCCGCGACGAATTGCCGATGACTGACGAGCAAAAAGCGTCTGCTAGGGATAAGGAGGATTTCTCCCTGACAAAAACGGAAACAACTACAACCGGCGAAAATCGTTATGTCGCGGCCCGCCCCCCCCTAGCGTTTTCGCCGATGACTGACGAGCAAAAAGCGTCTGCTAAAGCTGATAAGGATTTCTCCCTCGCACAACCGAAAGCGAAGAAGTCCAACGCGCATCGTATTGGGGCCAGCGCGAAGCGCCTTTTCACAACCGGAAGTCCTAGAAAAGCTGCAGAGAAGTATGGAGACAAATTCTCTCGACTTCAGGCTGAATCTAGAAAAAATAGACACGAGCCTGCAACAGACTGGGGAAAAACGCAAAAATGGGATTTGCATAACACGAGTACGGGGGTACGGCATATCGAAAGAGATACCTGGGCGGATTTAAACAATGATAGAGAAGTGTCAGCAACAGAAGTCGAAAGAATTAAGGCTGAACGAAAAGAAGCAAAAATAACTACCAGTGACAAGGTCAAACATGGACTTCTCCGGGGCGCAGAGGCAGTTGGTGGCGGAATGGAAGCCGTTGGCAAACAAGGAGTCGAGGGTCTTCAATCTGACGTTGCCAAACTCATACAAAACGGTCATGGCGGCGCTGCAACAGCTGCGTCATTGGCACAACAGGGGGGAAAAGTACTCAACGGAGCTATAGGGTCTGTTCCCTTTGTTGGAAAACCTCTTGCGAAGGTCGCAAGTGGAGTGACGCAAATAAGCGCCACCGCATTGACAACTGGTGGCCAGCAGATAAAGAGGCTTGCAACAGAAAACCCATTAAGACAAAAATTAGACGCGAAATTTGCCAAGCGTAATAAAAAAAGAAAAGAATTGACTGACGACGCTGACCAAACAGAACAATACAAAAAAGCAAATATGACAAGGATTAAGAAAAACTTCGACCAGATAAAGAGGACGCCACAAGGTTCTTCCTTTTTAGATGGAAAGATGAACCAACAACAAAGAGATAATGCCGCAAATGATTTAATGAGCGCGTCGGTATTTCCGGAAGATGGAGTGACAAAAAGAGGTGAAAAATTTGCGGACATTAGAGCGAACGCGGGTAAACAGGTTTTAAATCGAGTGCGGGATTCGGAGAGAACTGCAAACTTTGGTGCAAGGGACCCAATGTTGAGAACAAAAGAGCGTCCAGAGGTCTCTCGCTCCCCGACCACCTTACCCCCCGGGAGCAATAGGATATCGAAAAATGGGCCTCAGAATTTCCTCGGGACAATCCGGGCCCTCGGGAAAAAATCAGCCGATCAAAATGAGAAAGAGAGCACGAAAAAAGGTAGTAACTTTTTAGATGGGAGTCGGGAACCTCGGGCCACCATCATGGGTGACGAGAGCGATGACGCACTCGACAACGTGTGGTTTGACGAATAGCGAGGTTGTCTGAGTGAAGAATCCTGTTCACGCGGTCTTCGCGTTCCTTGCTCCGGTACCCGAATGGTGAAGGCCCAACACTTCTACCTTGCTGCCGTCGGTATGACTGGCTGGTGGCTTGGCGTTGCCCCATCGCATGGGATTCAAACCCAGAAAAAGTGCTCAATAGCGACAGTATCATTGTGTCGGTGGCTGTTTAGGTGTCATTTCCTCTCTCAACAGCGACGATTTGAGCAATGTCCGGCAGTTCGATGAAGGCACCGAGTCGCTACCCAAACGGTCGATGCTGTTGTCGGCGATAAGTTCGTGCTCACCACGCTCAACAGCAGCAATCATGCGGTTATAGTCAGGGCGCTCCACGGACTTGCTTCCAGAAAGGCCGTGGCCGATGTGGAATGTTGCGTCCCGCTTGATTAAAGGAATGCCGGTGGTTGTGACTGGACGAATGCGAAGTCGGGAGCACGAAAAAGTGTGTGGTGACCACACTCACATCATGCGTTACGTGGACATTGAGGCAATTGCAGTTGGCCCTGATCTTGCTCGCGGCACTTCGGTCTTTACCAAGGTGCGTAAAGACTCCGTAGTCGAAACCGAGCGCCGCATGCTGGCGGACGCGCTTGGACAAGACACTGTGGACTATCTCGATCAAATCGGAGCCGATGGTGAAGTGCCTGTAGGCATCGACCTCGAAACGGGTGAGATTTCTGGCGTTGGGTGATGCAGCCCGGGCATCGGGGTCGCAGTAGGCTCATATGCCATGGCCGAATTCATTTATACATTGCAGAAAGCTCGTAAAGCCCATGGCGACAAGGTCGTCCTGGATAACGTGACCCTGTCCTTTCTTCCCGGTGCAAAAATTGGTGTGGTTGGCCCCAATGGCGCCGGTAAATCGAGCCTTTTGAAGATCATGGCGGGAATCGATGACGTATCCAATGGAGAAGCGAAAC
>JAPKAV010000119.1 GCA_028825115.1 Candidatus Nanopelagicales bacterium | reverse complement strand
CGGTGAGGTGGCGTTTCTAAAGGGTCGGCCGATATGTGTGACATTGTGCCCGCAGCATGACGCTTTAAGAACATAACTTTATTTCCTCAATGACTCGTGATGCCTGCTGAGTGACTGATCCTACGCTCCTGAGAGCAGGACGCGCCAGTACGCATAGGTAAGTGTGTGTGTTGAGGGCCGTAGCCGTAAACCGCGCCTAATCACCCCAGTACAACCGCCTGACCCTTTAGAATCGCTTAAATCGCGTTTGGAGCCGCCGTTTCCCCCTTTGAATTAAAAACAGCTTGAACTGCGTGCTTATAGTCATTTCGGGTTCGCCGATTTGCCTTACTGTCACGTCACCAACGGATTGAAAAGCAGGGGAAGCGCACCCATGAATAGAGGAATATCGGAGGCCAATTTCCTCATTTGATTGGTTGCTGTTACTGCCTCATCATTAACAAAATCGGCGAGTACAACGAGCATGGTTGATTCAATCTCAACGCCGGTCTGCTTTGTCATCTTTTCCGCGTGCTCGGAAGCGTCCGAGAGTGCGTGCTGAAGCCGTTCAGTGTTGGCACTCGGTAGGCCAGCGTCGTATCGCATAGATAAATACTTTTGGGATATTCAGGCTGTTTCCATCTGGTGCCTTCCTCTCTGGTGTACGGGTTATTTAGACTGCTTCACTGATAGGGGATTCTTGCCACTTTTCCCCGGTGTTCCCCGGTGTTTTTAGATATGACCTATGTCACAGCTTAAATGGCCTTTGGGTGCTTATTTTGGTGCTCGCTTCCGCCTTTCTAGTCACAAAATAGCCACAAAAATAAATGCCACTAAATGGAGCCAGCCTGAACTCTCTCGCGTCCAAATAAGTGTAAGGCAAACACGATGAATGAAAGGGCGTGAACAAAGTGGATAACTACAGCAAGTTACAGCAAGAGTGGGAAGCCCAGCTCGCGTCTTTTCAAGATAGCGAGACGGTGGGTAGTTGTTCGGTCTGCTTAAAGGAGTTCAAGATCCCTCGCGCAGCGGGGCAACCACCAAAAACATGTAGCGCCGAATGTAAACGAGCACGGAAGTCGAGCAGGGAGAAAAGCACGAGAGTGGGACGCAAGAATCGCGCCAAGTGGGACTATTCCAAATCGGTTAATCCGTTTGAGGGTGACCCGCTTTTTAGCGAGCCGTACGGTTTGGCTGACACTTACCGTTCAGCAAGCAAACTAACTAAAGATATTGCGCCGATTAGATTCGCCAATGATTCTGAAAAATGGATTAATTGGAACGCGTCACACATAGCGACAACAGACCGGCTACCTGCTGCTCTTGATGTCGGTGAGACAGTGCTGAACGTTGTTCCTTGGGACAATTTGACCAGTGATCAGCAGGATAAACAGTCTGCTAAGACTGCAAAGACTGTTGCAGCAAGATTACATGGAAAAAATGTTGGCTCGCTTATCAACAGACGCACCGATTTTGAAAGCCAATCGGTGCCGCCGGTTAGCAACTTTTACCTTTGCTACGTCACCGACGCAAACGGTGACGGCTGGTGCCGCTGGTGCAGCCAGCGCGAAAAAGATTGGAAAGAATCGTTCAAGGCGCTGACGGCAGAGTTCGACCGCTGTCCCGCACATTATGCGACTGTGTTGCCACCATTTTTCATTGGTGGCTTTGACGAACAACAAAATGGCTTTCAAAATTTGAGGCCTGAATATCAAGTTAGTGCAGTTTAGTCACCAAAACAAAAACAATTAAAGCCCCAACCTCATCGGCAACTAATATCCGAGAACTCCCAACTCGCCGCGTCGTCTTCATACGTCTTGAATACGACCCTTGCTTCCTGCATTGGCGCTAGGGATTGAATCGACTCGTTGGTCCAATCGATGACTCGACCAGAATCATCTGTGATGTTCACCTCTAAGTAGAGACCATTTGGGCACCCATCCTTCGCCACTACGTAATATCGCCAGTAATAGGAGTTGTAGGCGCTCACGCTAAATTTTGCCGGCTTAAACGCTAGACCTGGGCTGCGTTCCTCGTAACCTTTCGGGTACCACGGCTTGCGGTCTGCCGCCCTAACCACTCCACTTTGACTTCTTTTTATTATGGACAGTGATTTGTTTTGGTCCTGGTGCTGTTCCTGAAGCTGACATTCTTTCAAGCTGGCATCTAGGTATCCTTCGATGGATTCAACCTGGTCAGCTTGACCACCACTCACAGAATTTAACGCAGCAGTCGCAACTTTCACCCATTGTGATTCGAACTTGGCTACAGGATCGTCATCCACCCAGTCGTTCTTATTCACATAAGCCGCAGCCTTATATGGATCCCAGTCTTTGTCGAGGTATTTTGTCCTCCGCGTAATTACGCCATCATTTTTTTCAATAAGCTCGGAATAAGTCCCGCAAATCGCATCTGTGGTGGCGTCGCCAACAATGATCTCGTCATAGGTCGCTGCAGCTAGGGCTTCTGTTGGAGCCGGGTCACCATCTTCCGCATTCGATTCTGGGTCACTTTCGTCCACGACGGTGGCCGTTGTATCTGTTTTTGAGTCTTCACTGAGAACAGGCACGATTCCAATGATCACGAACCAAACTAAGGCAATCGCCCCAATGACGATAGCCGCGATTGACTTGGTCGTTGACTGGCCGTTAAATTTCGCCTTCGCTCGCGCTTTGAATCCTAGATTTATTCCTATGATCGCCGTAATGCCGGTCAGAAAACCCAGGACACTCAAGACGACTGCTGCGGTTCCTGGAATCTTTTGCGATTGGGTACTACTCGTGACAATAGGTGGTGCCACACTGGACTGATCGTCAACTCCCACATGATTTACTGTGGTGTCGCTACTGTCATCAGGTGTATCGGGTTCTGACGTGGGCTCCACCGGTGCCTCGCTCGACGGTTCTTCCGTAGTCCCTGGATCGATCAATGCCGTCCCACACTTCGAACAGAACCCTGCGTCTTCGGCTGATTCAGTCCCACACTTCGAACAGAAAATTGACGCCACAGTGATCTCTCCTGAACTCGTACATCGAAAATTAATACTCTCCCCATGTTACGTCGCCACCGCCGGTTCATGGTTCCGAGGGTGGCCGGGCTACCTACCCCGGGCTATGCCCCGGATTTTCCCCGGCGCTTCTGGCCCCGCGTCC
>JAPKAV010000118.1 GCA_028825115.1 Candidatus Nanopelagicales bacterium | reverse complement strand
CAAGGCATCAACTGATGCGATAAATACGGTCTTTCAATTGTCAAACCCTCCGAAAAGCGGAACTGAAGGAGATGTTCGAAAAGCTCTCGAACCAATTTGGATGTCGCTAGGCATTAGCGCAGAAGAAGTAGGCACCTTGCAGTAATGCTGCAGTAATGCTGCAGTAAACGGTAACAATGTTGTTCTTGTTTTGAGGGGTAAGCTTTGCACTTACCCCTCAAAACTCGCCGGCAACCGCTATGCGCAGGCTCCTACGTCTCGTTGTTTTGCACAACCCGTCACAACAGCAAGTACACCCAATCCTTAAAGTTCCTAGTCCGGGAATACGGATCTGTGTGGCTTTCGATGGGTAAATGTCACGATGCCGGAACATTTTTTCGAGGATGGTGATGGCCAAGCACCAAAATGGGGCGACATAGAGCTATGTGACTGTAAAGTTTTCTCGGACAGTCAAATAGTGTGATGTAAACTTTGCACTGCACATTCGAGTTGGAATCGTGATCCGCCGGCTGGATCCCACAAGGGCTAGAAATCGACCGCCCCCAACAACCTAGTCTTCTGACTGAGGTGGCGCGTTAGCTGAACCGCTCAACCGGACAAGATGGCATACTGGCATCATGAGCATGACCACACGCAACAAGAATATTCTTGTCATTTTCGGATGGTTCCTGGCATTAGGACTGCTGCTTTTCGCATTCATTCAGGCATGACGAAGAGCCAGACACTCATCCGTCACTAAAAATAAAAAACGGCTTTTTAAAACACGACCTCCAACTTTCTCCTCCTTTTCCAAAGATCCCCCAGAAGTGGATCCGAGAAAATTTGGCGTAGTGGCTGCTTTGTCGTTTCGTCTCATACTCGGGCGAGTGGCGCCTCAAAACATCACTTAATAATGAATAGTACTAGACAATGCCAGGATTACCGGCGCTCGATTACAGGGCGCTAGCCACTGAGTACTTGTGTAACGAATTTAAAAAACTCACATGACACTTTTTTACTCTTTCGGGCAGGCAATGGACGCCCCAGCCCCTGCCGCGCCAGCCACCACTAACACCGAAACTTGACATCCCCGAGGAGGAACCTGCAGGTTGCCTTTGACAACAGGGTTCAATGGCACTGAGTTCCTTCTTCCCAATGCGGATGATTGCAAGTGAACGGGCTACACGTTTCTTGGAGGGGCCTCCAGTTCAAAAGCGACCCCAGACATCGGGCCAGGAGCAAGCGCAAATGTCACCAACTCGGGCGTGATGTGTGCGGTCTGGTCACTCGCCGGCAACTTCAACAAAATCACGTACGACGCTAACTTGAAGGATTTGCCGTCTTGCCCACAAGAAGTGCTACTCACGCCAGATGCGACCTTGTTCAATTCTTCAGTGTGCAAGCCGGGAGAAGGCTCTATTGGGAACCATTTCGTTGCACGGAAAATGTCCGCAAAATGTCCCCAAACCTTCATCGAGATGCTAATCAACTTGACCCCTGTCTTGTTAAGAACCGACCCTGAGGGCGTCGCGCAGGGTGAGCCGTGTGACATCAACACCGACCGCTATTGTCAAGGATCATGCCAAACCTCCCCCTCCTTATGCCAGTGGTTCTAATGGGTCTGTTCATCGCTGTTGCATGCGGCCGGTTACTGGCTTGTCGGCTGCGCTGCCCCTGGTGGGTAGCGGTCGCATTGGTAGCGTCGTTGACATTGGTGATCGGCGTGACCTTGACACCTCAGTCTGTTTCTGAAGATGTTGTTGATGCTGGCGAAATTTCCTGGCCTTTCACTTGGATTCTGGCGTTACTTGATGAGCGAACGCTGAACGTCTTACTGTTCGTCCCGCTGGGATTTACAATCGCTTTAATTGGGTCGCGGGTCCTGTGGATCGCCGTGGTGGGAGTGTTGGCGTTGCCCTGGGCAGTAGAAGGGATTCAGTACTTGGTGACATGGCTGTCACGTGATGCTCAATGGCAGGACGTGGTGGACAACACAGTAGGGGCTGTAATCGGTCTCGGGATCGGGCTGGTCGTGCGAGCATCAAAGCGCTTGGAGCCGGTCAGCTTGAAAACCTTTCCGGGCGACAGGCCACTGTAATTATCCAAACAAGACCAAAAGCACTGAGCCAAACACAGTTGCGGTCTCTAGATTTCGTTGGTGTCGCTCCTGAAAAATTATCTGATTTGTCCCGAAAAGTTCTGGCGAAAATTTCTGCGGCACAAATTAGTGCGCTAACCGTTCATCAGTTCAAAGCCGTAATTAAATAGGCTCAGTGATTAATGGTCAAACACGGCCTGCCGGACTGTCGTTAGGGTCGAGGCAAAATGCGATGAAAAATTGTGGAAGGAACCAAACGAGGACACCGGGAAACAGGGCCAGCCTCACAACCCAACTATTTTTTGTAGATTGAAACCTTCGTGTGCGCTGCTGGGCTCAAACGATTGAGCCCAGCAGCAAAAAATCTTTACCAGAAGACCCCGTAAACGAGAGATCCCGTGACCACGATGGCAATGACAAGGACTAGGCCGCGGTAAATTGCCCAGGGTGCTTTGACAAACTCTTGGCCGATTTTGGTCTCAAGATCCGCACCGGAAATGTCCTGGCTACTGGCTGCAGAATCTTTAATCGCTGAGTCATTCCAAATCCACAACAGGAGATTCACTGCAATAGCGATGATGGCGAACACAACTTTTGTGTCATGAGAGCCTTCGTCGCCGAGGATTTCTGCACCGAGAACTATGAGTGCCAATAAAGCGGTGTTGAGAAAAATGAAGAAGCCGAAGCCAGCAACAAGGTCTCTCCCACGTAGCGCACCCCAAGCGACCGAATTCGCATTAGTCATAATCTGTATTCCTTTCCTAGTGATGTAGATATAAATTTAGTGATTCACATCGCGTAAGAGGCGCAAACACGCCCACGAATTTCGTTGACAAGAATAAATTGGCATCACAGTCGCAGGAAAAAGCCGCTGAGAAGCTTGGCAACCGGCTCGGCCTGAGTGCGAAAAATACGGTCGAAATCTTAGAAGGCCCTTGGCACGCGGAAATGAATGGCGACCTAGTTGACTCTATTAACACCGAGCTTTTTGTTGGACGAGCAGCAGATTCGGCTGCACTGCATTTCGACCCGGAAAATCGCACTCTCACGATTGG
>JAPKAV010000117.1 GCA_028825115.1 Candidatus Nanopelagicales bacterium | reverse complement strand
TGCTCTGCGCAGCGAGAAGTGGCTCTATGTCGAATACGTGGATGGCTCTAAAACCTTGTACGACCGCGAGAATGATCCTTATGAAATGGTGAACCTCATCTCGACTGCTGACCCACTTCTAATCGCCACCTTGTCCGGCCAACTCAAGGCGCTCAGCACTTGCTTGGGTGATGATTGCCGTGTGGCTGACTCAGCGGCCATCCCTGTTGTTGCTGTCTCTCAATAGGCGGGTGCGGGTAAAGCCACCGTCACTATCCGAGTGCTTTTTCCAAATCCGCCACAAGATCGTCGGCCTGCTCAATGCCCACACTTAGCCGGATCAAATCCTCGGGAACTTCCAGTGGGCTACCACTGACAGCCGCGTGGGTCATGCGACCTGGGTGCTCAATAAGCGACTCAACCCCGCCTAGAGATTCACCGAGGGTGAACAGCGTGGTTTTGGAACAAATATCGAGAGCGGCTTCCTCGCCGGCCTTCACCCGAAATGACACCATGCCACCGAACCCACTCATTTGCTTTGCGGCAACTTCATGGTTGATGTGTGTTGCCAGACCTGGGTAAAACACTTGGCCAACAGCCGAATGTCCCTCCAGGAGCTCAACAATTTTGCCCGCATTGTCATTGTGGCGGTCCATGCGAACACCCAGCGTCTTAATGCCACGCAAAACCAACCAAGAATCAAACGGTCCTGCAATAGCCCCCATTGCATTTTGGTGATAGGCCAACTGCTCACCAAGCTCGGCGCTTGCAACAACAAGGGCGCCACCCACAACATCACTGTGACCGCCAAGATATTTGGTTGTGCTGTGCACCACCACGTCAGCACCGAGCAACAGCGGCTGCTGCAGATATGAGGATGCGAACGTGTTGTCCACCACGAGCAACGCTCCGCCCGCATGTGCGATCTCTGCGATTGCCGCAATGTCACCCACATTTAACAGCGGGTTTGTTGGTGTTTCGATCCAAACCAACTTGGTCTTGGGTGTCATAGCCGCGGCGATGGCTTCCGTGTCGGTCACGGGTGCAGTTGACAGCGAAATTCCCCAAGGCTCAGCTACTTTTTTGAACAGGCGGTAAGTACCACCGTAGGCGTCATTAGGGAGTACGACATGATCTCCCGGCTTTAGCACGGTGCGGATCAGTGTGTCCTCAGCTGCCAAACCGGAAGCAAATGCCAGCCCACGAGCGGTATCAATGCCAGGCGCCTCGATCGCGGCTAGGCACTCTTGTAATGCGGTCCGCGTCGGGTTACCACTGCGTGAGTACTCGTACCCGTTTCTCAGGCCACCCACGCCGTCTTGTGCGTAAGTCGACACTTGGTAAATTGGGGTTACCACAGCTCCTGTTTCGCGGTCTGGTTCTTGCCCGGCATGAATTGCGCGCGTATTAAAACCGTCCATGCCATTAGCCTACGGCGCCCGCGCCAAGTTGGCTGAGCAGAGGTCAACTAGGGGGGTTAGATTAGACTCATGTTTGGATTCGGGAAACCCACCATGATTGCCCCAGAATCGGCTCTCCCTGGCCGTGATTCGCGGCCTCTGCCTGTCAGCGCTAAGAACGCAGTGCTTGGCTCACCGCTGGAAGGCCCCTGGCCCGAAGGTTCGTTGGTCATTTACCTGGGCGCCGGCTGCTATTGGGGTGTTGAAGAAATTTTCTGGCAGACACCCGGGGTGATCAATACCAGTGTCGGCTTCATGGGCGGATTCACCCCCCACCCGACCTATGAAGAAACTTGCACGGGTCACACGGGCCACACCGAAACGACCTTAGTGGCATACAACCCTGAAATACTTTCCACGGTCGAGATTCTCAAAATCTTTTGGGAAAACCATGACCCTACCCAAGGCTTTCGTCAAGGAAATGACGTTGGGACGCAATACCGATCCGCAATTTTTTGGACGACGCCAGAACAAGAACGGTTCGCCCTGGATTCTGTTCGGGCATATGAACCCGTGCTCGCTTCGCGAGGATTCGATCCAATCACGACTCAAATCGCGCCATCGCGTGAATTTACTTATTACCTCGCACAAGATTCGCACCAGCAGTACCTGTACAAAAACCCCAATGGTTACCGATGCCACGCGAATACTGGTATCGCATTCCCAAGTCTCGCTTAGGTGGCCAGAAAGGCCAAAACGTCTTGTCGGGTAATGACACCTGTTGGTTTGCCGTCGTCAACCACCATCAGCGCATCAGCCTCAGTGAGGGCGATCACGGCAGAAGCAACCGACTCGCCAGCACCCACCATGGGAAGCGGAGGACTCATAACAGTCTCAACCTGGTCCGCCAAGTGAGCCGTTCCAAGGAAGAGGGCGTCTAGTACGACCCTTTCAACAATGGACCCTGAAATTTCGGCGGTCATGATTGGGGGCTCGGCACGAACAACTGGGACCTGAGAGACGCCAAACTCTTTCAAAATTGCAACCGCGTCGGCTACCGACTCGGTGGGATGGGTATGAACGAAATCGGGCAAGTCTCCGTCAAGTGTTTTAGCCCTCAATACATCACCGATTGTTTGCTCCGTATCGCCTTGAATAAAGCCATAGCTGGACAGCCAATCTTCATTAAATACCTTGGAAAGGTACCCGCGACCGGAATCTGGGAGTAGCACCACGATTAGTGACCCAGGTTCGGATTTGGCTGCGACCCGAAGAGCCGCCACAACCGCCATTCCGCAAGATCCACCAACAAGCAATCCTTCTTCGCGTGCCATTCGACGGGTCATCTCAAATGAATCCCGATCAGAAACAGCAACAATTTCATCAGCGATTCCAGTGTCATAGGCAGTCGGCCAGAAATCTTCGCCCACTCCTTCGACGAGATAGGGGCGACCCGAACCACCGGAATACACTGAACCTTCCGGATCTGCACCAATGATTTTAACGGAGCTACTGCTGGCTTCCTTCAGGTAGCGACCAGTACCTGAGATCGTGCCACCGGTTCCCACCCCAGCAACAAAATGTGTAATCGTGCCGTCGGTTTGTTCCCAAATTTCTGGACCGGTTGTTTCGTAATGAGACCGCGGATTGTTCGGATTAGAGTACTGATCCGGCTTCCACGCGCCAGGCTCACCAGAAAGTCGATCACTGACGCTGTAATAGGAACGCGGGTCCTCCGGGTCCACTGCGGTTGGGCACA
>JAPKAV010000116.1 GCA_028825115.1 Candidatus Nanopelagicales bacterium | reverse complement strand
ACCCCGAGTACGTGCAGCAGGTCCACGATTGTGGTCACAAAGTGCATGTCTGGACTGTCGATGAAATGGCCGATGTTGATTTATGTTTGCAATTGGGAGTAGATGCAATTATAACTAACCATCCCGGCGATGTCATTGCTAGGCTGAAGAAATGGAACCCACTCTCCGCACCAGTGGTCTAACCAAAAACTACGGTGACCTCGCCGCGCTCGCTGATCTAAATCTGAGCGTTTCCGCCGGTGAAGTGTTCGGATTCCTTGGCCCCAATGGCGCGGGTAAAACAACAGCGATCCGCCTTTTGATGAACGAAATCGGTGCAACTAGCGGAACCGCTTGGATCCTGGGCCTAGACGTGCACCGGGACAGCGTCGCCTTGCGACACCGAATCGGGTACCTTCCTAGTGAACTAGAGCTGTACCCAAACATGACCGGTGCCGACCTGATTCATTTTTTTGCCAATTTACGTGGAGGCGTTGACGCACGCTACGTTGAGCAACTTGGTGAGCGTCTTAACGCACAAATGTCGAAAAAGATCGGAGATCTTTCCTCGGGAAACCGACAGAAAATTGGAATTATTCAGGCGTTTATGAATAAGCCAGAGTTCGTGATCCTGGACGAACCAAGCGCTGGACTGGATCCATTAGTCCAACGGGAATTACAGGGCTTGATCCGGGAAACAGCGGACCAGGGTGGAACCGTTTTTCTCTCCAGCCACACTTTGAGCGAGGTGCAGCGGGTTGCCGACCGGGTGGGAATTATTCGCAGCGGGAAGCTGATCGCACTGGAGACCATTGCGAGTTTGCGTGGGAAAGGCATCCGCAAAATAGAGATTGAACTTGCCAGCGAACCGGAGGAAAGTGTTTTTGAGGGGATTACTGGGATTCGTAGTTTGTTGATTGAACGCAATCGAGTTTTTATTTCCTATGAAGGCACAATGGAAAAACTGCTATCTGCGGTCATGAGTAAGTGTGATCTACTCGATGTCAGTACGAACGAGGCAGACTTAGAAGAAGTGTTCCTTACGTACTATCACGATGAATCCGTGTGATCTTTTCATGAGCGGGCTGGGCGCTGTGTACGTTCGCAGCCTGACGTCGCGGGCGCGCACTGTTGCCTTGGGAGTGATTGGTCTCTCGGTCATGTTCGCATTTGGCATGGCGGTCTATCGCAATGTCGACATGTCACTGTTCGACGAATTCCCCGAGGGCCTGATGTCCATGATCGGGCTAGCCCCGGGCGCAGATGTCGCTTCCCTTGCCTACAACGAAATTTTTTCCACCTATGGAGCGTTGGTGCTTGGCGGGATGGCGATCATGATTGGTGCGGGCGCGGTTGCCGGGCGTGAGCGTGATGGAACGATTGGGATCCTGCTCGCGAATCCAATTAGCCGAAGCCGACTCGTTGTCGAAAGCACCCTCGCGCTCATCACGTTGTATGTCGCGGCGGCAGTTGTTTTACTGGGTGTTGGATTGCTGACACCCGCGGTTTTGGACGTGAACATTTCCGGATTGAGCGTGTGGGGGTTCATCGTCCAATTAGTAATTGGCACAATTTTTTACGGCTTTCTCGCTTTAGCCATTGGTGCGTGGACAGGTAAAGCCCAGGCTGCAATAGGAATTAGCTCCGGCATTCTGATTCTGTCCTTCTTAGGGGCAAGCATCATGCCACTGATTTCTGGGTGGGAAGAAGTCGCGCGGATTTTCCCGTGGTACTACATCAGTGATGGGGACCCGTTACGCAACGGCGTAAATGTGGGAGCGGTAGCGATTCTGCTCGGGGCCTGTGCACTGCTGTTTCTCGTGGCACTCGTTGGTTTCTCGCGGCGGGATCTGCGTCAACGATCGGTCAGTATTCGGATCTTGGATCGACTTCGCGCCAATCACTTCACTGCGAGAGTGGGCGAGCGCGTTGCCGGCCGCACACTTGTCTCGAAGATCTGGGTCAAGACCCTTTCCGAATTTCAAACCATGACCCTATTTGTGTCCTTCCTCATGTTTGGCCTGATGGGTGTGATCATGGGGCCGATCTACGCGTACATGCAACCAAATATGGCGCAACTCGGCGAGTCTTTCCCCCCGGAAATGCTCGCATTCTTTGGTGGTGGTGATCTAGGAACACCTGAAGGCTTCTTTCAGCTAGAGACTTTTGGGTTAATGGCACCCATTGCAATCATGGTGATCACCATTTCGATCGGCGCCAAGTCAATTGCGGGTGAGGAAAATAATCGAACCCTAGGAATTCTGCTCGCAAATCCGATTTCACGGAGCTACCTACTTACCCAGAAACTCATTGCGTTATTGATCTGGGGTTTCGTTGTCGCGTTCGCGACCTTTGCCGGAGTTGCCACGGCGAACCTGATTTCGAGTTTAGGCATGGACTACCTCAACATATTGGCTATCTGCGTGAACCTACTACTCCTTGGCTACCTATTTGGTGCACTTGCATTCTTTATGGGCGCCGCATTCGGTCGGGTGGGGCTAGCCAGTGGTGTGAGTGCAGGGGTTGCGGTCGTGCTGAATGTGGCTAACTCGATGGCTGAGATCGGTGGTGGCTGGTGGCAGAAATTCACGCCATTTTATTGGTATAGCGGAACCGATCCCCTCAATAACGGCTTCACGCTTGCCGGAATCGTGATCCTCACTCTCGCTGCGCTACTCGTATTTGCTGCCAGTTATCCAGCGTTCAATCGGCGAGATTTAACCAAGGGCTAATTACTAGTGGAGACATTGATTTTGGCCTCCGGTAAGTTTGCGCACTATGGCAAAGAAAACCCAGGATAAAAAGAACGGTGCAAACAATTCCGCAGTAGCCGAACTCGAAGGTGAAGTTCCGATGGTGGGGATGCGGGAGCCGTGCCCGTGTGGCTCCGGTCGCAGGTATAAGGCCTGCCACGGGCGTGAGGCGTCAAAAGCAGTCACAGTCCCCAATCGCCCATTCCAAGGTTTCGCCAGCGAGTGCGACATTGTGGCGATGCGGGAACTGGTCCCGTCAGCAACGGCAGAGCTGACCCTCAAGCCTGGTGTTGGCGACGACCGCAAGGTGATTCTGGCAACGGTGCTACCGATGGCCTACCCCGCGCTCGTCCGCGCAAACGGCGATATCTTGCTCGGTCTGCAAATCAACACCGGTAGTGGTGACC
>JAPKAV010000115.1 GCA_028825115.1 Candidatus Nanopelagicales bacterium | reverse complement strand
CAACCTGACCATCGGGATCAACTTCACCGAATCCAGAGGACATAACAATCGCGACGTCAACACCGGCTGCAGCACAATCTCTGACTGCTTCTCGAACTGAGCTGGCCGGGACCATGATCAGGGCGAGTTCAATATGTTGTGGAATTTCTGCCATCGATTGAAAGGCGGGTAGGCCAAAAATTGTGCCGCCTTTGGGATTTACGGGCGCAATGAATCCTTCAAAGCCGAACTTCGTGAGGTATTCAATGGGTAGGCGACCGATCGCGCCGACTCGTTCAGTTGCACCTACGACAGCGATCGTCTGAGCCGCCCACAATGGCCGCAAATCAAGATTGTTGGTCACGGCAGAATCGCTATTCCTTCTATTTCCACTAGCGCGGCGTCATCCCACAAACGCGTCACACCTACGAGCGTCATGGCAGGGTAATCACGGCCCACGTGTTTCTTCCACACCGCACCGATTTCACGTGAGTGGGCGCGGTAGTCAACCGGGTCGGTGCAATAGATGGTGAGTTTGCCCAACTGCGATGGATCGCCGCCCGCGGCCGCCAAAGCCGTAAGTAAGTTGGTGAGTGCCTTTTCGGTTTGATTAACAATTCCTTCACCTTCAATCACATTGTGTGAATTCAAGGCAGTCTGTCCGGCGAGCAACACAATCGTGCTGCCTTCAGCAACTACAGCGTGCGAAAAACCGGTGGGCGGCGCAAGTACCTCTGGGTTAACTCGTCGTACTGTCATATGTGTACCTTTCCGCCATCAAGGGTGATCCCTTGTCCATTTATTGCACCTAGGTCATCGATCAGAAATCGGACCGTGGCTGCCACTTCGTGCGGTTCAATCAGTTTTCCATGCCCTTGCTCTTGGGCAAGAGTCTGGAGTACCTCGTCCGGATCGCGCCCGGTTTTAGAAACAATTGTGTCGATAGTGCGCCGGGTCATGGGTGTATCCACATACCCCGGACATACGGCGTTCACGGTGACCCCGAAGGGAGCCACTTCCAGAGCTGCCGAACGCACAAGTCCCAAGACTCCGTGTTTGGCGGCTGTATACGCGGAAATATAGGGAGCCCCCACTTTTGATGCCACGCTCGCGATCACAACAATCCGACCAAAGCCTTGCTCTTTCATCACGGGAATCGCAGCCCGCAAAAACCTAAATGGCGCGGTCAAGTTCAGGTCAATCATGTACTGCCACAGGGCGTCATCTGTTCGATGGATAGGGGCAGAAACCCCCTCACCAGCATTCACTACCAAAGCATCAATTCCACCCCATTGCTGCACAACCTGATTGATCACCAAATCCGCCGTCCCCGGATCTAGTGCATCGGCCGGGATCACCATGGTGGGTATTTCTAGGGTGTCCGCCACCGCCATTAAATCAACTTCGGTGCGAGCAGAAAGGGCGATTCGGTGGCCAGGCGTTGCCAAATCGCGGACAATGGCAGCACCGATCCCGCGACTAGCGCCGGTGACCACACAGCGGAAAGGAGAATGCCGAGACATTTGCATAGTTCTCCTTTTCGGCACGCGGTTAAGGGCCGGGGCCCGGGATAGTGCATTTCTCTGTCGATCGGCAATAATACGACACATGACCGATGCCCGTCCGGTAGTTGCCGCAGCCAAGCGAACAGTATTTGGCAAAAATCGAGGTTCCCTCTCAGGAATCCGCCCCGATGACCTCCTAGCCCTGTCCTTACGAGAGCTGGCCGAGTCAATTCCCGCCCTCGACCTCAGTCGCATCGACGACGTCGTCATGGGGGATGCAAACGGCGCGGGGGAAGACAACCGCAATGTCGCCCGCATGGGTTCCCTCCTCGCTGGATTCCCGGTTACCGTTCCCGGTGTCACGCTCAACCGGCTCTGCGGCTCAGGTGGTGAAGCAATTGTGCAAGCCTCCCGAGCGGTATTCACCGGCGATATGGACATTGTGATTGCCGGCGGAGTGGAAAGCATGAGCCGCGCACCATTTGTATTGCCCAAGCCAGAAAAACCACTCGATTCAGGAATGAAATTAGAACAAACCACCGTGGGATGGCGCATGGTGAACCCTGAGTTTCCGCAGCATTGGACTGACAGTCTCGGTGAGTGCGCACAACGAAGTGCGAGTGAAATAGGCATCGGTCGAACCGAACAGGACGAATGGTCGGTTCGATCCCATGAACTTGCCGGTGCGGCTTGGGACAAAGGAGTCCACTCCGGTTTCGCATTTTCTGTCAATGGGTTAACGCGAGATGAATCAATTCGCCCCGGGACAACTATGCAGACACTCGGCGCACTTAAGGCCGCCTTCACCACCGACGGAACAGTGACCGCGGGTAATTCCTCCCCCATAAATGACGGCTCCGTTGCAGCCCTCATCACTAGACCCGATCTTGCAGCGGACCTGCAACTTACGCCCCTCGCAACGATTGTTTCATCCGTGGTCGTTGCCGTTGAGCCAGATAGATTCGCCAACGCTCCCGTTCCTGCCATGCATAAACTTCTGCAGCGCAACAACTTAACTTTTGACGACATTGACCTTTTTGAAATCAATGAAGCATTTGCTGCCATAGTTCTCACTGTCTTAAAGGAGGAACCCCGGATCAACCTTTCCAAAGTTAATCCCCACGGCGGATCGATTGCCATGGGTCATCCGGTTGGCGCTTCCGCGGCGCGCGTCGTCGTCGATGCAGCAAGGAATCTTCAGCAACGCGGTGGAGGCCGCGCGATTGCAACAGCGTGCATTGGTGTCGGTCTTGGAATCGCAATTCTCTTGGAGGCGTAATGATCAAAATATCTGAATTCACGGACATCACTTACGCGGTTACCGATCAGGTGGCCGTAATAACTATTAACCGCCCCGATAGATACAACGCTCTACGTGGTCGAACGGTCGACGAGCTTATTTACGCATTCCGTTATGCCTATGTAGACAAGGGGGTTGCCGCAATCATTCTGACCGGTGCCGGCACAAAAGCTTTCTGCTCCGGCGGGGACCAAAAACAGCGCAATGAAACCGGCGGCTACGGCGAGACCGAAATGGGGATGTTTGAAATCGACCGCTTACATCGTGTGATCCGCGAGGTTCCTAAGCCCGTGATCGCTGCGGTCAATGGCTTCGCGATCGGTGGTGGTCACGTATTGCACGTGCTTTGCGATGTGTCACTTGCCGCAAGCACCGCCAAGTTTGGTCAGGTGGGACCGCGAG
>JAPKAV010000114.1 GCA_028825115.1 Candidatus Nanopelagicales bacterium | reverse complement strand
AGTGCGTTCGAAAAAGTTCAAGGACGTCTTTTTGCTGCTGCCACTGCAATGCATAAGCCTCTTCACGGAAAGCAATCATTTGTTCTTCGGCAGGAAGTTGGCGAAACTCCGGATGTTCCCGATTTATCTGCGCCGCCAGATCCAAGATGTAGCCACCGTGATAGCCGTCTTCTGGAACAGCCTCACCTGATGCAGCCGCCATGACGGATATTCCAAATTTATCCATCTGCACCCCGCGATCGTTAATATAAAACTCGGTAGTCACGTCCGCTCCTGCCGCGGCTAAGACCCGAGCCAATGCGTCCCCCACTGCCGCCCACCGTGTGTGCCCAAGATGTAAGGGTCCTGTGGGATTGGCCGAGATGAACTCAACGTTAAAACTCTTACCAAACAACGCGTCATTGCGACCATAGCCCGAGCCCAAGTGCACTACCCGTTCGGCAATTTCCCCTTGGGTCTGAGCAGAAAGCCTGATGTTCACGAAGCCCGGTCCCGCCACACTCACATCGGTAAACGCCGGATCAGCACTCAGCCGCTCGGCAATTTGATTGGCGAGTTCCCTCGGTGAAAGACTCGAACTCTTTGCGGCCACGAGTGCGACATTAGTGGCGTAATCGCCATGCTCACGTGACTTCGGTCGCTCTAACGTGACTTCAACGCGAGTGGTCAATATTCCCTGCCCAAACAATTCGTCGACTACCCGTTGCACACTTTCGCGCGCGTCGTTAATGGCCACGGAGTGAGCGTATCTGCCTGCGCGTGAGTCCTGACATAGAGTGCTCGTATGGCTTCCGAAGACGAGATTGACAAACTTCTGCGTGAAATCGCTGCCCAGGATTCTCCGCAGTCGGCACCCGCTCACAGCAAAGACTCCGGCTTCCCTGCCCCACAACGTGAATCTAGCGCCGGTGGGCGGATTTCCTACGCTCTAGGGGGCGCGGTCATCTTGGGTGTTGGCGGAGTGTTATCAGGCCTGCTTTTGCCCGGACTCACCATGATTAGTACTGGAGCTGGTGCCGCTGTTGGCGCCTTTTTCATCGCTCTCATCAGCGGACCCCCACGTTGGTTTTCGCAATAGTTCACGATCACGGATCACGTCTTGAACAATCGAGCCGATGAAAAATCCAAGAAATACAAAGTACGTCCAGATGAGAACCGCGATAGGTGCACCAAAGACAATCAAGGCCGAGCCCGCGGTCGTCGATAGTTGCGCGTAGATCCCAAAGACACCAACCGACAAAATGATGAGGCCCGTTGAGACGAGCAGTCCCGGAGACCGCCAGGTGATGACTCCAGACGCCCCACTCGCGCGGCGCATGACAAGCCACACTAGGAGGTATACGAATATCCCAGGAGTTAGCCACCCCAATTTATCGAAAATTTCCAAGAGAGTAGTTTCAATGTTAAGAGCACTTAAAACCACTGGAACAACCGTGACGACTAGGAGTGTCGCTACGATCCCGACAATCAGGATGAGAGCAAATAACGCAGATCTTGCGCGAGCCATCAATCCCGGTGCCCTCCGGATATTGTGGAAGATCACGTCCATTGCTTTACCAAACCCATAAACGACTTTCTGTGACACGTATACGGCCACAATTACACTGACAATTGTTGTCACTGTAACCGAACTTGCGGAGGCGGCTTCTGCCAATGTCGCCAGCGAATCAACCGCTGGTTCCAACCCGCTGAGCGAGTCCGGTCCTCGGCTGGCGAAGGAGTCCCACCCGGCCATGAACTGCTGCCGATCGAGAAACAGCCCCGCGATCGCACCCACGGAAATAGCGATTGGTGCTAAAGCCAAAATCACATAATACGCCAAGCCCCCAGCAATTATTGACACATTAAATTCGCCAAAACGCGTGACAAAGTCGCGCCCAAATGAGAGCGGCGCGCTCACCAGCGGATGACTCCGAAAGAAGTTCAACGCCATTTGCACACCAGCCACCACTACATGCTCGCATATTGGGTGCGCTGCTAACCTTGTGGTCCCCTGCCTCCGTAGCTCAGGGGATAGAGCGCCGGTTTCCGGTACCGTAGGTCGCAGGTTCGATTCCTGCCGGGGGCACAAGATTACTCTGAGTTTATAGCCGTGTTATAAATATATCTGGCGCTATTCGCCTATTCGTGCGGGAAAGCGATGCAGGCACCTCGCTTGAATCACAGCGTGCCGCTATTCAACCTTACGCTGATACGCACGGAGAAACGATTGAATTCTTCATCGATGATGGGTTTTCGGGGAGGCAAACCAAACGTCCCGCGTATCAAGAAATATGGCAGCATCTGGCGGAGCCGGGCCTATCGGCCATCGTGTCCGCTCCGTGGACCGCCTCGGTACGAAATTAAAGGAGTTTTTGGAGCTCGTCGGCGAAGCGGCTGAACATGGAATTTTTGTTGTTGCCACTCCTAGTTCCATTGACACTAGTACACCGGTAGGCAAAATATTCACGCAATTACTTGGGGTGTTCGCTGAAACGGAAAGTTCAGCAACCGGTGAACATCAGGTTTACAGCCAGAAAGAACTACGCAAACAAGGCCAGAGAATCGGGGTGGCTTTATAGGGATATCAAAGTCAGGGCACGGGGTCAGGCTCATTCAAAGTTATTGTTGAGCACCACGTCAACTTTAATATTGCCGCCGCTGAAGCGGTGTTAGCCGGTGAATCTATCTATTCAGCCGCGAAGAAAATGAATGCTGCTGGAAAAACTACGAGCCGGAAAAATCCGTGGGCGAGAATTTCCTCCAGCGCTTGTTAAGCAATCCAAGCAATGCTTGGCTCCGACACCATCAAGGGCAGTAACTCACCGATAACAAAGGTGCTCTATATCGCGACAAGCACCTAGCGATTTTCCCATTAGCAAGCTGGAAAAACCTTCAGAAAGTGTTGGACTATCGTGCAACCAGTCGTGTCGTCGGTGAAACCGGTGATGCCAGTGAATTAAAAACGCTTGACCGCGTAACCACAAGGAACTTTTAGTTAGTTTGAACGAGAGGGGTCTTCGCTGATACTGGATATAAAAGTTAGTTCGGCAGGTGGTTCTTTGACGATGACCGTCGATAGGTGTTTTATCTGATCCGCCTCCAGGTACCAGTTCCACTTCTCTTTCTCAAACCGCTCTTTTATTTCATCAAGCGAGATTTTATCTCCACTCTCTACCCACACGCTATATTTTTTTCCCGTTTCATCCTCAAACCTAATGCGGCATCTCACTCTTCTCCCTCTCTGTTCTCTTTATATTTAACAAACTCTTCTGGGTGTTCTATCACGTTAAAGCGTTCTGTAATAGTCATTTCAGCATCCAACAACTCACCATCCGCATCCATCACATCTAAAAACTTATCAAACGATGCTTCATCGTCTTCCGCCTCAAACTCAACCTGATAGGCGTGTTTGTCGGTCCATCTGTATA
>JAPKAV010000113.1 GCA_028825115.1 Candidatus Nanopelagicales bacterium | reverse complement strand
AACCGTGAGGTTCGTTCGACCTTGGAAGACGGGGTCGCCTACTTGGTGCGAAATGACCGATCCAACCGGTTATCCGATCGGTGGAGCAGTACCTATTACGACCCGATCAGTACCAGCAGGACGTCAGAGGAATCAATTAGGCGAAATGCGAATGCTGCATTGTCAGCCGCGACCCTGCTCGCCACCACGAAACTGAAAAACTTTGACCGGGTCAGCCGTAAGAAAGTTCACGACTATGCAATTTGGCATATCCGCTCAATCGCCTGCCAACACCAGGCCACAAGTCAGGGCGGTTGGGGTGAAACCTGGCAGTCAGCACTGTGGGCCGTAACCGCGGGGCAAGCTGGCTGGCTGCTCTGGGACACACTCAATCAAGCCGAACGCGGCTACGTGGCTGCCATGGTGGAGAGTGAAGCAAATTCCTCAGCGCGCAGGGGCCCCCGGTATTTCCGCAATCGCGTTGGAACGGAAATCTCCCCCGGAGACTCAAAAGCCGATGAAGTTTCCTGGGATCTACTAGCGCCAACACTTGCTCTCGCCATGATGCCCAAACACAAAAATGCCAAGATCTGGAAAGAAAGCGCGATTGCGCTGAGCCTTGCGGCATTTAGCCGACCCGGTGATCTCACCAAAACTCAATCAATCAATGGCATCAATGTTGCGCTGCGACTACCGGGAACAAATGCCAATGAAGATGGCACCATCACCAACCATGGAATCGTGAACCCCGATTACACACAAAATGTGCAACACCTGTGGTGGGCTGCAACGCTCCTTCGGGCAGCAAGGATCCCAGTACCTGAAGCTTTCTTCTACAACGCGGACATTGTGTACCGAGGGCTCAGTGTTGTTGAGTTTGCAAGTCCTCCGTACGCAGCACCCGGTGGAACGGTGTACAAGCCACTAGGGCAGATCTATTACCCGATGGGAGTCAGTTGGGGTGTGCGCCGGCCAGCCACATTCGTTGGCGTTGACGGATTTGCAAATGTGTATTCGGCACCCGACACCCGTGCAGGGGAATTCCTAGCGGCCCACGCGCGTGACACCCGAGCCCTTCAACTTCGCTGGAAAGACGGCCACATTTATGCCGAGGGGGATATCGAGGATTCCTACAAGCTCGGCAAAGAGGAATATGCGCTGCAACAAATGGCGTTGGCGTGGTGGGCAGGTTCCTGGAAGTACGGACCTAAAATGCGGTTGGACACGAAGGCCTACCCCAATGTGAAACTTGATCGCGGTTACAACTTCTAAACTTGCGCGTTCCGAACCTTCGAGTTGGCGCTGAGCCTTCACGCCAACCTGATGAGTTACGGAAGTTACTGTGAGAGCCCCGAAACAAATTCAACACAATCGCCGTATTGAGGCAAAAACCCTGAAGCAATGGCCTCAGCGAGTAGCGGCGCAGCAGCATCCTTGGGAGAAAGCACCGATTGCTCCCCTTCGGGCCACGGTAAAGCCAAATCCGGGTCAAGTGGATGAATGCCATGCTCCCGCTCGGGTGAATAACCCTCCGAGCAGAAGTACCCGACGGTGGCGGAATCAGTCAACGCGCAGAACGCGTGACCCAATCCTTCGGATATGTACAGGCCTGAGTGAGTGTCGGCATCGAGTTCAATGGTTTCGTATTGCCCGAAAGTTGGCGAACCCACCCGAATATCCACAACAATGTCGAGAATTTTTCCGTCAAAACATTGCACGTACTTGGCCTGCCCAGGGGGGACATCGGCAAAGTGAACTCCGCGAACAGTCCCGGCTCGTGAGACTGAAATATTCATCTGCGCCAGGTGCAGGGAATGCCCAACCGTCTGGGCAAAGACAGACTCTTTGAAAGACTCGAGGAACACCCCGCGGTCGTCGGGTCGGAGTACTGGGTCAAAACGCCACACTCCCGAAATGGGGTAATCGGTCGCCTGCACCCGGTGAGGTTACCAGCGACCCACGGGCCAGGACCTACTCCACCTTCCCGACGTGTTCTGGTTTCGACTTTTGGTAGAGCGGACCGCTCTCCCCTTCAAAAGGGCCGGCCCGAACCAATTCCCTCATAGATTTCGACTCTGATCCCCCAGAGGATTAGTCTTGGCCCCGAGACGAACCTGAAATTACCGCACAGGTGGGCTCGGATGTGATTTGTGAGTGAAGCAGGTGACGGCAAGCCGAAGGGCACGGAGCGGGTAAGAGAGAATGGGAGAGTGAGTGATCAAGTGAGCCAATCAGGAAGTGTCGCCGACTACCGTTCTGCGTTTCTGAGCGAAATGGCTGAGATTGACCTCACAAAGGTTCAGGAATTTATTGACCTGTTGGTAGAGGCAAGGGCCACGGGTCGCACAGTTTTCGTCGCTGGGAATGGCGGCAGTGCTGCAACCTCGAGTCACTTTGCAACCGACCTGGGTAAAGGTGCCAGCTACGAACAGCCGACTCGCTTTCGAGTCGTTGCACTCACGGACTCTATGTCGACCCTTACAGCGTACGCGAATGATGTCGGCTTTGAAGTCGTATTTGCTGAGCAACTCACGAATCTTGCGCAGGCCGGCGATATCTTGGTGACAATTAGTGGTTCGGGCAGGTCAGCAAACATTATTGCCGCACAAAATCGAGCCAAAGAAATCGGATTAATCCGGGTTGCACTCACTGGATTTGATGGCAACTTGAGCGGGAAGTTGTCGGAGATTCACGTCAACGTACCTAGTGAGCACATGGGTCGAATTGAAGATGCCCACATGTCGATCTGTCACATGGTTGCGTTCAATTTCATCGACTCCGAGCAGCATCACACCCACTAGGTTTACCAAAAACACATTTATGAAAATCGCACTGATGGGAACCCGCGGGGCGCCAGCGCTCTATGGAGGATTTGAGACCGCGGTCGAAGAAATCGGAAAACGCTTGGCGCTACGCGGCTACGACGTCACTGTCTACTGCCGCAATCCCGGGCAAACGATCACTGAATATGACGGCATGAAATTAGTGAACCTTCCGGCGATCAAGCACCGGATGGCCGAGACCCTGAGTCACACTGCTCTGAGTACCGCCCACGCGATCACAAAAGACCGACCGGATGTTTGCCTGCTACTCAATGCGGGCAATGCCCCGCTACTCACTCCGCTCAAGCTCGCGAAAATCCCCACCGCAATTCACCTTGATGGCCTGGAATCCAAGCGGGCAAAATGGCGCGGCTTAGGTGCGAAGTACTACACGTGGGCGGAAAAGCGCGCGATTAATTCTGCGCAAGAGGTGATCGCTGACGCCCAAGGGATCGCCGACCATGTGCGGGAAACTTATGGCCGTGATTGCTGGGTAATTCCCTATGGCGCCGAGGTTCTGCACCCGCCGGCTGACCGCCTTGGCGAACTCGACCTCAAAAAAGGGAACTACCACCTAGTTGTGTCCCGGTTCGAACCGGAGAACCATGTGTATGAAGCGGTGCATGGCTACCTGGAAAGCGAGAATGTGCAGCCATT
>JAPKAV010000112.1 GCA_028825115.1 Candidatus Nanopelagicales bacterium | reverse complement strand
CCAGCTGCTTGGCAAGGTCAATGTGAAATCGAAATGATTCATGTTGGGCGGGGCGACCATTTTCCCCGGTTCGAAAGTAGTCAAGACCAGTTTCACCGATACCTCGCACCCGAGGCGACTGTGCTAGCTCGGAGATCTGTGCAAGTGAACTTGTAAGTTCACCTTTTTCGGCAAGCCGTGGGGCTTCGTTTGGGTGTAGCGCTACAGACGCAATGACTGCTGGATAGAGGTTAGCTGCGTCGACCGCCCATCGCGATGACGCGACGTCACACCCCACTTGCACTACCCGATCCACACCGACTTCACGTGCCCACTCAAGTAATTGTCCCGGATCTGGTGGATTCTCCCCATGAAGTGAGTTGTCATGAACGTCTAGATGGGTGTGCGAATCAATTACCGTTCCCACGAGTGGTTGCGGGGCAGTAGGCCAATCTGTTGAATCTTCCATCAGATGTTTCTCTCCCATTAGATGTTTTCTGGGTCCTCGAGACGCGGGAAGAGGGACGGCCCTTTAACAACCTGAACCCCGGCCGGCAACTGTCCCCACGTTCCGACACTTGTAATTCCTTGGTCGGCAAGGTCACCGAGCGCTTCGAGCGCCCCAATATTTTTCCACAGCTCTGCCATTGCCTTAGGCATAACTGGGTTGTAGAGAATCGAAATCGCGCGCAAAGATTCACACACCGTGTACAGCACAGTTGCGAGTGCTCCTTGGGTTTCTTCGCTCTTGGCAAGCACCCAAGGTTCCTGCTCAGTTACGTATCCGTTGATGTGTTCAATGAAAGCACGCACGTGGCCAATAGCCCCTGCAAAATCCAACTCGCCGATACAGGCGTCCGCCTTAGTGACAGTCTCAGTAAGCAAAGCGTGAATAGTGTTCTCGGCGTCACTGATTGGGCCGACAGCCGGAAGCGAGCCTTCGAAGTATTTACCGACCATCGCTGTTGCCCGCGAGGCAAGATTTCCTAAGCCGTTGGCTAACTCCGAGGTGTAGCGAGCACTCATATCCTCCCAAGAGAAGGAACCATCATTGCCGAATGCAATTGCCGCCATGAAGTAGTAACGGAATCCGTCAGAGCCAAAATGATCAATGATTAGTTCTGGCGCGATTCCAGTGAGTTTGGTCTTCGACATTTTTTCACCACCAACCAACAGCCAGCCGTGAGCAAACACCTGCTTCGGTGGTTGCAGCCCTGCTGCCATCAACATTGCGGGCCAGTACACGGCATGAAAACGCAAAATATCCTTACCCACTAATTGCACACTCGCCGGCCATACTCGTTCAAACAATTTCGTTTCGCTGCTCCCTGGTTCGGCTCCGTAACCCACCGCGGTGATGTAGTTCAACAACGCGTCAAACCACACGTAGACGACCTGCGATTCATCCCACGAGAGTGGGATCCCCCATTCAACACTTGAACGGGACATGGAGATGTCAACCAGTCCACCGCGAAGGAAACTCATAACCTCGTTGTATGCACTCTCGGGGCGGATCGCATTGGGATCGGCTTCATAGCGATCGATGAGTGGCTGGGTGAATTCCGATAATTTAAAGAACCAATTGTCCTCACTTAATTCTTCAGGTGGACGACCATGAACATCGCACACTTGCTGCCCTTCCCATTCACTCGTTCCTGGAATGAGATCAGCCGGGAATTTAAATTCTTCGCAACCCACGCAATAGGGGCCTTCATAAGAATCTGAAAAAACGTATCCGTTGTCTTTGACGGTGTCCCAGAACTTTCGAACCCGCGCAATGTGGCGCTCCTGCGTGGTGCGGATGAAGTCGTCATTTTGTGCATCAATTGTTTTCAACACCGGTTTCCAAGAATCTCTGACCAATGCATCAACCCACTCTTGCGGGGTAACCCCGCCCTGTTCAGCGGCTCGTTGAACTTTGGTTCCGTGCTCGTCGACACCGGTGAGGAACCAGACGCTTTCACCGCGTTGCCGGTGCCAGCGCGTCAACACGTCTGCGGCAGTGCTTGTGTAGGCGTGGCCAATGTGAGGCGCATCGTTCACGTAATAAATGGGAGTGGTCACGTAAAAGGATTTAGCCACCGAGCTCATGGCTAAATCCTAGTCTTCCGCCAAGGCTGCTGCTTTTGCGGCGATTACTGCTTCGTAAACGTCGCGCTTAGATCGACCAAACTCACGGGAAATAACTGCCGCCGCATCTTTCATTGACGCACCCGCTGATACTTGTTCTTGGACGAGCGCAACTAATTCGGCTAGTGACATTTCACTCGCCGCTGTTGAGTTGCTCCCTGCAAGTACGAGGGTGATCTCGCCTTTAATCTCGCCTGCTGCCCACTCATTGAGTTCTTGCAACGAGCCTCGAATCACTTCTTCGTACGTCTTGGTCATTTCTCGGGCTATGGCAGCAATCCGATCAGGGCCAAAAACTTCCGCCATGTCGTTGAGCGTCTTTGCCAGCCGATGTGGCGCCTCAAAGAAAATCATGGTTCTCGGCTCGTGGACTAATTGGGTCAGAGCACGAAATCGATCTCCGCTCTTACGTGGGAGAAAGCCTTCAAAACAGAAACGGTCAGCAGGTAGCCCAGAAAGCAAGAGCGCGGTAAGTACGGCCGAAGGCCCCGGCAGCACCTGATAATCGACCCCGGATTTGATTGCTGCTACTGCGAGCCGGTAACCCGGATCACTTACTTGAGGCATCCCGGCATCGCTCACCACGAGCACCAGATTCCCTGCCGCGACCGAGTCGAGTAACTGCTCAACGCGCCCAGCTTCATTTGCCTCGAAATGAGAAACCAGTTGCGCATCGTATCGGACCCCAAGTCGTGAGCTCAGGTTCATAAATTTTCGGGTGTCTTCGGCAGCGATCACATCTGCCTGCTGAATTGCCGCGATCAGCCGAGCTGAAGCATCTCCGACGTTACCCATGGGAGTGGCCGCGAATATTAATTGTCCCCCAGTTCGCCCTAATTCCTTTGCTCCCATACCGCAATAGTGCATCACGACCTAATATGTGATCGTGTCCCCCACAATCAGCAGGCGCCTCGCCGGCTTTAGTGCGCCAGATCGAAGCGTGGCCACTGTTGCCGAACGACTCTACCCAGCCTTCCCCACCACCGGAATCACAACTTGGATTGCACCTCTGATCATCACGATATTTGCCGGGGTGATTCGATTTGTACACTTGGGGACACCCAATGCGGTCGTGTTCGACGAGACCTATTACTCCAAGGACGCATGGGCGCTTCTGTTATTCGGAGTTGAACATAAAGCTATTGACGAGCACGACTCGATCATGCTCACTGCCGGGGAAAATTGGCGTACGGTTACCGCCTTCACCGACCAAGGCTCCTTTGTTGTTCATCCTCCCACCGGTAAATGGGTAATCGCTTCCGGTGAATATCTCTTCGGCGTTTCACCATTCGGTTGGCGATTTGCGGTTGCTGTTCTTGGGACTCTTTCCGTGCTCATGATCGCGCGAA
>JAPKAV010000111.1 GCA_028825115.1 Candidatus Nanopelagicales bacterium | reverse complement strand
GCATTGACATGTGACACACTGTTGAGTTCTCAAGTTACGGGCGCGCACCATCACCACGTCCTTGCGGACCGGCTTCGGGGCAGATATTCACCTTACAGATTTTTGACTGTGAAGTCAAATCCGCGGCGCGGAAGACTTTTCGCTTTCGAATCCTGGGGCTCACCACGAGACCGGCCTAAGCGTCCGTTGCTCTTGCGTGGAACTGAAATATAGGGGATGGCCTATTATCGCTTTCACGGGGGGGTCCTTAAGGGAAAACACCGTATACTTGCCTAGTTGCATTTATCGGAAAAATCCTTTAACTGCAATATTTTTTTCCTACTTGGATCATCCGTGCTCCCCTAGGTTCCCATTTTGCCGCATGACCCGAGAGGCCATAAACGAAATCAGTGGCCCACACGCGACCGACAATGTCAACCGCTGGACATCCAATTTATTCCTCGTGATAGCAACGCTCATTTAACGCGGAGCGGAGTCGCGGTCTTACCGACTAAACAGAGCAAATAAGCCGCGGGGGCCTACGCCTTAGGCTTGTGCCTTGGCTTACCGCCAGCCTTACCGCTCGAACCACCGCCAGCCTTACCGCTTGGCTGACCACCCGGACGGCCACCTGGTGTCTTGCCCGATCCGTTCCCAGCTCGTCCACGGCCACCGCCCGAACCTTTTCTTGGTCGATCTGAACGTTCCCCACCGGAACCCGACCCACCGGAACCCGACCCACTGGAACCCGACCCACCGGATCTGCCCTTGTGTCGAGGCTTGTGGCGGCCAACGGCGCCAGACCCGCCCTCGCCGGCATGCCCGCCAGGTCGCGATGTACGACGTTTTTTAGGTGCGTGCTCGACCGCAGGAAACCACGGCTCCCCTGTTGGCTCTTGGGCTCCCGTAATGCGCGCTAATTCAGGGTTTGCCACGTCCATGTGCGTGAAAGTCGCTTCCACCAACGCCTTTTTAATCAAACCCTTCATCTCACGTTGCTGATTGAGTCGAGCCAAAGTCACAACGGTGCCTGACTCTCCCGCTCGGGCCGTACGACCAGCTCGGTGCAAATAGTCCTTTGGGTCGGTCGGAGCGTCAGCGTGAATCACCAAACTGATGTCGTCAACGTGGATACCGCGTGCGGCGACGTTGGTGGCCACCAAGACGGGAGTCTTCCCACTCTTAAACGCATCCAGTGCCTTGGTACGGGCCCCTTGAGCCTTCCCACCATGCAATGTTCCCGCCGCAACACCTTTGGCTTGAAGCTTCTCAGCCAACCGATCAGCGCCGCGCTGGGTTCGCACGAACATAATTGTGCGTCCTTGGCGAGAACCAATTTTTGCCAGCATTTCGTCTCTCACTTCTTGTTTCACAAAAAAGACATGATGATCCATCTCGCCATGTGCGATTCCAGCAGATTCAACCGCGTGCTCGATGGGATCGCGGAGGTACTTTTTGACGAGAGCATCTACATCTTTGTCCAAAGTTGCACTAAACAAAAGTCTCTGTCCACCTTGGCCGGTTGCGTCGAGAATCTCTTTAACTGCGGGCATAAAGCCCATATCGCTCATGAGATCGGCTTCATCTAAAACTGTTATTTCAATATCAGAAAGATCCACTGCTCCTCTGTGCATTAAATCAATCAATCGCCCAGGAGTCGCAACAACAATCGGAACACCGTGCTCAAGCGCTTGTAGCTGCCTACCAAATGGCATGCCGCCAGCGATCAACACCGAGGATAAACCCACCTTCCGTGCCAGCGGGGAAATCGTCGCATTAATCTGCATTGCAAGTTCTCGAGTCGGTGAGAGTACAAGCGCTAAAGGCTTGCCCCGCTTGGCTTTCCTGCTATCAAGACGGGAAAGCAGAGCCAGTGCGAACGCCAAGGTTTTCCCCGAGCCGGTCCGCCCTCTACCAAGGACATCACGCCCGGCGATGGCATCAGGGAGTGTCGCGATTTGAATGGGAAATGGCTCGGAAAAACCGGAATGAGAAAGCGCCTGCGCCAGAGGGCGCACTACACCAAGGTCAGAAAAAGAAGTCATCACTACCTATCGGAGAAGATCAGAAACCTGCACCTGCAGCGTTGAAACGGCTCGGATAGGGCTTGCTAGGAGTAGTCCCGAGTCCGGGACTACTTAACGACCACTCCAGCAAACGCTTTGCGACCGCGGCGCAATACTACCCACTGTCCATAAAGGAGTTCACGCACTGGCACCTGAAAATCCTCTTGATCAACCCGGATGTTGTTCACGTAGGCACCGCCTTCTGCGATAGTACGCCGGGCCGCCTTTTTACTAGGTGCGAGTCCGCATCGCACCAACAATTCGTCCAAGGTGGGCAATTTCCCGTCTACCACTTCGCTTTTGTCAACTTCACCCAGTGAAGCCTCGGTCAACGCGGCGTGGAGCGTCGACTCCGGCAGATCAGCAAGATTGCCACCGCCGAAGAGGGCCTTCCCCGCGTCCTCGGCACCAACTCGTTCAGCCTCACCGTGCACAAGCTCGGTCAACTCACTGGCCAACGCCCTTTGGCCGGCTCGCTCCTGCGGTCGCTCAATGGTTGCCTGAACAAGCTCATTAATTTCCGACTCTGATTTAAAGCTAAATGTTTTGAGCAGGTTCGTGATATCCCGATCATCTGAATTGATCCAGTATTGAAAAAATGAATACGGACTTGTCAACCCAGGATCGAGCCAGATAGTCCCACTTTCGGTTTTACCGAACTTCTTACCGTCAGCTCTGGTCAGCAGTGGTGTGGTCAGCGCGTGAACGCCCGCGGCTTCTACTCGACGCACGAGGTCAACGCCCGCCGTAATGTTGCCCCACTGGTCTGAACCGCCAGTTTGCAAGACACAGTTGTGCCTGCGATACAACTCGAGGTAATCAAATGATTGCAACACTTGGTAACTAAACTCAGTAAAACTGATTCCATCTTTCGCGAGTCTCGCTGAAACCGCTTCACGAACTAGCATTCTGTTCACGCTGAAGTGTTTCCCAATATCTCGCAAGAATTCAATTGCATTAAGGTCCTGAGTCCACTCAAGGTTATTCACCATCCGCGCTGAGTTAGATCCGTCAAATTCATAAAAGCGTTCAAGCTGAACCCGGATTCGCTCAACCCATTCCCCCACGAGCTCAACGGAGTTAAGCGTTCGCTCACCAGACTCTTTTGGGTCACCAATTAAGCCCGTCGCACCGCCAACAAGTGCTAACGGTGTATGTCCATGTTGCTGAAAACGCCGTACGGTGAGTATTTGAACCAGATTGCCTAAGTGCAAACTTGGCGCTGTTGGGTCGAAACCGCAATACAGGGTCACAGGATCAGCGCACACCTTGGATAGTTCTTCAAGGTTCGTGCTTTGTGCAATAAGTCCGCGCCACTGAAGCTCGGAAATAATTTCCTGACTACTCACCACTGAATTCACGCCCCTATCTTCTCGCATAGGTGGTTGATACCTGTCAGCGCAACACGCCGGAGTTATTGGTGAGAACATGGTCC
>JAPKAV010000036.1 GCA_028825115.1 Candidatus Nanopelagicales bacterium | reverse complement strand
GGTGAAGTGGTCGGCGAAGGTGAAGTGGTCGGCGAAGGTGAAGTGGTCGGCGAAGCGCTTGGTATCGGTCCCCCACCTGCAGAAGCAGTAACAATTGGGCTTAGGACAAGGGACGCCATTAGCCCGACTAGTAGGGCTATGTGAACTAAAAAGGCTCTCCCAAAATTCCCACGCGAACTTTTCATGAGCTCTTCAACTATTTCAGGAGCCTGTGTTGGAGGCAATGCTCGTTTCATTCACCACTGCTTTGCGCGTGTTTTGTGGGACCTGTAACTCATTGTGCATTCCGGATCCAATCCTACGTTGCAGATCGGAGCGCATCTGAGTGGTGGTGCCGATGTGCGAGCGAACCCTTGCCTCTGTGCGCGCCGCCTGCGCGGCCATGTGCTCAGAGGACTCACGTACTGCTTCCATCACTGAGGAAATCGAATCACGAAGTATGCCAGAATCGGCCAGGAGCTCGCCCATCGCACTTTCCTGAATCTCAATGAGATCAAGGAGATCCCGCAACATGGCCCGAGTTTCGCTCTGAGTTTCATCGCGCAACGAATCTGCCATTTGCCGGGCTGCGTTTACTATCTTGCGTCCCGACTCATTCGCGCTCGCAAGCGTTTTCTCACCAGTTTGAACTGCCTGTCCTAACTGCACGCTTGCTTCCTCAGAAAGCTTGTCTGCCTCTTGTTGCGCCCTCAGTCGAACCGCGTCTGCTTCTTGCTCGGCTTTGTGAACCATGGCCACAGATTGGTCACGGACCGTCGCCATAATTTCTGCTGCGTTGTCTCTCGCATCTGCTCGCATCTGTTGTGAATTTGCTGTTGCCTCATCTAATGCGACCTTCGCAGCAGATCTATTCTGAGTAACGTATTCCTCAGCAGAGGCGCGAACCTCTGCCGCTTGGGCACGTGAAGCTTTAATAATCTCTCCAGCAGCGCCCACAGAAAGAAGGGCCAACTCATCTGGTCCAAGGTCTTGAAGCCGACGGTGATCTGACCTCTGGCGACTTGCCTCCGCCAGTTGGGCCTCTAAATCTCTGATGCGCCCCTTTAAATTCTCCAAAATCTGTCCAGGAGAGACACTGCTCCCTGGACTAACTTCTGAAAGTGACACGAGGACTCCTGACGACGCTCAATGATCAAAAATACAATTACGTAAGTGTACACTATGGACTTTTTGTCTCTATGTCAGCCTATTTTTGGTCGTCGGTGAGCCAAAGATCCCATTGCTGGTCCAACAATCGCGCCACCAGGGGGTCGTCAGATGGGTTTTGACCTAAATCCATTGATGCAGATGGGCGGTTAGTCTCAGCCAACTGGCGCCCCTGCTCGGCCTGGGCACGTCGACTTGTTTCCTCTAGCAACCGCGTCCGAGTTTCCTCAAGTTCGATTCGTAGATCGCTTAGCTCCACGCGAAGTAATTCGCTTTGCACGGCATCCTGATGTAGAGCGTCGCGATCCTCTTCCACAAGCGCGCGCGCATTGCCCAAAAGCTCGCGCTCCTTTTCAACGGCCTCTCGTGATTTCGACAACATGGAGACTTCTTGGGTCACCTCGAGGAGTTGTGCAGCAACGCTAGATTGCTGAGCGAATACCGCCGAATGGGTGGAGTCCAACTCGCTCTCTTGGCTCGCACGCAACTCTTCCCACAAGGCCTCAGAGGCGTCCAACTCCCTTTGTTGAGAGTTGAGATCTTCGCGCATCCGCTCAACCTCGCCCCGTTGGGAATCTAAAACTTCAAATTGTGATTGTATTTTTTCTTGCTCAACGTTTAACTCGACCGTGCGTGATTCAAGGCTTTCCACACCGCTTGACAACTTGGCACTGGCCACAGAGCACTCCATTTTTTGGGTCTCAATGTCTTCTTGCATCTGCTGAACTTGCTGCATCGACCCGGCAACCAAGTTCTCACGATCTAGCAGTTCAGACTCCCTGCGCTCCAACTCTAGTTCTCCGTTGTGAAGTTGATCTTTTTGTGCGAGCAATCTTATTTCTACCTCCTGCACTTCATTTTCTCGCTGATCAATCATTTCAGAGGATTTAGCTAATTGGGATTTGACTTCGGCAGCGTCGTTTCGGGTCTGTGATAACTCTTCAGCCTGACCACGAAGTTGGTCTTGCGCGCCTTCTATTTCTCGACGGGTCCTGGCCATGTGTTCAACCATTCCTTCAACGCTCACACGCTCACGTACAACAGCGAGGCGTTCTTCTTCCACCGCACGCCGCATACCTTGAATTTCAGCGCGCTCTCCCTCTAGCAATTTTATCTCTTTGGAAGTTTCTTCTAACTGCTTGCGAAGTTCATATTGTTGGCCTTCGACATCATCTAAACCCAGGGAGACTCGCTCGCTTTTTAATAGGCCTTCGCTCTTCATTGTTTCTAGCTCAATTGTCGCCACATCCAGAGCAGCTCGCTCATGCTGCAGGTCAAGATTTAGTTGTCCAAGTCTCTTGTTCTCAACCTTCATGTCTAAATAAAATTGTCGCAACTGATTTTTTACTTCCTGCAGATCAGGATCAAGGTGTGGATCTACCCCTGGATCAGGCACCAGCACGGGTTCCGCTGGAAGTGCTTCTTTGACCATGACAGGCTCTGGCACACTTGGATTTGCCCCCGCAGATTCACTCGATTGCGGCGTATAAATCTTAACTCCGCTGTCTTTGACCGAGCCATCTTTCGTTTCGCTGTCAACTTCTTCACGCTCGTTGTTTACTCGCGAACCGCTTGCAGATCGCTTCCTGCTCGGACTGGCGTTCCGACCTGCCCAACGTGATAGTCTTTTCGACGAGTTGGTCTGCTCTTGCCCCTGAGTTTTGGACGGCAAGTCTGCTGAAGGTTTGCCAGCTGTATCCCTGGACTCACCCAGCTGCTGGGGTTTTACTGCTTCTTGTTGGGTGCTTTTTGTTCCACCTCGAGTCACGCGGGCTTGTGACACAATTTTAATGATGTGAGCGATAGCCTCAGGATCGGCCGTCGGGACCTCGTGACCGGGGGCCCCATTCGTCGTGGCACCGCTAATCCGAGGATCCTGACCTGACCCAGAATCTACTTTTCCCTTTGCCTGCATGACTATTCGCTTCCTCTGTGCCATCTTCTCTCAGTTTTGAACTTCGTCGAGGCTACCGAATTGCGGTTATTTTGTCTATCCCACGCCGGACTCCCCCCACGAGACCCCTAAGACCACCCCCACAACACCTCTAAAACCACATCCCCCCACCTCACACTCAAAGCTTTTACCGCAGGAACTATTGGGTAGGGAAATATGCTGATCGATGGCCGGGCTGGGTCGATGCTGTCCCTTTCCCGATATTTTTTGGGAAAATGTGAGTTGTGCACCGGAGCATTGCGCGCCAGAACGGGCTTTCATTCCATGAAGACATTCTCGTGAAACCTACTGCGCAAATGACTGTCGCCCTGGCCCTTACGTAAGGGGGGTAATTGGGCTCCAGCAGGAACCGGTGAAACGCCTGAGAGGGCGTGTTCACAGGCTGGGATTTCTGTTACGAAAAAAGCAAGGTCCACATGCGCGTCAAAAAAGTGCACCAATATCAGGAAGTACAAATGGAGCACGGGCAGAGTTTTCGAGGTAATTGCTGCTAACGACGTTCCCGCCGAGATAATCCAAGGTGAGCGAACTACTTTTTAGCCTCAACAAATCTGTTGGGCATTGGATACCTATTACCCGCAGGCAAGGTCACCGTTGATGAACACACGTCCTTTATGAACAGGCAAATATTTTGATGACGGCTACTCCGTGAGCTGACCCTTCGCCGATGCCGTGGGCTGGGCCAAGGAGTGAATTGTCCTGGTTTTCTTGCCTTTCACGTCTTTGTCGTTCACAGTGCTTAACCGGATAGTCATCGAGTTTTCAGTCAAGGGGTCGATGCCCCCATTACTCACCGGGTTGTAGCCAACCCAGCATGAAGAGGCCCGCTTTGCTGCCACCGCTCCTTTTCGAGTCACTTTTGAACTCACTGCTGTTCCGTGGTGTCGCATCACGATGACCGTGGCGGCATTCATGAACCCGAATTTAGGATTGTTAATAAAAAAGTATCCGGGAGCCATGCTGCCTTTGTCGCTCGTGCACGCTACAGATCCGTTTTTAATTTTTTTCTTTAGGTCAAAGCCTTGGTCGTCAACATCGACTAAGTTTTCCCAGCGGACCATGCAGCCCTCGCAGGGGACGCCCACAAAATTCAAGGTGAAACTCACGGGCGCTGGCGCAGCGCGCTAATTATTCTCATGCAACTGTGATGAAGGACCCCGTCCCTTGAACTATCTCAGGGCCGGGGTCTCACTATTTGCGATGAAAAACGTTCGCTATTGCTGCTCGCTCGAGTGGGCTTGGAATCTAGAGATCAACTCTTTCGCTCCAGTTGGCTCTCTTGTGGCTGCCGTAGCAAAAGGGCTTGGACTTGGACTCCCCACAGCAGCACAGATAGGCTTTACCCGTTTCCTTGATCACTGTGCCGTCTGGCGCAACTATTGTTGCCTCGCCGTCGATTTTTAATGGGCCGTCCGTTGTTGGAGTAATTCTCACCGTTGTAATGGTTGATGGTTAAACTTCCATGGGGAGACCGCAATGTGAGCAACATAAAAGACACACAGCGGGAATATTTCGCTTCGCAAGACCACACAGTTTTCTGGCTCCCCCATCTGGACTCGAACCAGAAACCCTTCGATTAACAGTCGAATGCTCTGCCAATTGAGCTATGGGGGATCGACCGACGAAGACTATCAAGTGGCCGGGCGTTAGCTACACGCCGAGGGTGTTTCGCAGTTCCCGCAGTGCTGTGTCAGCACCCTGCGCGGTGAGCGGGTCATTCGGGTCTAGGTCCCCATGGAACTCAATCAGCCAGGAGACCTCAGTCCGATCAGGCTCGCGACGACCGATAGCCGTAATGGTACCGCCGTTATCTAGGGTCAACGTTTCGCGAAATAGGACACTTGCCGTGACCCGATCACGCACCATGGGCGGAAGGTCCCCACATGGGTCAAGGTGCAGTTTGATCAAGATGTTTTCATTGGTGGTGACTTCAAGCCAGGGGTCTTCCCAAGTTGCTTTGGCGATTTGCTGCCACTCAACGCGATTGGGTTCGATCGTGGTCGCGAAATAGAGAGCTTTGTCCGTAGCGATTACCACGGGTGGCTCGTAACTCGCGGGGCCCAAAGCCGTTGCCATAATGCGCTCTGACGACGGGACCTGCAATAAGCGTGCATCGACCCTCAGTTGCTTGTCGAACTGATTGCGACCAAACATCAGGCTTCACCAAGTGAAATTTCACGCAGTGAGCGCCGGTAGGACTCCAATTCAACAAGCTGGTTCAACAATTGGGTTGAATCTCCGCTTTCTTCGGATCGGGTGAGCTCACCTTTTAACTCATCAATTTTTTTTGACGAATCCACTTCGAGCAATCTGGCAATCATGCCCACGGCGTAGCGATCTTGCGATCCGGCTTCCGTTGGCATCGGCTCAACGGCGAGTTCGCGGATCGTCGACCGGATCTCGTCGTTCTCGGCGCTGGCGAGCACCCGGTCGATCCACGCCATGCCATCAAGTTGCGCAGTTGGTCCGCCAGCCGATGCAATTGCTACATGAACCGCCGCAGCTTTGGAGTGGGTGAAAGCTGACTCTTCAACGGAGGCGTACCAATGGCTGACGGCACCGGGCAGTTGCAATGCTGCCTTAAGTGATTCACGCTCCACACTTGAGCCAACGGTGGATTTGCGGGATTGACGCGATGCAGGGGCGCTTCCACCGACAGACTTGGCAACTGTGCCCGGGTCCATGCCGAGCCATCCCGCCAAACGCCGCGAATACTCCGGCCGCAATGCCGAATCGCGGATCTTTCGAATGATAGGAGCACTTTCCTGTAAGGCTGCAACGCGCCCTTCGCTGGTGCTCAGATCGTAGGAGTTCAAGACAGACTTGATGGCAAATTCAAAAAGTGGCACACGACTTTCAATAAGTGCTCGAACCGCAGCATCACCCTGTTGCAGCCGCAAATCACACGGATCCAGTCCGCCCGGCTCTACCGCAACGAAAGTTTGGGACACAAATTTCTGGTCTTCCTCGAATGCGCGCAATGCTGCCTTTTGCCCGGCTGCATCTCCATCGAAAGTAAAAATTACGTGGCCACGCATCCGGTCGTCATCCATGAGAATCCTGCGCAATACCCGGATGTGATCTGATCCAAATGCTGTCCCACAGGTAGCTACCGCCGTACCCACACCCGCGAGGTGCGCGGCCATAACGTCGGTGTACCCCTCGACAATGACCGCTTGCTGCTCCTTGGAAATCAGGCGTTTTGCAATGTCGAGACCGTAAAGAACATGGCTCTTTTTATAGATAGGTGTTTCAGGGGTGTTGAGGTACTTAGGCCCCTCGTCATCGTCATAGAGTTTACGAGCACCGAAACCAATTACGTCACCACCGAGTTCGCGAATTGGCCACACCAGTCGGCCACGGAACCTGTCGTAAACGCCGCGATTGCCTCGGGACACTAAACCACCGGCGAGTAGCTCCTGATCGCTGAAGCCCGCCTGGCGTAGGTGCTTAGTGAGTGCGTCCCACCCTTTGGGGGCGTACCCAACGCTAAAAGTTGTACAAATTTCAGATTCAAATCCGCGCTGGGTCAGAAACTCACGACCAGTTTGCGCCTCCGGTGTGACCAGTTGCGCTTGGTAAAACTCAGTTGCGCTTTTATGGGCCTCAATCAAGCGTTTACGCTGGCCCTGTTGTTTATTCGGGGTCGATCCCCCATCAACGTATTGCAGCTGGACCCCGGCTTTGTCGGCAAGTTTCTCAACGGTTTCAGCAAAACTAAGATGATCAATTTTTTGAACAAAACTGAGTAGGTCCCCACCTTCACCACAACCAAAGCAGTACCACATGCCACGGCTTGGAGTTACGTGGAAACTTGGTGAGCGCTCCTCATGAAATGGACACAGGCCTTTTAAGGATCCTCCACCGGCGGATTTTAAGGTCACGTACTCAGAGACAACCTGGTCGATGCGGGCTCGCTCACGAACAAGGGCTATGTCCTCGTCTCTGATCCGGCCCGCCATGTGGTCAGTCTACGACCGGTGCACACCAGCGGCCCGAACCAAGGTTGAATGCATCCATGGCCAACGACAGATCAGGTTTAGACGTAGCCCGCCTTCGAGCCGATACCCGCGGCTGTGCCGAGGTGGTGCACCTCAATAATGCCGGCAGCGCCCTGCCTCCTTCGATAGCTGTTGACACCATGGTCGAGCACCTGCGCCGTGAGGAAATGATCGGTGGATACGAAGCTCACGCTCAGGCTGCCGAACGAATTGAGTCGGTACGCGATTCAATCGGTCTCTTACTGGACACCAGTGGTTCCAATATTGCACTCAGTATTTCAGCTACGGACTCATGGGATCGAGCATTTAGCGCCATAAATTTTGCAAGCGACTTCGGTCCGCACACCAAAATGCTCGCATCGTCGTCCGAATACGCATCCAATGTGTTGCCAGTCATGCAACTGGCTCGCCACCATGGAGTGCAGCTTGAATTTATTCCCGATGACGAAAATGGAATAACCGATGTCGCCGCTTTAGAGTCAATGCTCGACGATCAGGTGGCGGTAGTCCTGATCAATCATTGCCCGAGCCAAAACGGATTAATTAACCCAGTTGCCGCAATTGGTCATGCGCTCGAGCGGGAGCAATCAAATGCGTGGTATCTCGTGGATGCATGTCAGTCCGTTGGGCAAATGCCCATTGATGTCACCGAGATTGGTGCTGATTTCTTAAGTGTGACCGGCCGCAAGTTTGTTCGCGGCCCACGGGCAACAGGTTTCATGTATTGCTCACCACGCTCATTAGCCGAGCTTGAACCTTTTCCGGCCGATTTGCACGGAGCGCATTGGGACCCTGACGGCTACACCATGCGGTCTAATGCCCAAAGATTCGAATCCTGGGAAAAGGATTATGCCGCTCTATTGGGACTCGGGGCGGCGGTTGACTATTCACTGGCACTCGGCCTGGACGCGATTGGGCAGCGGATCACTTATCTAGCAAAAGAGATGCGACGCATGCTCGCTGAAATCCCCGGCATTGAGGTCCTAGACCGTGGAATTGAAAAAAGTGGAATCATCACCTTCCGGCATGAGCGGATTGAGGCTGCAGCAATTGTCGCCGGACTAAAGGAATCGGGAATTAACGTTTCCCTGGGAACACCTGAATACTCACAGGTTGACTACCTGGCCCACGGTGTGACTTCCATGGTTCGAGTTTCACCGCATGTCTACAACACGCGAGAAGAACTTGAAACCTGCGCTGAAGTTGTTCGCGGCTTATCACGCTAGCGACAGTATTGGCTGTGCCACTGTTCAATACTGATATCGGTCAAACTGGCGACCTGATCAATCACGACGCGGAACCGTTCACCATCGGTTTTAGCACTGTCAAAAGTTGGCTTGAGCCAACGCTCAAGATTGCGACCCTCGTCGAGCACCAAGGCATGTACTAGTTCAGCAATGATTTCGCGCTGGCGGGCATACGCCCGATCTGCACCCGGTCGATTCATAACCCATTTGACCGCAACTGTTTTCATTACCGCGACTTCGTCTCGCACCTCTTGGGGAATAATCAAAGTGGCGTCATAACGCGTGAGGTACTGATCTCCATACTGTTGCTGAGTCGCGATTTGAGCCGACACACTAAAACGAGCAATTAGGTGGCTGGTGAATTTCTTGAGCATCACCATGCTGCGCATTGAGCCATCAAATGAGCTGGGGAAATAATCGAGTCGGCGAAGTCGTGACACCGCCTCTTGTAGTTGTTCAATCGGGATCTCGGGCAAATATCTTTCCTGGGCAATTGCACACAGTTCATCGGTGACATTTTTGTCACCGAATTCAAGGATTGAAACTAGCCCCGAATAAACAGCGTCCTCAAAGTCATGTACCGAATAAGCGACATCGTCGGACCAATCCATGACCTGCTCTTCTAGGCAGGTTTGGGTTCCTGGGGCACCCGAACGCAACCACGCAAAAACTTCCGAGTCGTCCTCGTAGTAGCCAAACTTCGGGTTACCCGGAGTTCGGGCCCACGGGTATTTGCAGGAGGCATCAAGGGATGCCCGCGTGAGGTTCAGACCCGCTGACTGCTCGTCCTCATTAAACACTTTTGCTTCAAGGCGGCTCACCACCCGAAGGGTTTGGGCGTTGCCTTCAAATCCACCAATTGAGTCTGCGAGCCGGTTGAGTTCCTCCTCACCATTATGGCCAAAAGGTGGGTGTCCCAGATCGTGGGCAAGCCCGGCCACTTCAACCAGATCAGCGTCACAGCCCAAAGCATCTCCCAGTTCGCGGGCGATCTGGGCAACTTCCAGGGTGTGCGTCAGCCGGGTGCGAGGAAAGTCAGCGACTCCGGCTAGTTGAACCTGCGTTTTTGCGGCAAGTCGCCGAAGTGCGGCAGAGTGGAGAACTCGAGCGCGATCCCGGGCAAAGGCACTTCGGATACTTTCTTTAACGGGCTCCAGAACCGGCCGTTGAACATCTCGTTCGTCGTAACCCTGCGCAATCGCCACACGCGTGACTTTACTTGTCCACCACAGCGCGTGGCAATTCCCAGTGGGGTCTTGGTAAAACCGAACTAACGCAGTTGCTTCAAGGGCAACATATTTTGAGGTGATTGAGGCGCTCAAGCATTGTGCGCCGGATCGATCACAATTGTGGCCGAACTCGAACAGTCACTCGGACCTCCCGCCCAAGCAGTTTTAACATCGGGCAGAACCTGAAGTTAACCTCCACTGACCGAGAGTTCAGCTAGAGACACGTTTACACGGTCATCGGCCGTCAATTCACAGGTTTCCAGCCAACGATCTGGCAGCGCAGGCCGGCGCGAGCCCGAGGTGCGGCCGCGCGGACCTGATCCAACTTCTGAATTAAAAGCTTGGTCGGGATCGATCTGGGCCAAGAGCGCATCAATTTCAGCGAGGGTTTGTACAGTTCCTAATGCTTGCCGAACCGTGTGCGCAACGCTGAACCCTTTGAGGTACCAGGACATGTGTTTGCGCATATCGCGACAGCCTTTTGCTTCACCGTAATCCAGGGTAAGTAGCTCTGAATGCCGACGCAAAATCTGAAGCACCCGCCCAAGTCTTGGCTCCGTGGGTAACTCTTTTCCAGCGAAAGCCGCGGTCAACTGCGAGAACAACCATGGGCGTCCTAGACACCCTCGCCCAACCACTACACCGTCGGCGCCGGTTCGCGCCATCATTTCCAGTGCGTCCGATCCAGTCCAAATATCCCCATTGCCCAAGACCGGGGTATTAAATTGACGTAAGTGGTCTTTTAAGTTTCTAATTGCATCCCAATCCGCCTGCCCGCCATACATTTGTGCGGCAGTTCGCCCGTGTAGAGCAACCCACACAACTCCGGCGCGCGCAGCGCTCTCCCCTGCTTCAAGGTACGTCAAATGCTGGTCATCTATTCCCTTGCGCATTTTTACAGATACCGGGACCTTCCCCTTGGCTGCCTGCACCGCACGTTCCACAATCTCTTTAAATAGGTCACGCTTCCAGGGCAATGCGCTACCGCCACCCTTGCGGGTCACTTTGGGGACTGGACAACCGAAATTCATATCAATGTGGTCGGCGCGATCTTCATCAACAATGATTGACACCGCTTTAGCCATAACGAGTGGGTCAACCCCGTACAACTGTACTGACCGCGGTGATTCATCTGCTGCGAAACTCACCAAATCCATGGTCGCTTCATTTCGCTCGATTAGTGCACGTGAAGTGACCATCTCGGAGACGTAAAGACCTGCGCCTTCCTCACGACAGAGTCTGCGAAATGCTCGATTGGTGATTCCCGCCATCGGCGCGAGCACTACGGGTGGATCAACTACATGGGATCCGATTGTGAGCTGGGCAGACATTGTCCAAGTTTCGCATGTCCATTTTTAATGAATTCACTCCGTACGGCAGACTACGTATGGATCCAATCACACAAAGCACCTGACTGTGAAAAATGAGGAGACTAATGACGAGTCCCGTTGTCCCACCAACTCACGATGTGGTGCTAACGGGGAAGAAGCGGTGGGTCGCTCTGGTCTTCCTCGCTATGGGTGTTGCCATGATTATTCTCGATGCCACGGTAGTGAACGTTGCAATTCCCACCATGGTCACCGATTTGGAGTTGACGACAAATGATGCTGAATGGATAAACGCCGCATACTCTTTGACCTTCGCTTCTCTTCTGATTTTTTTCGGGCGTTTGGCGGATCGTTTCGGTCGTAAGTTGCTGTTTATCGTTGGTGTGATTGCTTTCGTAGCGGCAAGTGCACTAGTGGCCGCCTCGGATTCGTCGATGACCCTAATTACTGCCCGTTCCCTGCAGGGAGTTGGTGGAGCGATGATTTTACCCGCATCTTTATCGGTAATCAACGCGGTCTTTGTGGGTAAATCACGCTCTGTCGCATTTGCAGTGTGGGGTGGAACAATTGGAGGGGTGGCCGCCCTCGGCCCATTGGTCGGTGGCTATCTCACCACCTACGCATCCTGGCATTGGGCGTTTCTCATAAATGTTCCCATCGGCATCATCGTGATCATTGGGGTGATCGCTGTTGTTCCTGAAACTCGCGAACTTCACGCACGCAAGGGCTTCGACATTCCCGGCACCCTATTAATCACTTTTGGTTTGGTCGGAATTGTTTTTGCCGTGATTGAAGGGCAACGGTATGGCTGGCTCGCACCTACATCCGACTTCGCGGTCGGCAGTTGGATTTGGCCTCTTGAATTTGTTTCAATCGTGCTCGTTGCGGGGGTTCTCGGTGTTTTTGCTCTGGTACTCATGGTTATTGTTGAAAAGCGACGGATCGCCTCAGAAAAGGTCGTAATTTTGGATCTGCGTCTGTTCCGCATTAAGAGTTTCGGTGCTGGTAACGGGGTAGCACTTGTGGTCAGTCTTGGTGAGTTCGGGTTGCTTTTTGCTATCCCACTGTTCTTGCAGGCAACTCGGGGCTACGACGCACTGCAGACCGGTTTCATTTTGTTGGCACTTGCCCTGGGTTCATTTGCTGCATCTGGCGCCGGTGCACCCTTATCTCAGCGACTTGGTCCGGTACGCGTTCTGCAAATCGGCATGGTCCTAGAAGTGATTGGGATCGTGGGTCTGGGCATCATAATTTCGGAAACCATTACCGGGTGGGGTATGACACCTTGGCTCTTCATTTACGGAATGGGCGTTGGTTTTGCAACCGCGCAACTCACCGGCGTGATTCTCTCGGAAGTTCCCGTTGCCGAATCGGGTTCAGCGAGTGCTGTCCAGTCAACATCGCGCCAAGTGGGCGCAGCAATTGGAACCGCGCTGATTGGAACCACGTTGCTGATAGGCCTCGGGTCAACTGCCGGTCACCTTGAGGATCTTGGAATCCCAACAGCACAAGCCGAGCAGATCAGTGATGCCGTTGCAAACAGTGCGGGTCAGGTTTTGTCGGAATTAGCCACCGAACCCAATGGTGATGAACTGGTGGCCGGCGCTTCAGACGGCTTCGTCACGGCAATTAAGTCAGTTTCCATTGTTGCCGGTTTCTTCGTATTTCTTGGACTGCTCTTAAGCTTCTTGCTCCCACGCAATGCCGGCCGAATTGAATCCGAAGGGTACGTACCCTCTCGGGAGTGACTTAGTCGACACGCAGGCGGTAGCGAATTGAGGCAAAACTGATTCATTAGGTAGTCATGTGTTATAGTAATGATAATCATTATTATTAAGGAGCCCCATGAACCGATCTGAACTCATCTCCGCCGCCGCAGCTCACAGCGGTGTCCCCCTCGCCACGGCGGAGCAAGTCTTAGCCAGCATCCAAGCGGTGATTATCGACTCGCTTAAGATCCAGGAAAAAGTCGCCATTCCTGGATTTCTATCCTTTGATGTCATAGAACGAAGTGCGCGAGCCGGGCGAAATCCACAGACCGGAGCGCCACTTGATATTCCCGCACGTAAAGCAGTTCGCGTCGTTGTCGGCCAGACACTCAAACGTGCCGTTTCGGACATTCAACCTTCAGGCAATTAACTGTGCGTCGTAACAACCAAGGTCAACAGGAGTCAAAAGGTTCTGCCACAATCGATCAACGGGGTATACCTACAAATGCGTGCATAGCGTGCATAGCGTGCGGCAGTAATATCATGATGGTAAAAGTCTGCTTTGAGGACTATGTAATAGCTGGGTATTTACTAGACGCGCAGTGCGCAGACTGTGGCAGCCTGCTTACCGCTCCATTCCCCCTAGATCGACCCGACGAGTACATAGAGAACTGGAATAATTAAAGTGGAAGTCTCTCACTAAGCCAACCAGTGAGAGCATCAATGCCAATGCGCTCTTGGTTCATGGTGTCACGATCACGGATCGTCACTGCTTGGTCGTCGAGGGACTCAAAGTCCACCGTGATGCAGTACGGGGTGCCAATCTCATCCTGTCTGCGATACCGGCGGCCAATTGCACCGGCGTCGTCGAAATCAACATTCCAGCGCTTGCGCAACTCTACAGCAATGCCGTGCGCTTTAGGCCCCAGATCTGCGTTGCGTGAGAGTGGCAAGATTGCGGCTTTCACCGGTGCAAGCCGCGGGTCAAAACGCAATACGGTGCGGGTATCCACGCCACCCTTTGAATTGGGTGCTTGATCTTCGTCGTAGGCGTCCAACAGGAATGCGAAGACAGCGCGGGTTAAACCGGCTGCTGGCTCAATAACGAATGGTGTCCACCGCTCACTGGACTCTTGATCAAAGTAACTCAGATCAGTTCCAGAGTGCTCGCTGTGGGTTTTGAGGTCGAAGTCGGTGCGGTTGGCAACACCTTCAAGCTCGGCCCATTCACTTCCAGCAAATTTGAATCGGTACTCAATGTCCACTGTGCGCTTTGAATAGTGGCTCAGCTTTTCCAGCGGGTGCTCAAAGCGGCGCATGTTCTCGGGGTTCATGCCCAGGTCCACGTACCAGTTCCAGCGCTGATCAAGCCAGTAGTCGTGCCATTCTTCGTCGGTACCGGGCTTTACAAAGAATTCCATTTCCATTTGCTCAAATTCACGGGTACGGAAAATGAAGTTTCCCGGAGTAATTTCATTACGAAAACTCTTGCCAGTTTGCCCGATCCCAAATGGTGGCTTTTTCCGCGCGGCGGTCATCACGTTGAGGTAGTTAATAAAAATTCCCTGTGCAGTTTCAGGCCGAAGGTAGTGCACCGCACCCCCATCTTCAACAGCCCCAATGGAGGTGCGCAGCATCCCATTAAAGTCCCGTGGCTCGGTGAATTGGCCTTTTGTCCCACAGTTAACGCAGTTGAGGTCGCCGAGGCCGTTGACTGCTTGCTTGCCGTGCTTTTCTTCATAGGCGTCGAGTAGTTGATCTGCCCGGTAACGCTTGTGACAGTTCTTGCATTCAGTCAGTGGATCAACAAATGCGTTGACGTGTCCCGATGCTTCCCACACCTGTGGGGCCAAGATGACCGAGGAATCAAGTCCCACGACGTCATTGCGCTCACGGACGACAGATTGCCACCACTGCTTGCGAACATTTTCTTTGAACTCAACACCGTTGGGGCCATAATCCCAAGCCGAACGGCTACCTCCATAAATTTCAGAGGATTGAAAAACAAATCCACGGCGTTTGGCAAGGTTTACGACTGCGTCAACACGATCCATGGCTGCAGTCTAATGGTGGGCCTTATTGACCCAAAGCCCTCGATCGCGCATCAAGGAGTGCGATCGCACTTTCGTGATCGATTACGTCAAAATCCATGTAATGCCAGGCCAGTGAACGAGCACCAAGTGGCGCTTGAACCGTCACAATGCTGGAAAAAAGAAACTGCAATCGATTCATGGCCGTGCGTGGGCAGACCGGGACGGCTAACACGAGTTCGAGTACTCCCAAAGATTTGAGCCATTCACCACAAACTATTGCCGCTGTTCCTGTCTCGACCCCGTCGTCGACCAGGATCACTCTTCTGCCTTCTACTCGGCCGGCATCGAAGTCAGCGACAAAGCCCGAATCAAGTACGGCGGTCTCCAGCGTGCGACTGAGGTGAATGCCAAATAGATCCCGGGCCCCCACCACGCTTTCAATGCCTAGCGCCACCGGAACACCATTGGGCATGATGCACCCGATCTGAGCATCAGAAATTAGTTCCGAGTGTTCTTCACGCAGAAGTGAGCCAAGTTCGATACCTGCATCGAAGAGGTTTTCAAATTTAGCGTTCACCGTGGACGCTCCCCCGGTCAAAGGTGCCAGAGTCCGGCGCGAGTGAGCTCGCCCCCATTACGGCCTTGCCAGATTGAGTGTCACTAATTATTTCCACGGTAACCGAGTCCCGCGTAAATTGGGACAAAAAAGGAATGACTTCAGCCTTGATTTCGTAGCGACTCAAAGCTTTTCGGTAGGAACCCACGCTCTCCCAACTGTGAATCACGGTCAGATCTTCGAGCGAGTCGGTTGACTGGCCCAGTTTCATCGACAAGAAACCGGGGGATTCGCTAAAAAGCTCACTCATGCGGTCAAAACCTTGGTCGAATGAATCTCGTTCGGCTGCGAGCACGATTAGTTGCCCCACGACAGCAATCGGGTTTGCTTGAATATTCATAAAATCTGGCAGGCTCACTTGCGTACATTAACGCGCACTAGAATTTAGCGGGCGCTCGGAATTACTCTCGAGCCCAGGATCCTTTGAGAGGGAGAGCCGTGGCCAAGAATAAGAAGGAACCAAAAGGTAACGGCGGCATCCGTGGGCCCGGTGGTCCACAATTTCGATCTGGCAATAATCAACCGTCCGCACCCCAAGTCCCGAGCACCCCAAAGTATTCAGCAAGTCCGCGCCGCGCTGCGTTTGAACGGAAAAGTTTTCCAGTTCTGGCTCGGGTCACTACCGCCCCCCGTTGGCTACTCATTGTTGGTCTCGGTTCTTCTTTACTTTTAGGCTTGATTCTGAGCGACGCATGGGCATGGCTGGGCGCAGTGTTCCTGCTCATTGTGGGCGCGTTCTTGGGCTGGCTACTCGCCCTGTCCTGGCCACTGTTAAGTCCGGGGCGGCGCTTTATGCGAGTTTTGGTTGTTGGTGCCCTCGGTGGCTTGGCGATCCTCAAAATCGGCGGATCCTTCTAATATTATTGCATTTGACAATCATTATCATTAAGTATAATTTATGGTCATGATAAAAAGCAGAACCATTTTCAGCGCCCTAGCCTCCTTCCCCTTGGTCCTCTCGGCTTGCTCGAGTTCGGACACAACTAGCGCCACAGACACCGCTACCCCGCAATCTGAAGCAACAGCTTCGGCAGCATCCGAATCCTCTTCTCCATCTGAAACAGAGAGCGTTTCGGTAATCGCAACCACCACAATGTTGGGTGACGTTGCCAATAACATTATTAGTTGTGCCGGTGGCACCACTACCGTCCTAATGCCAGTCGGTGCAGATCCCCATGACTTTTCGGCCTCGTCAGATCAGGTTGCCTCTATGGTTAATGCAGACTTAGTGATTACGAACGGGCTGGGCTTGGAGAGCGGACTAAGAGATGCTTTAGAAAATGCGGCCAATGATGGTGCAAATGTCATGAAAGTTGCCGCATTACTTAATCCCATCAAGTTCGGTTCGGGCGGCCACGACGACCACTCCGACGAAGAAGGCCACGACGACCA
>JAPKAV010000035.1 GCA_028825115.1 Candidatus Nanopelagicales bacterium | reverse complement strand
GCATGACGCGCGGACTTGAACACCTCACCGATCACACGAATGCTTCACGCACCCTTCTCTACGACATTAATGCTGGCACGTGGAATCGCGAGTTACTAGAGCTTTTTGGCGTACCCGAGGAAGCGCTACCGACGATCGTTGCGTCCTATGGAACGGTTGCTCGTACAGATCCCGATGTATTTCTCGGCCTTGATGCGCCGATCAGCGGGATCGCGGGAGACCAACAGGCCGCACTTATTGGCCATGCGGGATTTAGTGCCGATAGCGTCAAATGCACCTATGGAACTGGCTCATTTTTACTGTTACACACAGGGGAAAAGATCATTCATTCCGCACACGGTCTGCTCACCACAGTTGCGCTTGCCCACCCGAACCAGGCTGAGCCGGACACTTGTGCGCGTAGGGACTTTGCCATCGAGGGCTCTATTTTCGTCACCGGTGCCGCGGTTCAGTGGCTGCGGGACGGGCTCGGAATAATTCAGGATTCCTCAGATGTCGAGGAACTGGCCCGAACTGTTCCCGATTCTGGTGGGGTTGTTTTCGTCCCTGCACTGACCGGCCTTGGCGCACCAGACTGGGATCCCCACGCGCGAGGACTCATCATCGGAATAAGCCGCGGGACAACCGCTGCACATCTTGCACGGGCAACACTTGAGGCGATTGCCCTTGAAGTCCGCGACGTAGTTGATCTGATGACCCAAGAAACCGGTGCCGCACTCCCCTATCTCGCGATTGATGGCGGAGCTTCACTTAATGATTTGTTATGCCAACTTCAAGCCGATCTCACGCAATTGCCGATCCAAAGATCAGAGCAGGTAGAGATCACCGGACTCGGTGCAGCCTTCCTGGCCGGACTCGGTACTGGATTTTGGAAAAATACCGAAGAGATCTCACGCTTGACCCGAATCTCTGGCGAATTCTTCCCCGAGGCCAATCGTGAAGACCTCTATCTTCGCTGGCGCGCAGCCGTCTCCCGGTCGCTCAACTGGGCGCAATGAACTGGGCGCAAACAACTCAGCTCAACGAACTCAGCTCAACGAACTAGCAGCGTCGGCCAGCTCACCTTGAGAAATTAACTCTTTGGCCCGCGTGGCATACATATCCACATACTCTTGACCCGACAATGTCATGAGTTCATACATGACTTCATCGGTTACCGAGCGCAACACAAATCTATCATCTTCTAATCCTTCATAACGACTGAAGTCCAGTGCCTTCCCAATCCGGATTCCCACTCGCATCAGTCGCGGTCGCAACTTTCCCGGAGGCTGAATTTCATAAGTGTTAATCATTCCCACTGGAATAATCGGGGCATGTGCTTCAAGTGCCATTCGGGCAAGGCCAGTCTTACCTCGGTAAAGAATTCCGTTAGGTGAACGTGTGCCTTCAGGGTAAATCCCCAAAACATTTCCCGCATTCAACACTCCAAGTGCCGTGAGGATCGCAGCCTCAGACGCCCTGCCCCCAGTGCGATCAACTGGTAACTGACCGACCCCGCGCATAAACAGCTTGGTGAGGTAGCCCTTGATTCCTTTTCCAGTGAAATAATCACTCTTGGCCAGATATGCCATGGGTCGCTTAACCGGCAACGCCAGATAGAAAGAGTCAGAAAAGCTCAAATGATTACTCGCCAGAATCATCCCACCGGATTCGGGCATGTTTTCTTGGCCCTCAACCCAGGGGCGGAAAAGGACCTTGAGCCACGGGCCGAGAATAATTGTCTTAATAATCCAGTACAGCACGCGCGAGCCCTCCTCCCAATCCGAAATATTTCTCCGAAGCCTAAGGCCAGCGCCAAGCTCGAAAATTTGGTGGTCCTTAGTCGCCTGCTGATCGTAGGCGTACGCTCTGGTATGAATTAGCAATCGAACGAATCAGGAGGTCGTAATGCCACTGGCTCACGGGGCTCAACCTTGGAGTTTTGACTCACAGGGGCCAGACGCTCACATTGGCGTGCTCATGATTCACGGGTTCACCGGATCCCCCGCCTCTATGACCCCGTGGGGTAAGTCGCTCAGCACATACGGGTGGTCAATTCGAGTACCACGGCTTCCCGGACACGGCTCCCGTTGGCAAGACATGAACCTCACTACTTGGGAAGACTGGTACGCCGAAGTTGAACGAAATTTGCGTGAACTCCAGGCCACGTGCGGTCAAGTGTTCATTTGTGGACTATCCATGGGAGGTTCGCTGGCCCTTCGGCTCGCGCAACAGCACGGTGAGGAAATTTCCGGCCTCGTGTTAGTCAACCCGTCCGTTCACTCCGAGCGCCCCGAACGGCACCTACTCCCGATTATTTCCAAGTTGATTAAGGCGTTCCCAGGAGTTTCCAACGATATTGCTAAACCCGGACAAGACGAGGTGGCCTACACAAAGATACCCCTTAGAGCAGCCCACTCACTGGCGCAGTTGTGGAAAAACATCAAAACTGACATGGCAGAGGTGACCCAGCCCGTACTGGTGTTTCGTAGCTTGGCTGACCACGTTGTCGAAGCATCCAATGCGCAATGGATCCTTGACCATATTTCCAGCACCGACAAGAAAGAAGTGCTCCTTGAAAATTCCTTCCACGTTGCCACTCTCGATTACGACGCCACAATCATTGAAACCATGAGCGCCGACTTCATTAAAAGTCACGTCAGGGTCGAGCCGGATCTCACGCCATGACAATTACCCCACCGGACCCAGAAGATGCTCAGGAACCTGAAGGAAAGGACGCGGCCTGGGAAGCAATCGTCGCCGATCTCAGTGGGCAAATTGATTTGGGACCCCACTTCCGCAGTGATCCGACCCCACAAGAGCTCCTACCCCAACCCGACCACATTGACGAGTACTTCGACCAGGGATACGAGCCTCCCGAAGCACCGCCGCTTCGGGTTCCCACCGATGCAATTGCCCGCTTCGCGTGGGCCGGGGCTCTCGGTGGCCCAATAGTGATGCTGCTGGGTTACCTCCTCGGCCTTGGTGGCGTTATTTCAACCGCGGGTTTGGTCGCCACAATCGGAGGATTCGCTTTCTTGATTTCGCGCCGAGACGAACACATTCCACCCGGCGAAGACTTCGGCGATGGCGCTGTCGTCTAAGTTTCTGAAAAGAATTTGACGCGGGCAAGATCTGCCGCACCCACAATTCCGGCCTTATTTCCCAACTCGGCAACCCGAATTTCGGGAATCGGCCGGTACTGCTTACCAATTATTCGGTCGGCGAGAGATGCTCGAGCACTGGGTAAAAAGAATTCGCTGGCTTCACTCGCTCCACCACCGATCACAAATATTTGCGGATCCAGAATCGCACTCAGACTGGCCAGCCCCCGGCCAAGCCACTCCCCAAGTCGATCCAAGACATCAATTGCAACCCGGTCGACTGACTGCACGGCGTGAGTCACGAGTTCGCCTAGGACTTCTTCAGGGGTTCCGTCACCTAGGGACAACAGTATCTGAGCATCAAAAAGCCTTTCTGTTGCCATGGCGCGCGCATCTCGTACCAGCGCATTGCCGCTTGCGTACTGCTCCCAGCAACTCTTGCGCCCACAGATGCACAGACGCCCGTTCGCAACGGCGCCCATATGACCCACTTCACCGGCTGCTCCATGTGAGCAACGAAAGAGCTCACCGCCGAGCACAACTCCCCCACCAATCCCAGTGCCAATCGTCGCTGCGACAACGTCGCGGAAGCCCTCTCCGCCGCCAAAGCGCGCTTCGCCCCAGGCGGCAGCATTTCCATCATTTTCAACGAGTACGGTCAAGCCGGTCGAATTTCCAAAAGTGCTGCCACCGGGACGTCGGCCCACTACAGATTGGGTGCAAATAAAACTGTGGTGCTGCCCGCATCAACCGGACCGGCCACGCCAACGCCGATTCCGATAATTGCATCGTCCACCTGGGAAATCGTTTCAGTGATTACCTAGGAGACAACTTCTAAAACATTGGACGCATCCGCGCGCGCGGTGTTCTTCCGCACCTTCGCCAAGATCTCGCCCTGGTCATTGACGACTCCAGCAAGAATCTTGATGCCACCGATATCGACCCCAACGCTGATTCCCACGGGCGCAACCATGTCGGCGGCAACAACGGCGAACCTCGCCTATGAACGAATAATCGGTAGCCACCTAATCTCATCTGCCGATACATTCCCACCGGCGCCAGCTAGCAGGCCACTTTTGACTGAGACGCCACCCAACTCAGATCCCATCAGCCCAGATCCATTGAGGCCAATTCCATTAAACAGAGCGAGCAACGGGCCGATATCCAATCTGGCCATTTCACTCGGAATCAAATCGCTAATCGATTCAGGTGCCCCCACCGAGATCAACCAACTGCCCAGATCGTTGACCGATGCGTTTTCTTTGCCGGGCTCACTCATGATCTTGGCCACTCGCTTTCATCGACAGTAAAATCGATCGTCATCTTATTTTTAAACATTTGCACGACCCCAGGTTCCATGCGAGAACATGCGGCCGGCAATTCGACGAAATGCCGCACACCACCGAGCGCAAGTATAAGACGGTTGCGCAAAAGCCCCACAGCTAAATCCGTGCTTCCCACACCTTTCCATTTTAACTGAAAAGAAAAGATGGACGGTTCGGTTTCAACCAGCGTCCCGGTATCCTTAAATACCTTGACCGATTCGTACTGTGATTTCCATTTGGTGGACAGTGGTTTGCGGGCAGATGTTGGCCACGCCCTTTGCAACTGAAGGGCATCACAGCTCACTCCGACAAGGGCCAACTGGGTGAGCGATCTGAACAGCGCTTTGGGGCTTGGTCGATATTGCGTGAAATTCAATTGAAGTTGCGCTCTAGTTACCCGAATGAGCGCCCGGTCGATTATGCCCATCAAATCCAGCAGGTGAACTCGCCCCTCATTTTTGCCCAGCCCACACCAGATGGCGAATTCTTCAGAATCGATTTGGCTCAAAACCAGGTGAATGGATTCAAGGTCGCTCACCGCTTGCGCCAGCTGGTTCACAGATGCAAAATCAACTTGCTGTCGATCGGACAGAAGTGAAAAAACGCCCCGAGAAAGGTTCAGGCCGTCGATCACACCCGGTGTTGGAGTGAAGAATCCAAATGGTGCGCATAATGTACTGATCAGTTGCGCTAATGCGTCCGGGGTTGACCTTGCAACGCCTTCTGGTTCAACACCACAAGTGACGCGAAGATCAGAGTGCACTTCCGCTGCCCGATTCCACTCGCACTTTAAGGCCCTTTAATGCTGTGTCCACAATCACTTTTTCGGCTTTACGTTTGAGCATCCCAATCATGGGGATCTTCACGTCCACCTGCAGTCGGTAGTAAACAGTGGTAGTTCCATTGCCGCTGTCGGTCAATTCATATTCGCCGTCCATCGCGGTCAGCATTTCAGCCGTGGTCAAGGTCCAGGTAACCTTTCGGTTCCCGTCCCAGTCATACTCCAATTCATATGTGTCTTTAATCGGACCCGATGCGAGGGAAAAACGAGCATCGGCTGGGCGGTCATCATCTTCGTATTTACTCAGAACGGTGACTGACGTAATCCCATCACTCCATTGCGGGTAGGCAGGCAAGTCCGCTATTACGTCCATGATCTGCGCGGGGGTCGCGCTGATGGAAATACTAGATTCGGTCTGCTCAGCCATAGGAGCACGGTACTGCACCTCCTGAGACGAGCGCACTGAGATGAAAAATCTTGCTCTCACACATCAATCGTGAACGGAACCTTTCGGCTGTGGAAATGGCCAACGTTGATGCATTCAGTTTCCCCAATCCGCATCCGGGAGCGCTGCGGTTGATGTACGTGACCAAAAAAATGGTACTTCGGAGAAAATTTTTCGATGTAACTGGTGATCGCCCCGGAACCAATTTCGAATCTTCGCGCCACCGTGTCGTAGTTGAGTAGCGGATTAAGTGGTGGGATATGTGTGAAAAGAATGTCCACCGGACCCAAGCCAAAAAGTTTCTCGGCATAGACCTCTGGCTCTAATTCATAGGGGGTTCGCATGGGGCTTGTTAACCCGCCGCCTAAAAACCCCCACTTTTGGCCATTCATCTGGATTACTTCACCATCGAGTACTCGATGCTGCGGAAGAAGATACTCGGGCCATAGCGCCGGGACGTCCACATTGCCGTACGTCAACAACGCAGGCGTCGGAATCGCCGCAAACATCACTTCGTACTGCTCACGAACTTTCTCCTGCAGAACTCGAGCCCGTTCCTGTTGATCGGTTACCCCAATCCCACGCCAGGCATTCGCGCTAAACTCTCGGGCTTCATCAAAACGATTGGCAGTGCGTAGCGAGATATATGTCTTTGCGTAGTCCACCCCGAACAATTGTGCATAAATGCCTTGCTCCGGTTCGTCATAATCCAAGAAAAGGATCAGATCCCCCAAACAAATGAATACATCGCAATCTTGTGCGGCACTTTTTATTGCATGGGTCGCACCATGGACGTCACTAACAATGTTTAACCGCACGCACGCCCCCTACTCATCGGGAGTTCTCAAGTGAGTCCTTGAGACCCCAGATCGTCCGTTTCCAGGCGAGCACGTGCCGCTCGCGCAGCTTGTGTACTTCGCGCTGCTCGCGAAGAGAATTCGTGGCCGCGCGCGGCACAATCTCGCTTCCGGCTCGAGTGGGGGTGGCTCGCAGGTAGTAGTGCACAATCGTGCCGGCTGGCCCAGAATTGTGCGACGCGAGGGGTTCCAACCAAATCTCGCTGGACCCCACCAAGGCGCCACTCACAGTCCAACGCAAACCCTTATTTCCGCGGTCTCCATACACCTTCAGGGTCAGATCGGGCCACCACCGGCGCCACGTGGAGGAGTCCCCCACCGCCGTGATCAAAACGGTGACTGGTGCGTAGATCACGGTGTCGTCGGCAATATCTACAAGGCAGTGATCAAAATCCTGGTTCATGGGCGACGCCCATCAATGCCAACTCGCTTTTTGCCGCACACCCGCTCAGGATAGCCCAAAATTGAATTTCCACATTCGTGGCGCTGGCGGCGGAATTAGCGTAGTTTACATTCCAGACTCATTGACCAGACGTGATTTTTGTCACTAACCCGAGGAAAGGACAATCCACATGTTGACCGAATTTACCGTTGAGGCAAGGGTACCCGCGCCGACAACTGGAAACCTCACCGATCATGTACTGGAGAATGCGCGTAGCAACCCGGCCCAAGTAGTGTTTTCAGTTCAACGTGGCGATGCTTGGGTGGGAATCACAACCGCTGAATTTCTCGAGCAGGTTCAAGGCGTGGCCAAGGGTATGATTGCCCAGGGAGTGCAAGCGGGTGAACGTGTGGGGGTTATGTCCCGAACCCGCTTCGAATGGACTTTAGTCGACTACGCCATTTGGTACGCCGGTTGCATTGGCGTCCCGATCTATGAAACTTCATCAGCGGAGCAGGTCCAATGGATCCTCAACGACTCTGGTGCGGTCGCCCTTTTCTGCGAACGCCAAGAAAATAGGGTCGTCTTTGACGAGGTAGCGGTGGATACACCCGCGGTTACTCGGGTGTGGGTCTTTGAGGAAAAGTGCATTGATGCACTTATTTCTGAGGGTGTAAACGTCAGCGACGAAGAGCTTGAATCTCGCCGAGTAGCCCTTAACCCGGACTCGATTGCGACCATTATTTACACCTCCGGAACCACCGGCCGACCCAAAGGCTGCATGCTGACCCACAAGAATTTCATGTTTGAAGTTGACAACGTTGTCGAGGGTTTACGCGATGTATTCCTTGCGGAGAACTCTTCCACATTGCTTTTCTTGCCGATCGCACACGTTTTTGGCCGTGCAATTCAACTCGGATGCGTTCGCTCCCGGGTCCGGTTGGGCTACGCCCCGGACGTAAAAGATCTCCTCCCCCTGCTGGGATCTTTCCAGCCCACATTTGTTCTTTCAGTTCCACGCGTTTTTGAAAAAATATTTAATTCCTCCCAGCAAAAAGCGATTGCTGGTGGCAAAGGCAATATTTTTGATAGTGCATCCAAGGTCGCAATTCAATACAGCGAGGCACTTGATGACGGCGGGGCCGGCTTGGGACTCAAAGTCAAGCATGCGTTGTTCGACCGCCTAGTTTACGGAAAGATTCGTGCAGCGATGGGCGGCAAAATTGAATGGGCGGTGTCCGGCGGAGCACCCCTTGGTTCACGCCTAGGGCATTTCTTTCGAGGCATCGGAGTCACAATCCTTGAGGGATACGGGTTGACCGAGTCATCTGCAGCAAGCACCCTGAATCGACCCGAAGCAATCGGTATTGGCACGGTGGGGCAGCCCTTCCCGGGTTCCAGTGTGCGGATAGCGGCCGACGGTGAAGTGATGCTAAAAGGAGACCACATCTTTTCCGGGTACTGGAATAACCCCACCGCAACTGCCGAAGCAATCGAGTCTGACGGTTGGTTCCATTCCGGAGATATCGGTGAGATTGACGACAGAGGTTTTGTCCGTATTACCGGGCGCAAAAAGGAACTAATCGTCACGGCCGCGGGTAAGAATGTGGCACCTGCCGTGCTTGAAGACCGGCTACGCGCCCACTTCCTCGTGGGTCAGTGCATGGTGGTGGGTGACGCCCAGCCATTCATCGGTGCCCTGATCACCCTCGACCCGGAAGCCATGCCCGTGTGGTTGGCGCAGCAAGGTTTGAGTGAGTCGACACCAATGTCCGAGCTCGTTAAGAATGAAATCATTCAGAGCGAAATCCAAGGGGCTGTCGATAGCGCGAACAAGGCGGTTTCTGCCGCCGAGTCGATCAAAAAGTTCACAATCTTGGAAACCGACTGGACCGAGGAGGGTGGTCAGATGACTCCCTCACTCAAGCTCAAGCGCAATGTTGTCTTCAAAGAGCATGAAGCTGATATTGCCGCTATCTACTCTTAAATCAAGCGATTGTGGTTTGGCAGGTTGAGTGGTTTTAGCCGACCACTCGGCCGATGCCACTAAACCGTGTGTTGTACCAGGGACCCATGACGTTGGTAATGATTACGCCGCTACTTGGGTTGGCCGCATGCACCATCTTGCCGTTACCCATGTACAGACCAACGTGGTGTGTACCTCTACCGAAGTAGAACACCAGGTCTCCGGGTTGAGCTTGGCTCAGTGGAACCCTGCGGGTGGTGGAGTACTGGGAGCGGCTGTAGTGCGGAAGTGAGACCCCCGCTTGACGCCAAGCCTGCATGGTGAGTCCAGAGCAATCAAATGAACTAGGGCCACTTGCCGCGGCGACATAGCGTTTACCGACCTGCGAAAGTGCGTACTGCATTACGCGGGCCACCCGCCCGCTGCCGGTAAATCCTCCACCAGATGAGCTTGCACCAGAACTTAGTGCAGCTTTAGCAGCCCGCGCGGCCTCCAGCGCGGCGGCTCGCTCACTCGCAGCCAGGGCCGCAATCCGGCGACGTTCCTTAACTTCTAGATTGGCCAGCAATGCTTTTGCTTCACGGTAGCGGTCATTAGCGTCGGACTTTGCATCCCCCATCTCCGAGCGGACTTTCTTGGCCGCGCCTTCTTTGTCCAGCATGGCCGCTTCGGTTTGTGCTAACCGCAGCCGGGTGGTCTGGCTGCCCCGGATCGCAGACGCTTGCCCTTTTTGAATCTGGTCGAGGGCCGCTGCTTGAGAAAGAAATTGATTCGGGTTCTCCGCAAGAAGAACCTGAAGGGATGTGTCGATCCCACCGGATGTGTAAGTCGCTCGAGCGAGGTCGTCGACCGAGCCCATAATCTTTTTAAGTTCTTTGCGTTCGCGCTTAGCTTTAGCTTTGAGGGTATCTAGTTCCTTTTGGATCCCACCGAGTTTGTTGCGCGCATTGTTGTAGCGCTCATTGGCGGCTTCGGCTCTACCTTGTAAATCCATGACTTTCATGCGAACTTCTTGCAGATTCGGTGCGGCTTGGGCCGGAGCCACCACAAAACCCGGGATCAATAAGGCTGCGATCGCTACTGCGATTCCGCTCACGCGAAATGCTTTGTGCTTCACAAGCTCTCCTATCGCGATCTATCCGTGATCTCACCTGGTGGCTCTCGGACGCCCCAAAGATTCTATTCGTTCCAACAATGTAACAGATTCGTGACAATCGGGCCTCCGACGGCACCTCTATTGCCTCACCCGAAAGTTTAACCCACTTTCGTAGTGGGTGAGACCAGACGCAGGGGCGGAACTAGGCCCGATTGGGCCAATACCCCCAAGGCGGCCACGTGCTCATCCGCCACTTCCGGGGACCGCAAGAATTCTGGTTCACCCAGAAGCACCGTGACCACGCAATCACCACAAGCTGGACCCGCTACCGCACAAGTACCGCAATCAATAACCATGTCCAGACGGTAAGTGCACCCCCTGACATCGGGCTAAACGCCACCATCTCCAGTGGCTTCTTGGGAAGGCCCGCCAAATTCTGGGCGAGGCACAATCTCGATTCGGTCACCAGAGCCGCACCAACGACAAGACATCGCAAGAACTTCCTCTTCGCCCACATTTCGCTCTTCGACTGTCACGACGCCAGCCAGATCAGCATGCCAGAACTCGGTAACGGTAGACGCGCGAGTGACATCAAACCGGGTCAGATTCCCACAGTGGGCGCAACGCCACCGGGACCTTTCATCAGGTAACACCATTTTGGGTTCATTGCTCATGCCCGAACGCTACCTCTCCGCGGGTTAAATCCACGTTTGAAGCAAAACACTCGCCCGAGTAAAACTTTGGTTTTGACCCTTATGACAATCAATCCAGTTGGGCGTCCACATTAAGGATAAAATGTCACTCACCCACTTAACCGGTTTGTATATATAGTTGTTGGTTAAGCCGCACATTCAATGTGGGTTGACTCGTTATCTCAACCTCACGAACCGGAGTCAAGGGAGACCGACTATGAGCGTCGTAGGTCGAGAGCGTGTGCGGGGACGATCATTCACATGGGTGGTCGCGCTGGGTACAACGCTGGCAGCGCTCACCGCGTGCTCATCGTCAGAGCCGAGTACATCCATAGCCAGCGCTGCAACTCAGGGCCCTAGTGCCAAAACGGCACTGGTCGTTGATGCTCCTGACTGGGGTCATATTCACAACCTTTCTCTTAAGGGAGAGACCTTGTTCATAGGCTCCCATGATGGACTGTGGAAGCAGGATCAGCAGCAGGCGCCGGTTCTCATGTCAGCCCCGGCCTTTGACGTGATGGGGCTGACTCAAAATGGTGATCGCTGGCTGGCTTCGGGGCATCCCGGACCCGAAATGGATTCTCCGGGAAATCTTGGGCTGATGGCTTCGGGTGATGGTGGCGTGACTTGGCAGTCGGTGTCGCTCAGTGGTGAGGTTGACTTCCATCGGCTCGTGGCCGCGGACAACGTGGTGGTGGGCCTGTCGGCACACGATCGCACACTGCTTCGGTCCGAAGACGGTGGACAAACGTGGCTTAACTTGGGCTCGCCACCGTTGTACGACTTGGCGGTCGATCCAACGAATGCCACAGTTGTGGTTGCCACTACCTCAGACGGGCTGGTTCATAGCGCAGACGCAGGGCGGACGTTCACGCCAATCGCTTCACCAGCGCTGCTCGCATTTTTGGCTTGGACCGACAGCGGGCTTTATAGCGCGTCCGTGGACGGGCAGGTCTTTCTTTCTACTGACGAGGGCACGACTTGGAAAGCCCGCGGGGAGATTGAAGGACAACCTGAGTCTTTCGCTGCGGACGCCAGCACCGTAATCAGCCTTGTCGGCGACTCGATCGTCGAGTCCCTCGATGGAGGACTCTCCTTCAGTCCACGCGTTACCGGAATAGCACGGCACTGACCGGCTTGTGCAGGTTTTTTCACGTTGACTACTCGAGGTTTTTTCTCTCATTATGGGCCCGACTGCCATTGCCATAAAAGCTTCAACTTCTCAGGGTCGTCGCACCCACATGACACGCACAAGAAGGAACCCCACAACTGCTCGAAGTCCTTCTTGTCAGGGCTTAGCGTTAGTTTGTGACCGTGAAGAACCCTCCATGTGCGCTGGCCGCAACCCAGCTATCACTTTCGGATTTAGGCACCCATTTATCGGACTGTGTGTTCGTGATCGTTGACCTGGAAACTACCGGTGGTGCGGGGATCGACGCCGGAATCACCGAGATTGGTGCAGTCAAAGTCCACGGCGGTGAAGTAATTGGCGAATTCACAACCTTGGTTAACCCGGGATCACCCATTCCACCATTTATTGCAACATTGACCGGGATTACCGACTCCATGGTGTCTGGTTCACCCGGCGTTCAGACCGCGGTTTCCATGTTTTTAGACTTCGCCGGCGAATGCGTATTTGTCGCCCACAACGCCCCCTACGACATTGGGTTCCTCAAAGGCGCCTGCTCAAAATTCGACATAGTTTGGCCAAATAACAAAGTGATTGACACGGTACGCATTGCTCGGCTTGCACTGCACCGTGACGAAGTTCGTAATTGCAAACTCGCCACCTTAAGTTCATTTTTTCGCACGGAAGTTCAGCCCACCCACCGGGCTTTCGACGATGCGCGAGCAACCACCGACGTCATGCACCACCTATTTGAACGACTCGGAAATTACGGGGTGCACACCCTCGAAGATCTACACGCATTCACTTCGCGGGTGAGCGAGGTTCAACGAAACAAGAAAAACTTGGCGGACGGACTGCCAGCCACACCTGGTGTCTACATTTTCGAAGACCCACAGGGACGTCCGCTCTACATTGGAACGTCAAAAAACATTCGAAATCGAGTACGCACATATTTCACCGCCGCCGAAAACCGACGACGCATGTCAGAAATGATCAAGATCGCCCAACAGGTGCGACCCATCGTCTGTTCAACCATTCTCGAGGCAAAAATCCGCGAGTTGCGCCTCATTGTAAGTGAACAGCCTCGTTACAACCGACGTTCGCGCGCTGCGGACTCAGTGTCTTGGCTCAAACTCACCTCGGAACCAGCCCCCCGATTAATAGTGACAAAACAGTTAAAAGACGACTACGCCGAGGGCGCTCGATATATCGGCCCATTTACTTCGCGTGCTGCCGCGAATTCCGCACTCGATACCATCAATGAAACTATTTCACTTCGCACGTGTACCACCAAAATCGCCGCCCAACCGCGCACTGACATTCCAGGGTGCGTTCGTGCAGAACTTGGTAAATGCGTTGCTCCATGTACACGCAATCATGACCGGGAGCAGTATTTAAGCATCGTTAATCATGCATCAATCGCGATGTCCGGAAACACGTCAACAGTTGTTACCCATATCACTGAACTCATGGAAACCCTCGCGCTGCAAGAGCGATTCGAGGAAGCCGCCAATTGGCGCGAAGCTTTAGGTCACTACGTCAACGCGGTATTTCGCACCGAGAGACTTCGGTGGATCGCAACAACACCTGAACTCGTCGCGGCGCAGAACACCATTGATGGTGGTTGGGAAATTCATGTGATCCGGTACGGCAGATTGGCTGCAGCGGGTGTTGTTGAACCTGGCTTTGACCCATGGCCACATGTCGCGGCACTGGTTGCCAGCGCTGAATTTGTTGAACCTGGAATCGAGCCAGCGCCCGCGGGTGTCACCGAGGAAGCATTTGATCTCCTGCGTTGGCTCGAAAGTGACGGTGTTCGTTTAGTTGCCAGTTCGCGCGATCTATCCATGCCGCTTAATTGTGGTGGAAAAGAAACAATTCAACTCTCAGCAGTCCGCCGGGTGGTCGGTGAACGCCTTGCAGCAGTTTCCGGGAATGAACCAACGGGTAGACCCGTTGGTTCGCGAACACCTGGCGTGACTCGGATTGCATACTTTTAGCCTCGCCTGGATCAACCAGCGCTCTTCACTTTCGCCGCGGTAGCAACCCATTTTTCGCACACCATCCATGCCTGACCGGTGTCAAGTGCGGCTTGAGCGCGGGGCAAGTGGGTATTGATCCGGTCGCTCAATGAAACTGCACAGGCATTCGGATCATCCACGCAATCTGCTGCAGCCAGAGCTGCCGCCGCGTTCAGTGCGACTGCAAGCCTAATCGATGCCACAACTTCTGAGTCCGCCCCCGGTTCCGTACCACCAAAAACTTTACGGGTGAGGTCCGCGTTTCTTTCGGGGCTGGCGCCGAGCAGATGTTGGGCACGAAAACCAATAATTCCAAAATCAGCCGGGTCCAACCGGGTCTCAACTACTTCACCGCTGGTCGCATCCCACACCTGGGTTGGTGCCGACAGGGAGATTTCATCGAGCCCGTCAGTCCCGCGCACGACTAGTGCACGGACCCCGCGGTCGGCTAACACACGTGCCATGACCGGTGCAAGGCTGACGTGTGCACAACCGACCAAGGATGCGTTAGCGAGCGCCGGGTTAGTGAGTGGACCTAAAATATTAAATACGGTGGGGATCCCCAGCTGGGTGCGAGCCGGTGCAGCAAAACGCATCGCCGGATGGTGATTGGGTGCGAAACAAAAACCGATTCCCGCTATCTGGGCAACTGCGGCAACCTGCTTGGCCGTGAGATCAAGATCGAGCCCGAGGGCTTCGAGTAAATCAGCAGAACCTGTCGAGCTGGAAAATGCGCGATTGCCGTGTTTTATCACGGTCACCCCACAGGTGGCAGCCACCACAGCCGCCATGGTGCTGATGTTGACCGAATGGGAACCGTCTCCTCCAGTGCCCACAACGTCCACAACCACCGAGACGCCTGGTATCGCCGGAACCAGATTCGCGAACTCCAACATTGTGGCTGCCAAAACTGCGACCTGCTCTGGAGTTTCACCCGTGATATGGAGTCCCATAGCAAATGCGGCCGTCTGAGCGTCGGTTGCTCGGTCGCTGAGAATTTGGGTCATGGCCCAATTGGCCATTTCCGGTGATAGGGGTGCGCTGGCTGAGAAGCTGCCCAGCACTGCCGACCAACTGGTGCTTTCCACTGGCAATTTTCTAGGAAATCAGGCTCAGCCGGGTGGACAAAAGACGGTTAACGGCCTGGGCGGTCGACACCGGCTCAATGGGCAGGCCCACTACCGCATCGGCCCGGGACCAGGTGGCCAACCAAGCGTCTTGGGGGCGAGCGATCAGCACCAGCACCGGCGGGCACCGAAAGAGTTCATCTTTAATCTGGCGGGCAAGCCCCATTCCGCCGGCAGGGGTCGCTTCGCCATCAAGAATAAAAAGATCAAATTTGCCGTTATCGGCGGCGGAAATAAAGGCCGGCTCGGTGGCAACTTCAGTGTATTTAACGAGAGGCAGGCTCATAGATGGCCGTGGGCCAAGGGCCATCAATACGTCAGCGCGAGTGTTGCGGTTGCTGCTGTACACCAGTACTTTAAGGGAATCTCGTGCGCCCGCTTCTCTTTCCACGCTAATACTCTAACCAGAAGTATTTTTTTTGCGAAATACAGGCTCGATAACGAGTCCAAAATCACGTTTTTGTAAGAGGGGGTCAGAGAGAAATAATTAGACGGATCTGAGAGCATATGTCTGTGGCCCAATCGACCGTAATTCCCCAGGCGCATGACCATGCGCCAGCTAATCGTCCCAACATGGTCTCCGTCGGCACCATTGTGTGGCTTTCCAGCGAGCTAATGTTCTTTGCCGCCCTATTTTCCATGTATTTCACGATGCGCGCGGTGAACCCAGATTTGTGGGCAAATGAAACCCAACTCCTCAATATTCCCTTTGCCAGCGTCAACACCACTGTTCTTGTTCTTAGCTCGGTCACATGCCAGTTGGGTGTCTTCGCCGCTGAACGCGGCGACGTCAAAGGTTTGCGCCGATGGTTCATTATCACTTTTCTCATGGGCGCTTTTTTTATTGGCGGCCAAATTACCGAGTACGCAGAATTGGTTCATGAAGGCCTCACTCTTTCTTCCAGCGCGTATGGCTCCGCCTTTTACATAACAACCGGCTTCCACGGAATGCACGTTACGGGGGGCCTGATTGCCTTCCTGCTAGTTCTGGCGACCACCTATGTTGCGAGGCGTTTCACCCATGAGCAAGCCACTCGTGCAATCGTCGTTTCGTACTACTGGCATTTCGTTGACGTAGTGTGGATTGCACTGTTTTTCATGATCTACCTCTTAAAATAGAATCAGGTTCACCTGTTAATCAACATCTGAGAAAGGCTTTGCTGCTGTGAAGTTCCTGTCCGCACGAAGGCGTAACCCATTTGTCGCCGTGCTTCTGCTTGTTGCAGCCCTTGGGACCGTGGGAATCACATATTCAACGGTTTCCAACATCCAACCTGCACAGGCGGCGCTCGGCACTCAGACCCAGGTCGAAGAGGGAAAAAAGCTTTATCTAGAAGGTTGCAGCTCCTGTCACGCCCTCAATGCCCAAGGAACCACCAACGGTCCCACCCTGCTCGGTGTGGGTGCTGCCTCAGTCCACTTCCAGGTTGCGACCGGCCGCATGCCACTTGCGGCACCCGGCGCACAGGCGACCGCGAAAGAACCCAGTTACGACCCAGAGCAAATCGCCGCGTTGACCGCCTACATTGCGTCTTTGGCACCAGGACCTGCCATGCCAACGGCTGAAGACCTCGATTATTCAGATGCCGACGTAGCTGAAGGTGGCGTTCTTTTTCGCATCAACTGCGCACAATGCCACCAAGCTGCCGGCCAAGGCGGGGCGCTCACCCAGGGTAAGTATGCGCCCAGCCTGATGGAGGCAACTCCCCAAGAAATTTATGAAGCCATGGTGAGCGGCCCCCAAAGCATGCCGAAGTTTTCCAACGAGACCTTGCCAATTGAAGAGAAGAAAGCAGTCACCGCGTACATCATGGCTTTGCAAGAAGCCCCCAGCCCCGGCGGTCTTTCACTTGGCCGACTTGGCCCAGTGGTTGAGGGCCTATTCATGTGGGTGGCCGTATTTGCCGCGTTGATCGCAGCGGCCGTCTGGATCGGAATCAAAGCGCGATGACCGCACTCACTCCCACTGA
>JAPKAV010000110.1 GCA_028825115.1 Candidatus Nanopelagicales bacterium | reverse complement strand
GAATCTTTCTCGCATATAAAAGCACCAGCGTTTGCTGGAAAGGACTTTTATAGGACTGCGAATTGTCTGCTGATTTCTAAATCACCAACGCAGACGAATTGGTGTAGTTGTGCCAGCACCGGAATTGCACCGGTGAACTGTGAAGACCAAAATTCAAAGTCATCTCTAGATCTGGCGTGTTCCTCTACTTGGCTGACGGTGGACTCCGCGATCTTCTAAAGCCAAGTAGTGGAAAGTTACGGTCACAGAGTCGAACTGATGGGTTTACGCTTTAAAAGGACAGCATGCGCGAATACCGAATCACGCCGTGGCGGAAATCCATCGCTACGAGCAGTTGAATAGAATCGAAACAAGGATTCTTAACGGGACGAGGGGGTGCGGGAACGGTGCCTAAACAACCACCCTTGTCGGAAACTCACCCTGAAATTGCTGCCGAAGCGATGTTCGACCCCACCACCGTTACATCTGGTAGCCATTCGAAGTTGCGGTGGAAGTGCACCGCCCACGGACACCAATGGGAAGCAGCCGTCAAAGATCGGACCAGGGGAACCGGGTGTCCTGTTTGTGCGGGCAGAAAAGTCCTTATCGGTTTCAATGATCTGCAAACCACGCGCCCTGACCTTACGCGTGAAGCCGACTTCGACCCCACCACCATCACAGCCCACAGCGGCAAAAAAATGCCGTGGAAATGTGCCGCCAAGGGGCACGAATGGAACGCAGTAGTGGCGAACAGGACGTCAACAAACCCGAGCGGGTGCCCTTTTTGTTCTAATCAGAAAGTGCTTATCGGTTTTAATGACCTGCAAACCACGCGCCCTGAAATCGCGCGGGAGGCCAATTTCGACCCGACCACGATCACGGCTGGCAGTAATAAGAAGGTGCCGTGGAAGTGTGCTGCACGGGGGCATGAATGGGAAGCAACTGTCGAACACCGGACCAGCCGAAATCAGGGCTGCCCCGTGTGCTCGAACAATCAAGTCCTGGCCGGCTTTAACGACCTGCAAACAACGCACCCAGACCTTGCGAAGGAAGCCGAGTTCGATGCCACCACAATCATGGCCGGAAGCCACTCGAAGTTGCCGTGGAAGTGCACCGCCCACGGACACCAATGGGAAGCAACCGTCAAAGGTCGGACCGGACCAGGGGCAAGCGGGTGTCCTGTTTGTGCGGGCAAAAAAGTCCTTGCAGGTTTCAATGATCTGCAATCCAAGTACCCTGAAGTCGCTGCTGAGGCAATGATTGACCCCACTACCGTTCTAGCCCACAGCCAAAAGAAGATGCCGTGGAAATGCACCGCTCACGGACACGAATGGGAAATAGCAGTGGCAAACAGGACGTCAACAAACGCGACCGGGTGCCCTTTTTGTTCTAATCGGAAGGTCCTTGCAGGTTTCAATGATCTGCAAACCATTTTTCCGGACATTGCGCAGGAGGCCATGTTTGATCCCAGCACAATCATGGCCGGTAGCCACAAGAAGCTGCCGTGGAAATGCAACGTTAACGGGCATGAATGGAAAGCGACGGCTCTCAATCGCACATTTAGCAAGTCGGGCTGCCCCGCGTGTGCTGAGACGGGATTTAACCCTGGAGACCCTGCCTGGCTCTACTTGATGCGTCACCCCGAATGGCTTCTCCAACAGATCGGCATAACTAATCAGATAGAAGACCGGCTCAAGAAGCATGCGAGTAATGGTTGGGAAGTCCTAGACATCCGTGGACCGATGGATGGTTACTTAACTCAAGACTGGGAGGCATCTATTTTGCGCTGGTTAACTTCCCGCAACATTCCTCGTGCAGCATCAGGCACAGAAGAGAGCCCCCATTTTGATACCCCTAATACTGGTGAGGCGTGGCAGCAATCTGACCTGACCGTGACATCGGTGCGGGAAATCATGGATCTGGTTGCGGCAGATGGACAGTGAGAAATAGCGCCATTAACGACATTGGATCTACACATGAGAACGCGGGAAAGTAATAACGGTTGGCTCTCACGCAATCTAAACTCATCACGTCAGAAGGAATAGTTGTGGCTTGTTGGATGCGGGGTGGTTTTTGATGGGTATTTTCAAAAAAATAGGTCTAGAATATGTGCTAAAACCTCGCGCAGGACTGCAAGACCCCATCACCATGAAGAACACAACGCACGCCGATAAGTGTGGAAAATGTCTCGACGTGTACACCCAAGCGTCAAAAATGAAGTTTTTCTGGAGGGAAACTAATGACCACTGAAGAATCAAGCCAAACGCCGAACCCGCCATCAGTGCCAGCCAAGACTCCAGGGATTGTGATCGCAGCCCTGGTCCTTTCAATTTTCGGCCTCACGGGTATCACGGCAATCGCAGGCGTGATTTTGGGGTTCATTGGCCGACGTAAGGCCAAGCAAGCCGGCAAAGGTGTTGGGATGGCTACAGCGGCGATCGCCATTGGTGCTGCCTGGCTAGTGCTGCTGGCCTTTGGCGCCCTACTCCCTGACTCTTCGGAAACGAGCAACGAGACAGCAATCCAGGAAGTTGTGGAAGAAGCCTTGAAGGATTTAGAGGCAGATGTGGACGAAGCCTTGGAGGATTTAGAAGCAGAAGTGGACGAGCAATCCGAACTAACGCTTGGATCGCTGGGCGTCACGATTGACGAATTACCAGCCAAATGGAATGAAGCGGTCGAGGCTTTCGGGGCCGGCTTCTTGCTCCCGCAAACCATCACGACGAGCAGTAACAAAGACATTCTCAATATGAAGGCAGACACTTTTTTTCTTGAGTTTGAAGCGGCGGACCCGAGCGTCGGCAACGGCTCCGTCTCAATAACTTGGATGCGGGAGACAAGAAATGTTGGAGAGATCTCGATTGACGGCCTATTCAACAGCGAACAATTTGCCACTGCACTCGCGTCAACCTCAGGCGCGGCCACTTATGCAACGACCAACCTGCCGCTGGCTGATGCCGAGACGTTCTTCGTTGAAGAACTACTGGGTGCCGCGTTTAACAAGGCGTCCGGGGCGACGGACATTGTTGAAAACAGCATTGAAGAAACTGATCGGTCTTACCAGTACTTTCAGATTGAAAACATTATGTCGTTCTCTATCACCACTCCCATGAGCGCTGTGGAATAACGAACCATGTGCTGCCTCGATTCTCGATAAATCGCCACGGACTTGACTCGTGCGTTTCTTTCCCGCCTTATTTGGTCGAACACAACCTGCCCCGACGGCACAATCACAAACACCGGATGTCCCCGGTAGTGATGGCCCAGAGGTTTTCTAGAAGTTCGCTGCACGACTAGCGCCCTGGATGAAAGCTCCTGTGCTCAACGGGATTACAAGACGAGATGCGCCACGTTTAAGTGGTGCCCCGTTGAACTTCGTAAGCCAGTTCAAGAACTCGCCACTGGAAGCCTCGTCACCGTTGTGGACACGAAACCGGGCAGCGCCTGGTTGATGATCGTTGAGGTAAAGATCCTTTAGCGAAGAGGACTCGATAGCCTCCAGTGGGAGGCCAAGAATCCACTGAGCGAAAACACTTTTGCGCTGTGAGTCAAATACTCCTAGTTCCGGCTTCATCATGCCCAGCAGGCTTCGGGCCGTAGACGCTGTTGGTG
>JAPKAV010000034.1 GCA_028825115.1 Candidatus Nanopelagicales bacterium | reverse complement strand
GCAGCGGCCGTCTGGATCGGAATCAAAGCGCGATGACCGCACTCACTCCCACTGAAAATACACCTAGTGAGCACGAACACTCGGCGCCAGCAAAGCTGGGCTACTCCCCGGTTGCCGAGATTCCACACCGGTTGCGCGTAACCGACACCGATCCCAAAGCAGCCCGTCGAGCCGAACGCCAAGTTGCCGCCATGTTTGCGCTCTCTATGTTTTTCGTGGTGCTTTCAGTTGCCGCTTATGTCATGATCGACAAGACCAGCAACGTGTACATCCCGGTTCTTGGTGAAGTAGGTGCCAGCAATGTGGCCCTCGGATTTACTTTCGGGATCGCGGTGTTGCTGATCGGCACTGGTGCGATTCAATGGGCAAAGAAACTCATGCCAGACGTTGAAGTTGTGCAGGATCGCCACGACATGGTGTCCGACTCCCAAGAAGACAATCTCGCCGTCGCCAACTACGAACGTGGCAAGGACGAATCTGGTTTCGCCCGTTACAAAATTATCCGGCGCACCTTACTGGGGGCGCTGGCATTCTTTCCCATTCCGCTCGTAGTCTTTTTGCGCGATCTTTGGGTCACCCCGCCCGGCGAAAACCCCACCGAAGTTCTGTCGAACACCCTTTGGGCCAAAGGAAAAAGAATCGTTTCCGACGGCACCTACCAGCCTGTTCGCCCCGAAGACCTTCCCGTTGGCGGCCTAGTGTCTGCTCTACCCGAAGACCTTATGGAGGTTCAAGAAGAAGAACACAACCTCAACGCCCGGGGCAAGGCCGCGATTATTTTAGTTCGCATGGATCCTGACGAGATTCGCTCACAGCAAGGTCAAGGCTGGGACTACAACGGGATCCTGGCTTTCTCCAAGATCTGCACCCACGTGGGTTGTCCAATTGCACTATACGAACAGCGCACGCACCACTTATTGTGCCCGTGCCACCAGTCAACCTTCGACCTCGCTGACTCTGGCGCGGTAATTTACGGGCCTGCTGCTCGAAATATGCCGCAGTTGCCAATTACGGTAGATGAGGAAGGATATTTAGTGGCGGTAGAGGACTTTGCCGAACCAGTGGGACCGAGTTTCTGGGAGCGAGATAGAGCATGAGTGCAACAACAGATCACCCGATTGAGCAGGTAGGTGGCGTAACCGCCAAATACGTGGATCAGCGCCTCGGTAGCAACAAGTTTCTCGGACGCAACCTGGGCAAGGTATTTCCGGACCACTGGTCTTTCATGCTCGGTGAAATCGCCCTGTACTCATTCATTGTTGTGCTGATCACAGGCACGTTTTTGACGTTGTTCTATGACCCCAGCATGGTTGAAGTGGTGTACAACGGGGCCTACGTTCCCCTCAAAGGGGTCGAGATGTCACAGGCCTACGCATCTACGCTCGACATCTCCTTCGAGGTTCGTGGTGGCCTTCTGATTCGCCAAATGCACCACTGGTCAGCTCTCATCTTTGTTGCCGCAATTGCGGTTCACATGTTTCGCGTGTTCTTCACGGGGGCGTTCCGCAAGCCACGTGAATTCAACTGGCTTGTTGGTGTGGGGCTGACCGCTCTGGCCTTGGGTGCTGGCTTCACGGGCTATTCACTCCCCGACGACCTTCTCTCAGGTACCGGTCTTCAAATTATTCGAGGAATTTTGCAGTCCATCCCACTTGTGGGAACGTGGGCAGCATTTCTCGTCTTCGGCGGTGAATTCCCTGGAACCGAGATTATTCCCCGGCTCTACGCGGCACACATTCTATTAATCCCCGGACTCCTCCTGGGTCTGATCTCCGCCCACCTCATGATGGTCTGGACCCAGAAGCACACCCAGTTCCCTGGACCAGGTCGCACCAATAACAACGTTGTGGGCTACCCGCTGCTGCCCGTCTACATGGCAAAGGCCGGCGGTTTCTTCTTCATTGTCTTCGGCATCATCGCCCTGATCGGTGGGCTAGTCACGGTCAACCCGATCTGGATCTTCGGCCCGTACATGCCAGATCAAGTTTCAGCGGGCACCCAACCCGACTGGTATATCGGCTGGCTTGATGGCGCCCTTCGCCTGATGCCGAACTGGGAAAGCGTAATCGCTGGGTTCACCATCTCCTGGAACGTGTTGATCCCCTCTGTCATCATTCCTGGAATTCTGTTTACCGTTCTCGCGTTTTATCCGTTCCTAGAGGCGTGGGCAACTGGTGACAAGCGCGAACACAACTTGCTCGAGCGTCCGCGAAACGCGCCAGTTCGCACCAGTATCGGGGTGGTCGCAATTGTCTTTTACGGAATCCTCTGGATCGGTGGTGGGAACGACATCATCGCCACCACCTTCGATCTTTCATTCAATGCACTCGCATGGACGTTGCGAGTGCTGCTGATTGTCGCTCCCCCGATTGCCTTCGTAGTCACCAAACGCATCTGTCTGGGGCTACAACGCAAGGATCGCGAGAAACTTCTGCACGGCTACGAGTCAGGCCGAGTGCTGCGCCTTCCGCACGGAGAGTTCATCGAAGTTCACCAGCCACTGAACTACAAGGAGCTCGCAATAATTTCCGCCAAGGAAGATCTCCCTGTCCTCCCCGCTCCGGTTAAAACTGATCCCGATGGAGTACGCAACCCCCATTACCGGATTGATCAGCTGCGCCATAAAGTTTCGAGTTTCTTCCTGCGGGACAACATTGAGCGCCCCACCGATGCCGAGATCGAAGCGGGCCAAGCCCACGCCGCCCATAGCGCCGGGCTCGAAGCCCCATTACACGAATATGAGTTTCAAGACGAAGATCCAGTAGGTCACGGTGGGGTCCTGCATCACCCGGGGATGCCCATGACCAATCAAGAGCAGATCGACCAACGACAGTAATAACAGTTTCTTCTGATGGGGCGCCGGCTACCTTCGCGAAGAAGTTGACGCAGTCCGGGGCGCATCACCAGAACATGAGTGGTCCGTGCTTCAATCCAGAACGCGGATCACTTGCTTGTTCATGAACTCTTCAATCCCAAGGTAGCCGAGTTCCCGACCGATACCCGAGCGCTTAACGCCGCCAAAGGGAAGGTCTGCTTGGGACCCACCGACGTTATTTACGTACACCATGCCGGCTTCAACTTGACGGCCAAAAGCCATGGCCCGCTTGGGGTCGGTTGCAAAGACCGAAGAGCCCAGACCAAAGGGAGTGTCATTGGCCAATTCGAGTGCTTGGTCTTCATGTGAAGCTGAGTAGACAATCGCCACGGGTCCAAAGACTTCCTCGTGGTGAATGTCCATGGCCGGGGTAACACCGGTAATCACTGTTGCTTCAAAGTAGGCGCCGACTTCCCCAATCAAATTGCCACCGCACTCGATGCTTGCGCCTTGTTCTCGGGCTCGAGCCACCTGCGCGTGAACTCGTTGAGCGGCAACCTTGGTGCTTAACGGGGCCAAAGTGGCGCCCTCCACCATTGGATCACCGGGAGCGTAACCCGTGAAATCTTTTACGAGTTCAGTCACAAAATCGGGGTAAATATCCTGTAACACAATCATGCGTTTGGGGGAGTTGCACGCCTGGCCCATATTGTCTAACCGGGCTTCAGCGGCGCGGTGAGCGAGTGCGGGAAGATCGTCAGAGTCAAGGATCACCATGGGGTCAGATCCACCAAGCTCGAGGACAACCTTTTTCAAGTGCTTGCCAGCTTCGGCGGCAACAGCAGCGCCTGCACGCTCACTCCCGGTAAGCGAGACGCCGTGAACCCGAGGATCAGAAATGATGGTGGCTACCTGCTCGTGTGAGGCAAAAATGTTGACATACGCGCCCTTGGGGATTCCTGCGTCATGCATCAGTTGCTCAATTGCAAGCGCCGTTTCTGGGCAAATGGGAGCATGCTTGAGCAGGACCGTGTTGCCCAGGACCAGATTTGGTGCGGCAAAACGGGCCACCTGGTAGACCGGGTAGTTCCACGGCATGATCCCCAGAATCGGACCCACCCCAGTTTTGCGGATAGTACCTGTGCCACCGGTGATCGGAAACTCTTCATCGGCGAGGAGCTGTCTGGCATTGTCCGCGTAGTAAGAAAAAATCTTACACACTATTTCCATTTCACCTCGAGCATCACTCACTCGTTTACCCATTTCACGTGACATAATTGCCACAAATTCATCGGAACGCTCGGCAAAAAGCGCGGCAGCTTTATTTATAATGGCGGTTCGCATATCCAGATCACGTCTTGACCAGATGAGGTACTCCTGATGGGCCGCAGATACGGCACCATCTATCTCACTCTCCGTGCATGTGGAAAACTTCTGGACTAGCGTTTCATCTATTGGGTTTGTTACGGCATACATGCAATTGCTCCTAATTCTTGGAGTGCAGGTCGCGCTGAATGCAATGAATCACGCGTTCCCACTATAGGTGCGCGCCACGGTCCACATATGCGGAACTGGGTAACTTAACAACAATAAAGACCCGCGGAACCCCACACGAGCCAACGGGAAACGCCCCAAACTCGCTGCGGCACTGCCTTCAGCGGCTGCCATATTGCCATAGGTCAGGCCATTTGACTTGTATGTGCGATTGGTCGAGCGACAGAAGAGTCCGGCAGCGTGCAAACCTGTCGCCCGCTGTCAGTGCCGTTAAATGTGTAAGGCGGGGCTGGATTCGCGCACGACCAGCTCAGGCCAAAAGATTCTCCTTGCTTGATGTTGTGAACTCTGTGGATTGGTAATCATGAAAGAAAAAATTGAGTCAGCCATGTCTGTCAACGGCTGGCTAACAGTCGTGAGTGTCGGATGAGCAAGATAGGCGACGCCCACATCATCGAACCCGATGACCCGAAAATCCTTTGGCACCGAATATCCTGTGGTGGTTAGCGCGGACGTAACACCGAGCGCTATCACGTCCGCAGTAGTCACAATTGTTCCGCTTCTAATGCCCTTGGACAAGATCTCTGCCGCAGCCTGCCTTCCCCAGTCAAAACTGAAATTGCCATCAAAGACAAGGCTGCTTGGCCGGTGAAAAGTCAGTTCCTGCAATCGCTCACGACCAGAGGATGTTGACCCTCCACCCCCAATAATGATCACTGGATGACTGGTTTCATCCACAAATTCATTTATGTGTTTAATAACTAGATTCATGCCCGCGGTGTTATCGCACCCTACAAAAGATAAGTCAACACCATCTACAAACCGGTCAAGCTGTAGCGTTGATACGCCGGTGCTCGCCAAATGCACAGACTCTCCGCTTTCAATTTCATCGCATGGAATCATAACAAGGCCATCCACTTGCCGACCGAGAAACGCGCGCACTGCGCGAAGTTCTAACTTCAGACTGTTGTCAGCACTGATAACAAGGACATCTGTGCCAGATTTGGAAAATCGGCGGCTTACTTCTTGGGTCAACGCGGAGAAGAACGGATTCTCTAAGTCAGGGACAATCAAACCAATGGTTGAAGTCTTTTTTTGGCGCAAGGCTCGACCCACCAGGTTCGGGCGGTAACCCAATGCATCGACGGAGGCGAGAACCTTCTCCTGAAGTTGCGGTGACATCGGTCGGTTTCGCGAAAGCGCCCGTGAAACGGTAGCGATAGAGACCCCAGCGTGTATGGCAACATCGCGAATCGTGATGCTGTCCCGGCCCAATCCGCTGGTTTCCATCTCACCTCCGATTCCAAACCGTTATGCAAATTTTAGTTATTCATGAGGCAAATATCTCCCGTTTTGCGTAGCATAGAGGTCTCGGAAAACGTTTTCCGAAATTAGTGACCACAATAGGCAGGAGTTACACATGAAAGCACCTAATTCCAAAACCAGAAAGGGCGCTACCGCATTCGCGGCCGCGATTGCGCTCTCTCTCACTGCAGCAGCTTGCAGCAGTGACGACTCAGCTTCCGATTGCGACATTGGAATGGTACAAATCAATCAAACTGCAGCGTTCTTTACGCAGATGAACGAAGGTGCAGAAGAAGCCGCTGCAGCGGCTGGATGCGAGTTGACAATCGCAAATGCAAATGGTGACCCAGCAAAGCAAAACAGTGACATTGAGAACTTCGTTACTCAAGGAGTAACTGGTCTCATTGTTGTCGCGATTGATGTCAACGGCGTGCTTCCTGCGGTTCAGGATGCAATGGCCGATGGCATAAAAGTGGTCGCAATTGATGCCAAGCTTGACGAGGGCAACTACGACACGTTCGTCGGAGTAGACAACGAAGTAGCCGGCGCTGAAATCGGCCAGTGGGTTGTCGACGAAGGCCTTGCTGATGGAACTTCATACGGCGTGATCGGTGCCAAGAATTCCTTTATTCAAAATCAGCGCGAGGACTCTTTCAAAGCGGTTGTTGACGCAAATGGAATGGTATTCACCCAAAGCGTTTCCGGTGACAATGTGCAAGAGCAGGCAGCCGACGCGGCTGTGAACCTCGTCACAGCACAGCCTGATCTTGACTACATCTACACAACAGGTGAGCCAGCTACGGTTGGAGCAGTATCGGCTCTGGACGCAGCTTCGGCAACCAAGATCATCGGTTGGGACCTCACCCGCGAAGTTATTTCCGGACTTGATTCAGGTTCAGTTATTGCAATCGTGCAGCAAGACCCACGCACAGAGGGTGTCGAGGCAGTCAACGAAATCAAGTCGCTTCTTGACGGAGGAACAGCCGCCGGCTTTATTGATGTGCCAATCGCCATTGTCACACCAGGTGATGTCGAGCCATACCGGGTCGTCTTTCCCTAATAACTAGCAAGTTTCATGATCAAAATTCATCATCAAGTGCGGTAGGGAGGCTCCCCCGTGAGTGTCGACTCCACAGCAACGGCGCGCGTCGAAATGACCGAAATTTGGAAGAGTTTCGGGGCCATTGAGGCGCTACGCGGCGTGAGCCTTTCTATTGCTCCTGGTGAGATTGTTGGACTTGTCGGCGATAATGGCGCTGGCAAGTCCACACTCATGAAGATGCTCGCCGGCGCCGAAATTCCTGATTCTGGGACCATGACAATCGATGGAGCTCCCGTGGTCAAGCAAGGACCGCGTGAGGCTCGCGAACTCGGAATCGAAATGGTGTACCAAGACTTGGCCCTGTGCAATGACCTCGATGTCGCCAGTAATCTATTTCTTGGGCGTGAAATCCACCATCCGATTACCCGCAAACTTAACCACAAACGCATGCATGCAGAAGCCCTTGAACACTTGGACAGACTGCACATTCGAGTTAAGCGCACCAATCAAATGGTCGGTACCTTGTCTGGGGGTCAACGTCAGGCGATCGCTATCGCACGCGCCGTCACTTTTGACCCCAAGGTTCTTGTGCTTGACGAACCGACCGCGGCGCTAGCTGCTAAGGAAGTCGAAACTGTCCTCCAACTCATACGCGACATTTCGTCACGCGGTGTCAGTGTCATTTTGATCACCCACAGACTGCAAGACCTTTTCGAGGTCGCAGATCGACTTGTGGTGATCTACGAGGGAACAGTATGGAAAGAGCTCGACCCAAGCAAAACTGACCTTGGTGGTCTCGTCAACGCAATGATGGGAAGATGAAGTGAGCACAGAGGCGACGGAACAAGTTCCCCAGGACTCCCGCCGCACGCATGGCTCCCCTACGTACGAATTTATCGCAAAGAATTTCAACATCATTAGCATCGTTGGCGTTTTTTTTATTCTCTTTGCCTTTTTCAGCATTCAAGCCGATGCATTTTTAACAGTACAAAATTTAGTCAACGTGGGAAGGCAGATCTCACCGACGATTATTGTCGCAGTCATGATGACCCTGGTAATCACGACTGGCCAGATCGACTTATCCGTGGGATCAATTGTCGGGCTTTCATCATCTGCGTTGGCCCTTATGATTGCAACGGGAAATCCGCTTCTTGGACTAATAGGCACCATCGCGATTGCAGGTTTTGCCGGCCTCGTAAATGGCATACTCGCCGCCTACGGTCGATTACCCGCCTTCATCGTGACGCTCGCCTCTCTAATTGCCCTTCGAGGGGTCGCTCTTTTAATCACTCAGGGGTACAGCACCCCGATTACTGTTGATTGGATCCTGTGGCTGGGTCAGGGAAAAATTCTCGGAATCTATGTGCCCTTCTGGATCGCCCTACTCACCGTCGCAGGCGGCTGGTTCCTGTTCACACAGACGCGCTTTGGTAGATATGTCACTGCTGTAGGTTCGAACTCCGAAGCGCTTCGCCGCTCAGGTGTAAACATTAAGAGAATCCAGATGAGTGTGCTGATCTTGTCTGCAACTTTTGCTGGCATCGCCAGTGTTCTCATCGCTGGACGCCTTGCAAGTGGGTCGTCAAACTCAGGGACTCTTTTCGAACTCGAAGTGATCACGGCTGTCGTCCTTGGTGGCACCAACCTTTTGGGCGGGCGTGGATCCGTCATGGGAACGTTCGTCGGCGCACTCACATTGGGCATTATCGCAAATGGCCTGGTGCTGCTGCGTGTAGACGTTTTCTGGGTGCCCATCACCCAAGGTGTAATCTTGATTATCGCTATGTTGTTAAATCAAAATGCCATCGACAGTTTCACGCGGCGTAAGGTATGACCCTTGCTCCAGCCGTAGAGGTAATGTCTGTCACTGGGAAGATCCAGTCCGACCAACTTGGCGTGTGCCTTCCTCATGAACACCTTCTCAATGATGTTCGCTCCTGGTGGCAGCCATCCCAAGTCAGCGGAGTTGACCCTGATACCTACCGAGACGCCATCGTGTCAGCGGAAATCTTGTGGGAATTGCGCAACGACCCCTTCGGTAATCTAGATAACTGCCAAATGCAAAACATGGAAGTTGCTGAATCTGAGCTGCGGTATTTCCGAGATCTTGGCGGAGTGAGTATCGTTGAAACTACTTCAATCAGCATCGGGCGTGATCTGACTCGGCTGCGTGAACTCAGTATTGCCACCGGACTAAACGTGATTGCTGGAACTGGTTTCTACTTGGACTCCTCGCAGCCGCCAGAAATCAAGACAAGCTCAGAAGAGGATCTGATTGACCTGATGTTAGCTGACTTAAAACATGGCACGGACGGAGTACGCCCGGGAATCATCGGAGAAATTGGCGTGAGCAGCGAATTCACTCCAGCAGAACAAAAATCTCTCCGGGCAGCTGGTAAGGTCCAAACTAGCAGCCAACTTCCTATTCAAGTCCACCTTCCAGGTTGGTTTCGGCTTGGCCACCAAGTCCTAGACATGCTCGAGGATGTGGGAGTGGATCCTGCTCACGTGGTGTTGTGTCACATGGGGCCTTCTGGCGAGGACACCGACTACCAAACAAGTTTGGCCAACAGGGGCGCTTGGCTGCAATACGACATGATCGGAATGGAGGTCTTCTACGCCGATCAAGGGGTGCAATGCCCGAGCGATTCTGAAAACGCAACGAATATTTTGCGTCTCGCCGACTTTGGTTTTGCCAAACAGATTCTGATCTCTCAGGACATCTTTCTCAAATCACTTTTACGCTCAAATGGTGGCCCTGGATTTGGCCACATCCTGCAATTCTTTGCCCCGCGCCTACAGCGCATGGGTGCAGATACGGCCCTAATTGAGCAGCTGTTGGTGACCAACCCTCGTCGAATGTTTGAATTACCTAAGGAGAACCATGTCCATTAAAGTACTGCTCGCCGGTGAGACTTGGATCTCACAATCAACGCACTTCAAGGGGTTTGATAGTTTCTCCAGCGTCACCTATCACTCAGGAGCTGACGCCTACATTGCTGCCCTCGCAACATTCGATATATCTGTAACCCACATGCCAGCGCATGATGTGCCACAAGATTTTCCCAAAACGGTTGACGAATGCCAAAAATTCGACGTGATTGTGCTCAGCGATATCGGGGCAAACTCCCTCCAACTCCCCCCAGAAACATGGCTCCATGGGCAGGCCAGCCCCAGCCGACTCGACGCTTTAAACGAGTGGGTACTCGCGGGTGGAGGACTAATGATGGCAGGCGGGTACCTCAGTTTTCAGGGTTTCCAAGCCCGTGCCAACTTCGCTCGCTCACCGCTAGCGACATCTTTGCCGGTCACCATGAGCGATTTCGATGACCGAGTGGAATGTTCTGCCGGCGAGAAAGCTCGAGCTGCGGATACAACCCACGAGCTCGCTGCACTCATCACCTCCGACGCGCCAAGCCTTTTGGGGTACAACCGCGTATGTGCCAAAGACGAAGCAGAAGTCGTAGCAACCGTCGGTGAAGATGTGCTGATAGCGACAGGAAGCTACGGGTTAGGCCGCACGCTAGTTTGGACTTCAGACATCGGACCACATTGGTGCCCCCAAGAATTCCTAGATTGGAGTGGTTTCGCACCACTTATGGCGGGTATGATCACGTATCTCGCTAACGGTGCTAGTGAGTAGCGATGATGCACTCACCCCTCCCGATTATCATTGATTGTGATCCTGGACACGATGACGCTATTGCACTTCTTTTAGCAGTTGCATCGCCCAGAGTGGAACTGCTCGGAGTCACAACTTGTTTTGGAAATTGCGCCGTGGAAGATGGCACACGCAATGCCTTACGTATTTTGACCCTCGCAGGTGAAACGTCCGTTCCTGTAGCCCAAGGCGCTTCCGGTCCTTTGATGGGCGCTACAGCGCTCGGCAATTACGTGCACGGCACATCAGGACTCGATGGGCCCGACATTCCGGAACCGGCCTTCCTCGCAAGTGAACTGCCCGCGGTGCAACTCATCAAATCTCTCATTGAGCGATCCCACGAGTCAGTCACCTTGGTAGTCACCGGACCCATGACAAATGCGGCTGAACTGTTCAGGGATCACCCTGAGGTTATGGGTAACGTTCGCGAGGTCATCTTTATGGGTGGCTCAACCAGTGGAGGGAACCATACTCCTTCAGCTGAGTTCAATACCTACGCCGATCCAGAAGCATTACAACAAGTTATTGATTCAGGGATCCCGCTCCGCATGGTGGGTCTGAATCTCACACATCAGGCGCTCGCCACCCCCGATGTCGTCGAACAGATGCGCGCCATGAATCATCCATTAGGTCAAATCTGCGCCGAGTGGATGGGGTTTTTCGGTTCCTCCTATGAATCCGTGTGGAGCTTTGAATCCCCGCCCGTCCATGATCCTTGCACAGTCGCCGCCCTTGTAGATCCCACAGTTATCCAGTGGCAAAGCAGTTTCCTTGCAGTTGAACTCGAAGGAAAATGGTCACGTGGCGAGACGATCGTGGATCTCCACAACAGATACTCCTTCGCTGCAAATGCGCAGATTGCGGTTACATTGGATCGCAGCGCCTATTGGAACCTCGTCCTTGGGTCAATTGACCAGTTAGGGCAAAAAACTCGATAAAATCTGCGCAATCTTCTCCAATAGCGATCGTGGGCTCTGCACTTTTTGATCTTAGCTAAAGCATGGCACGCCTACTTCAAGCCGGCTACCTTGTTCTCGCTTCCAAAAGCCGAGACGCACCATGTGCTGAAAGAGAAAGTTGAGCAGTTGCGAGTGCAAGTTTCGGCCTACCCCATTTGCTGATGTCCCGCGTTGTCGACGACCGGCGGCAATGTCCTCTTCACCCCTGTGGCGATCTCCTTGCAGGCTGAAACCATTAATCAATGCAGTCGAGTGCTCATATCAGTTAGCGGGTCTGATAACAACGCAGATCAGCGCTATAGATTTACCCGAACATGGATTTAGCCTGTCTTAGCCCTTGGTGCAGCATCTGCAATCGTTCTAAACACGGTGAAAGCCGTGTCCATGGCTTCTTCATGGAACCGGGCATCGGCAGAATGATTAAAAGATGGGTTCGTTTCGGCTTGCGCGCCTACGTAGACCATCGCACCCGGCCATTTTTGTAAGAAATAGGAATAGTCTTCAATAACCATTGAAGGCTCGGACATCCTCACTAGCGATTCTGCTAAATGCCCCTCCTCTAAAACTGAAATCAAGTCTTGCAGTGCTTGATCGTCTGCAACCACTGCCGGGTAGCCTTGCATAATTTCAAGTTGCGCCGCCATATCTCGGTGGTCTAGTTCAATGATTTCCTGCAGACGACTAATTAGTTTAGTGCGCACTGCATCATTGCTCGCGCGAATAGTTCCCCGTAATCTTGCGGTAGCAGGAATAACATTAATCGTGTTTCCGGACTTGAATTCGGTCACGGTAGCGACAGCCCTCTCCCCTTCTCGCGAAAGTGCCTTCGCTACCTTGATCATTTCCGCAAGGAAATGAGTACCGAGTCGAATGGGACTGCCAACACGCTCCGGCGCACTCGCATGCCCGCCCACACCCTTAATATCAATGGAAAACCAATCGCCGTAGGCCATGAAGGTTCCAAATCGGTAATTGACTGTTCCTAAAGGGAGCGCCGAATTAACATGGACTGCATAGGTGTCAGCTTCAGAGATCTGCAGATTTCGATGCTCAAGAGTTGGCACGGCTCCACGATCTGTCTCTTCACCAGGCTGAAAAACAATAATCACGTCACGCAACGGTGGGTTGTCCACCAAATCGCGCGCCAGGCCTAACATGGTCGCCATGTGCAGATCGTGACCACACGCGTGTGAGGCCCCCACTATCTCTGATGAAAAAGGCTCACCCGTTTCTTCTGTCACTGGCAAGGCATCCATGTCTGCTCGCAGGATCAGTGGGCGAGCAGTGGGATCCGATCCGGGAACGCGTGCAGAGACCCCGGCTGAAGATCGGTGTTCAACATCTAGACCCAACTGTTGTAACTCCTGCGCAATATGCGCATGGGTATTCGGTAGTTCCAATCCGACCTCGGGAAAGCGGTGCAAGAGACGGCGATGCTCGCGCATATATCTGCGAATTTCCTGATTCGGCCGGAGCGAAGGTGACGACTTATTAACCTTCACATTTAACCTTTCCATCCGCGGCGAAAACTCACTGCGTAATCCGTTACCAAACAACATCTATTCGGCCTGCCAAAAACACCCAACGAATCTCAAATGTTCGCCCCAAATTATATCCGTATTTCCAGAGATTCCATAAACATCCACTCTGGGGGCGGCGGCCTGTCCGCTTGCTTATGCCCCCCCCCTCCCATCCAATTTCAGAGTAAATTATCCACAAGCACCCCATGAATCGAACCAGGTCATGGGATGCTCCAACCCCTTCATTGCGACGATTTTAGCGTGCGGTCGATGCGACTACCTCCACTCCCAAAGATCCCAAGTGGCTTGACCGTCACCGTTGGTTTTGTACTCACAAACAAATGCGCCACCGTTGAGCGCAGAGAGTAAGGGTGCAACAGCCTTCAAGTCATCGATGCCCTAAACATAAAACCGCCGTCAGTGACGCTGCGTCACGCGGATGTATCTGCGTTCCCCACGGGTGGTCCGATTACAATGTAAACGTTTTGGTCAGCGTTGATCACGTAGACCCTCTCGGTGGAACCGCGGTACTTAGCGGACTACCTGTAATGGTTTCGTGATTTGCGGGCCCGTCGAAGACTTCTTTAACCATTCAACCCACGGGGCATTCCAAAGAGTTATGCCGTTTCCATCATCGATTTGGATGCGCGAGGTGTTCTTCACAATGACAACGTCGCCGATTTCATTTTGATTCCACCACCACTCCCCATCCGTGGTGCTCATGCCCACGCAACCGTGGGAGACATTGGCGCTGCCCTGACTCCCAACGCTCCACGGAGCCGCATGAACGAACTCCCCCGAGTAGGTCATGCGCATTGCGTACTCGGCATTAACCCGGTAATACTCCGGGTTGTCCTCTGAAGTCCCACCCGATGCCGCATCCATAATTCGGGAACGCTCCTTAGTGATCAGAACTTTTGTTCCGGAGCGGGTTTCAAAACCTGCCTTACCCGCCGTCACCGGAAGAGTTTTGACTAACTCTCCACCCCGGAACACGTCCATGGTGTAGGCGTCCGCATCAACCACACTCACCATGGAAGGCCGGAAAGAAAACGAATCTTTTGTACTCGTTTTTCCAAATACCCCGGACTTGGCCTGCACCCCGGTGAGATTGAGCTCCACTTCAACGCTCATATCTCCGGGCCAGAGTTCCTTGGGCCGAAATTGAACTGTGCGCTCATCCCGCCACGCCCACGCCCCCAACACTGATCGACCGGTGCGCACGGTCAGCGCGGCCTCAACTTCGGCCTTGTTCTCCACTTTCTTGTTGAAAGTGACCACAATCGGTTCACCCACACCAACCACCTCACCCTCACTCGGGGACACGTCGGCCGTGAAAAATTTCTCGGGCTCAAGAGTGGAAAACTTCGAGTCCAGAGAGATAACCCGGCCCCGGGCATCTGCCGCTTCGGCCGTGATCACGTAGTTAGCGGAATACTCCAAGGGCGCCCCAGTTGAACTCCATCGGGAACCATTATCTGAAAGAATTCCGGGCACCTCACCTTTGGGGCCCAGCACCGACACTTGAGTTAAACGACCCAGTTCAGCTTCAACGACAACCTGGGTTAGCGGGTCAATATCTGTCCCCGATAACGGCAATGCGGCAATACTCACCGTGGGGTTGGGATCAACTACCGCGGTACTCACGGTCATCCTGGGGGTACAGCCAGGCAACAGCAGCACAGCGACTACGCCCGCAATGGGAATAATCAAAGGCGCGCGGTTCTTGCTGGGGAAAAACACGGACCCTCCACGCGCTGTCAATGTGTCTCGTCAGATGACGTCTAGGTCAGCCTTGTCAGTATGCGCATATACCACATCCCTACGCCTAAACCCTTTGAGGATACGACAAGTAAGGTGCGGAATCGACTCCGAAACACCGTTTAGTGGGCAAATTCTCCACGGTAGTACTCAAAGAGCCAGCCAATCACGGCAAACATGAGCGCAGCCACGCCCAACACGATCAGCCACACAGCGAAAATCAGACCAAACACCAGGGCAAGGACCGAAACCCCGACCGCAAGCGGCCACCACGAATGTGGGCTGTAAAAACCAAATTCGGGGTCTGCTTCGTCCACCTGCGCATCGAGGCGATCCTCTGGGCGAGGGTAGACCCGCTTTGAGGTGTAAAGCGCGTAAAAAGAAATCAAGAAAGCGAGCGCACCCGTCAATGCAAGTGCGGTGGTTCCCACTTCATCCCGGCTGAAGTACCAGTAGATTCCGGCGAGAAAGGCGTAGAAAACGAAACCCATTCCAAATAATACACCTTCTATTCTCACTTGGATTCACCTCCAGAAACCGGAACTACCGCGTTTATGTGTGCGCCGGGAGCAGCCAGCTCAGGGTGGTGTAAATCAAATGCCGGGCGCTCCGAACGAATCCGGGGTAGAGAAATGAAGTTGTGACGTGGGGGTGGGCAAGAGGTAGCCCATTCGAGGGATCCACTCCAACCCCAAGGGTCATCCACCGTGACTTTTGGTGCCGTCTTCGCAGTCTTGAACACGTTCCAAATAAAGAACAGAGTTGAGACACCAAGAATTGCCGCACCTGTTGTCGAGATCACGTTAAGCGTCTGGAAGTTATCAATAGGAAGATAGTCTCCGTAGCGGCGAGGCATGCCTTGTACTCCCAGCCAATGTTGAACCAAGAATGTCACTTGGAAACCAATGAACAGCAACCAGAAGTGAATCTTACCCAGTTTCTCATCCAGCATTTTGCCGGTCATTTTCGGCCACCAGAAGTAGAACCCGGCGAACATCATGAACACGACCGTGCCAAAAACGGTGTAGTGGAAATGCGCAACGACGAAATAGGAATCCGACACGGCAAAGTCTAGGGGCGGGGCTGAAAGAATAACCCCGGTGAGGCCGCCAAAAAGAAAGGTGAACAAAAATCCCATGGTCCACAGCATCGGAGTGTCAAAGGATATAGATCCCCGCCACATGGTTCCGATCCAGTTGAAAAACTTCACACCGGTGGGAACAGCAATTAACATGGTGGTCAAGGCAAAGAACGGTAAATACACCGAACCGGTGACATACATGTGGTGGGCCCACACTGCAACCGAGAGGGCACCGATTGACATCGTGGCGAAAATCAGTCCCTTGTAACCGAAGACTGGTTTGCGCGAGAAAGCCGGAATGATCTCACTGGCGATGCCAAAGAATGGCAAAGCGATGATGTACACCTCTGGATGTCCGAAGAACCAGAACAAGTGCTGCCACAAGATGGCACCACCATTTTCGGACGCAAAGACGACTGCGCCGTATTCCCGATCAATAAATGCCACTGCCAGAGCTGCCGCCAGCACCGGGAATGCAATAAGTACCAACAAACTGGTAATCATGATTGTCCACGTGAAAATCGGCATCCGGAACATGGTCATGCCGGGTGCACGCATAGTGAAAATAGTGGTGATGAAGTTGACCCCGCCCAAGATCGTGCCCAAACCGCTCACGACCAGACCCAGTAGCCATAAATCTGCACCCACTTCAGGTGAGTTGACCGCGTTACTCAACGGGGCATAGGCAAACCAACCAAATGCTGCCGCACCGCCGGGGGTGAAAAAGCCGGCGACAACAATCAGGCCACCGAATAGGAAGAGCCAAAAACCAAGCATGTTTAACCGGGGGAAGGCAACATCGGGTGCACCGATCTGCAGGGGCATAATCACGTTGCCGAAACCCACGAAAAGCGGTGTGGCGAACAAGAACAGCATAATCGTGCCGTGAATGGTGAACAACTGGTTGTATTGCTCAAGGGAAACAACCTGCATTCCCGGGATAGCGAGTTCTGCACGCATTGCAAGAGCCATCAGGCCAGCGATGAGGAACCACACCATTGAAGTGACCAGGTACATGTAACCGATCACCTTGTGGTCAGTTGAGGTGACCCAATTGACGACCGCCTTGCCAAGGCTCTGCTGTGGTGCGCTGCTCACCACGCTAGGGCCAAAGTCACCGGTGCCGGTCGTAGTTGTCGGGCGGTCATTCAGGATTGTCATATTCTCCGCTCCTCTGGTCGCTGTCCATCATTGCTCGATTGGCCTGTCTGCATCGAACCCGTTTGTCCGGCAGCCCGCAACCCTGCGACGTACTCGTTGAATTCGGCTCGCTCGACTACTTTCACGCTAAAAAGCATTTGTGAGTGGTAGGTCCCACAAAGTTCCGC
>JAPKAV010000109.1 GCA_028825115.1 Candidatus Nanopelagicales bacterium | reverse complement strand
GGAGAAGCGGCAACCCGGCCAAACGCGCGGCCCAAGGCAGTGCCAGCGCCGACCCAGTAGAAACATTACACAATCAGTTTTTTAACTGAGCCCTGCAAATTGTGTACATACAGTCGGAATGAGTGTCTTCTCACCGGTCACCGATCTGGTGCTCCAGCACCCAAGTAAGCCATTTGTTAGGCCCACTCGTGGGCACGGTTGGATTCTTTAGGGCGCACGAGCTTTGCATGGCCCGGCATCCGATGTGATGCAGGATTTTCGCGAGTGTAAAGATCCTGTGATGCAAGCGGCGCAATCAATAAAAAAAGTTAGAAGCCGGTGGCCAGCCACAATCGCAGTTGCTGTGGTGGCGATGCTGGTCGGTCTTGTAGTCCTTACGGCAACTAACCGCACTACAGACAGCGATCCGATGGGTTCGCTGCTTGCAACGGAAAGTCTGGTGCAAGGAAATGGCATGGCTCTAGATCACTACCCCGATCTCGTGAAGTCCGTACTCGGAGACCGGGTAGAGGTCGTCAATAATCGCACTTTTTACTACTTCCCAATTGGCACATCGTTGTTGGTGGCGCCGGTAATTGCTCTCACGAGTGCATTCGGTGTGGATGTAGTGATGAACGACCACAAGATCCAAATTTCACTTGCAGCAGCTTCAGCGATCTTGACGTTCTTACTGCTCTACATCATGGCGCGCAGATTCATAGGACGTTGGATGTCGCTGTTGCTGGCGACGTCATTCTGGTTTGGCACCTCATTTGCCAGTAGTGGTGCGACGGCTTTGTGGTCGCACAATTTTGGTTCGGTAATGACGTTGGCCGCGCTCATTTGTCTCGTGACCGCACTGCAACGGCAACAGACTTCCTGGTTGGTCGGTAGCGCCGCTCTGACTGGCGCAGCGTTCATAATTCGACCTCAGGCGGCACTCCTTGCGGTTGGTGTTCTCGTGCTGCTCGCCCTTCGCTGGCGGCGAGGGTTGCCATGGTTCCTCGCACCGTTTGCGGCGGTTATCTCGGCCTTCGTGATCTTCAGCCACACAGTTCTCGATATGTGGCTGCCTTCCTACTATCTGCCCCAACGTCTCGACGGTGGCGAGTTCTGGCTCGCTCTAGCTGGAGTAATGATTAGTCCGGGCCGCGGGCTTGTGGTCTTCACTCCACTTCTTTTAATCCTAGCGTTGACCTTAAGCAGCTGGCGGAGGATAAGCGCCAACGAAAGGGCTTTGGTGCTGCTAGGCGTGGGCTGGCTCATTGCCCATTGGTTGGCCATTGCACGCTTCCCGCACTGGTGGGGTGGTTGGTCATTCGGTCCTCGTTTGATGATAGATGTACTTCCGGGAATCTTTCTTGCAGTTGTCGTGCTCTGGCCCCGCAGTTTGACGGCTATCCGAGCCAAGGCAATAGTGGGCGTGTTTGTCCTACTCGCGGTCTGGTCTGCGTGGATTAATACTGCCGTGGGGCTCTACAACCCATACTCACGGTTTTGGTACATCGACCCCAGCGTTGATGTTGCTCCTGAGATGATCTGGGACTTGCGTTATCCGCAATTTATGGCGTCCGAGTCTGGTCACGAAGATCGAGCTACTGGCCGTCTTGAAAATCTGCCAGCCTTGCGACCCGGGGTGAAGTATTCACCGGAATCCCCCGAATTGGGGTTCGTGGGGTGGAGCACCGGATTTTGGTCCCCGGGGTATTCGCTCGAAAGCTTCTGGCTTGGTACGCCTGCTTGGTGGTCAGAAGGGGAGCGCCGCTGGTCGGAAGGAGAAAGCGCTCGCCTGCTGTTTAACCTTCAAGATCAGGACGTGAATGAACTTCAGGGGCGTATTGAAATCCCATTGGATACATTCGGAGTTCAACGCATTGATGTGAGCCTCAACGGAACTCCTGTACACATAACGGTTGTTGCAGGCGCGCCTGATCAAGCGTCACCGGCTCAGATGGGATTTGCCTTTGACTCAAGCCTATTGAGGTCGGGAGTAAACCAATTAGTGTTTAATTTTCCGGATCACAAACAGGTCGGATCTGCCTCGAGTTTCCGAGAAATTGCAGTTGCTCTAAAGGGTTTTTTGCTCTTGTAACCGGACATTGGCATGGCTCCAGTGCGGTAATTTTCAGCAACCGCGGTAGAAGTAAGCGGTTGATGGTGAGTCCCTTGTTCGTTGAGGCTCAATTTTGCAATCGGAACTTGCACACAGTTGGGCGGTAGTCTCGAGTACTGGGCGCGATTTTTGCTTCTGAACTCCACGGAGATTGGAATGGGTTGGCTACGAGTACCCCGAAAATTCGCAAGTGACCGCACATGCATGTGGCGTCACTGTCACACGCTAGGGCCCACAAGGTTAAGGCCTACAGACGGATGGAGCATTGTAAGACTGGCGGTTTGACTTATTCCCTGGCCACACGTCAGTCCCATTTTTCTCAAAAAAACATCTTTAAACATGCTGTGAGTTGGCTGGAGGTGATTTTGAGTCAACTGTCCCGTGCCCAATCGCGGCGCCAGCGCCGACCCGCTCGCTCCACCAGATTTGGGCTCACTTCCCCCTGACCTGAAAAAGTTGCTCCAATAGCCCGGGCCGGGAACGGGCTCATTTGCCCATCGGGTAGCATTACGTCGCTATTGCACAAGGAAGGTCCCTCTCAACCGGCTCTTGGACAAGTCCGCAGGATTCGACATCAGTACATGTCCCCACGTGTAGTGCATTCGCATCACCCATTATTTGAGGAGAAAGCCCACCGTGGCCGTAAAAATTAAGCTTAAAAGAGTTGGAAAGATTCACGCCCCCCAGTACCGGATTGTGGTTGCAGATGCACGCACCGCTCGCAATGGTCGGGCAATTGAAGAAATCGGCATCTATCAGCCAATTTCGAACCCCAGCATCATGCAGGTCAAGTCTGACCGTGCGCAGTACTGGTTGGGAGTTGGTGCACAACCAACAGCGGCAGTTGAAGCCATCCTCAAAGTAACCGGTGACTGGCAGAAGTTCAAAGGTCTGCCGGGCGCTGAAGGCACCCTCCAGGTTGCCGCCCCTAAGCCCAACAAAATTCTGGCCTATGAAGCTGCAGTGACCGAGGCCGCAAATGCCCCCAAGACCACCAAGCCTAAGAAGCTCGAAGTCAAAGAAGAAGTGAAAGAAGCTGTTGAGGCCGTTGCAGAGAAAGTCGAAGAGGTTGTTGAGGTTGTTTCAGAGAAGGTTGAAGAAGCTGTTGAAGCCGTCGTCGACGTTGTTGAAGCCGTCGTAGAGAAGGTCGAAGAGCTCATTTCTTCTGAGACACCGCAAGCAGAGGCAGCCAAGGAAGAAACTTCCTGATGCTCGAAGACGCCCTGGCCCATCTTGTTCGGGGAATCGTTGACAATCCCGACGACGTCAGCGTGACCTCCCGAGCGGACCGGCGCGGTAAGTCCGGCCAAGCACTTGACGTTCGTGTCAATCCGGCCGACATGGGTCGAGTAATTGGCCGCTCAGGGCGCACGGCAACGGCTCTACGTACCGTTGTTTCGGCGATCAATGAAGGCCGCGGAGTGCGCATAGACTTCCTTGACGCAGCCGAGCGCTAATTCACGTGCAGGTAACGGTGGGCCGGATAGGCAAGCCGCACGGTATTCGCGGCCAAGTAACACTGGAGGTTCGCA
>JAPKAV010000108.1 GCA_028825115.1 Candidatus Nanopelagicales bacterium | reverse complement strand
GTTGAAGGCTCGCGATCATTGCGCTATTCACGTAAGGTAACTCGGTTGGGTAAAGTCGTTCTGCATCGAGTTCGAGTTGCGCAGACCCGCTTACCTGGGTTCATTCAGACCCCACTGGTTCGACGCCGCCACCTCAAGCATGTGAAAGTCAACCTCGGACACCTCACCAATCCGGCTTACCTGGGTAGCCCGCCCGCTGATGTTGTTGCATGGATCCGGCCAGAAGGTTTACCGGAGATTCCGCCTGCCGGATTAGTTCTGACGAGTTTCACATCGAGGGATTCAGACCTAATTTCAGTTTGGCTCAAAGAGAATCAGTGGGATTCCAATTCCCAACTTGATCGAAGAATGGATAACCACGGTGACGAGCTTGGTCGTGCTCGCGGCGCGTTGAGAACGCGAATGCGACTCGTGGACCAGATTGATTCCTCGAACTTGGAGCCTGATTCTGGGGTCGGCTCTCGGGTGCTATTCGATGCACGCTCATTGCAATCACCGGCATTTGGTAACCGTGGAATTGGCCGTTTCGCGTTGGCCGCGTTAAAAGCCGTGCGCGAATCAGTTCCACAAGACCGCCTCGTGTTGTTAACTGATCCTGGTTTGCAGGAACTCCCGATCGAGTTGACCGGAGCCTGCCAACAAGTCAGCCGCGTTACTGAAGAGGGCGTTTCTGGCTTCGCGGTTTTTGTTCAACCCTCGCCCATGACTGGAAGCATTGATCCGTACTTGTCTGTTATGAAAAGTTCAATCCACAAAATCGCAATTATTTTTGACTTCATTCCGGTGCATTACCCGACCATCTATTTGGCCAATGCCGCAGCGCGGGCCGAGTACGCGGCCAGTTTGGACACTCTGAAGTTTTACAACGAGTATGCCTGCATTTCCCACTTAGCAAAACGTGAGTTAGAAGAGTTCCTTGGCCACCCAGTTTCTGCATGCGTTGCGTGGCCCCAAGAACTTAGCGCGATGGTTGACACGGCCGGGTCTGATGCTTCAAGAGATTTAACAGGAGATTCGACCGGGGCAATCGTCGTGATGACCGGCGATGAACCCCGCAAAAATACTTTTGGAGCATTGGCAGCAATTGGCGCGGCGACCGCGGGGGAACCAGAACGCGATGTCGTGGTGTTGGGCATGGCCGGACAAGAGACGCGGGTTCACCATTGGTCGATCGCTGCAGCGATGCGCCCCGGTGAAGCTCGGACCCTTGGCCGGATCTCTGACTCAGGGATGGGTGAGGTGTTGAGTTCGGCGAGTCTGGTTGTGGTCAATTCATTTGACGAAGGTCTCTCGCTGCCCGTGATTGAGGCGCTCGCTGCGGGAACCCCCGTGGTTGCATCAAATATTGCCTCACACCGAGAATTAATTGGAAGTGGTGGCTACCTAGTTGATCCGGCAGACCTAAAGGCTGCAAGTCGAGCGATCCGTCGGTATCGGGGAGACCGACCAGCCGCTGCCAAACAACTGCGCAAGCTTCAATCGCATTCCCATTTGGTATTAGAGGACGTTATTGCCCAAGTTGTTGATCAGCACGCGCCGCTTGAGTCTGCTGTTCCCTCTGCTGAGGTTGCTAGTGGGATTGCTGGGAGCAGTCGTTCCGGGAGACTGCGGATCGGGGTCGCGACTCCGTGGGGCTCCCAACCAACCGGGGTGGCTGATTTCTCGGTGGCAACAATTTCTGCACTGGCGAACTTGGCTGATGTCACCGTGTATACAACAAGTGGTGGGATGACACATTCGGCGCTTGCTGAACAAAGCGGCATCGATATTGACGTTAAGAACATTGATGAACTACTCGGTAACGCAGGGGAACATTCATTTGACGTGATGGTTGTCGTCGCCGGAAATAGTCATTTCCACTTGCCCTTCGTTGAACTCACGACGTTGACTGATTGTGTTGTGATCGCACATGACACGCGCATGGTCGAGTTCTACATGTCCTTGCGGGATCGTGGAGGTGTTGAACAGGTAATGCTGAAGACTTTGGATCCCAATGCGCCTACCGAAATTTCACCATCTTTGGACGATCAGATTAACGACATGCGCCTGCTGCAAAATGCGGGGATGTGGGAGGTGGCTCGGCGTTCGCGAGGTTTGGTGTTACACGCGCAGAGTGCTGCGCAACGATTAGCAATAGAAACTGGAATGACACCCGTCTTACTGCCTTTTGCAAATCAACGAGTGCCCGGCTCGAGTGTGATTACTACTGACATGCGCAGTGAAGCTCGTGCACGGCTCGGGTTTGATTCCACGTGCATTCATCTTGCATCCTTTGGTTACGTGGACACGCGAACGAAAATGAGTGATCAGGTGATTCAGGCTGCAGGTTGGCTGAGTCAGTGGGGTCACAAAGTTTCACTGCACCTTGTTGGCTCTGCAAGTGTTTCAGTAATTGAAGCTCTGAACCTGGCGGCGCGCTCTGCTGGAATTCACGAGTTCTGCGTTACCGGGTTTGTGAGTGAGGAAGAATTTCGTGACTACTTGCTGGCAGTTGACCTCGGTGTTCAACTTCGGATTAGCCCCCAGCTCGGCGTGAGTGGTCCGCTCAGTGATCTCGCAGCTTTTGGTACCCGGGCGGTGGCTAGTTCGGGACTCGCCATTGATGTGGACGCCCCGGAATACATTCGCCGCCTCCCAGACAACGTAAGCGCTCTGCTCGTTTCTGAAGCAATTGAAAGTGTGCTCGAAAGTGATTTCGATCCGTCAAGTGTTGAGTCTGAACGAATTACCTACCTTGCCGGGAAGCAACCACAGCTTTACGCTCAGAAACTTTTGGGCTACCTCGAGACGATTGCTGGGGTGAAGTGAGATGCGCGTTGGAATTGATATTGAGCAGTTCGTTCGCGACCCCTACGGTTCAGGGATTCAGCGAGTCCTGCAATACCTGGCAATCACCTGGCCAGAGAGTGATGTTGAACCGGTTTTCATTGCTCCTTTACCGGAAAGTCCTCGTGGTGAATTTCTTGCACTGAATGCTGCGCAAGCAGCCGAACTGTTGAGCATTCCTTTTGCTCCACCCATTGAGCAAACTGTCGGTGATCGCAATGCGGTCGAAGAAGTTCGATTGGCACTAGTGACAAGTGGTGCGCCAGTTATGTCTTTGAGTCAAGTCATGTCCACGTGTCACATTTGGTTCCTGCCTGAAGTTACCTACCTTCCCCAGATTTTGACGCGCTTCGCGCTATTCGCCAAAGCAATGCCCACCATGATGATTGGGTACGACACCTTCCCCATGACCGCTCCGAGTAATTATCGTTTTAGGCCTGGAACAGCGGTTGAAGTTAACAGTTATTTCCGGGCGTTGGTCACCACGAATTCGGTGGTGTGTATTTCAGAGTTTGCCCGCCAATCAGTGTGGAACCGGCTCAGGCGTGATCGCTCATTGCCATGCACTGTTGCCCACCCGGGTGGTGATCACGTTTCCGCCGGTAAAACTGGCCTTGATACCAATGACTGCGCTTCGCGCCCGGTTTGTTTCGCTCGGCTAGGAACCATGGAGGCGCGCAAGCATCCCGTAGAAATCGTTAACGCATTTATTACCGCCATCGATTCAGGTGTGTCAGCGGAGTTGTTGTTTATTGGTCGCGCATCCGCTTCTGATTCATCAATTAATCACCGCCTTGAATCTGCAATCGAATTGGGTTACC